>DGVE01000041.1 GCA_002395865.1 Lachnospiraceae bacterium UBA4292 | reverse complement strand
TTCAACGGTTACTGGAAGGATGTCGGAACGCTCAAGTCATATTGGGAGGCCAATATGGAGCTTATCGACATTATACCTGTATTCAATCTCTATGAAGAGTTCTGGAAGATCTACACGAAGACAGACGCACTTCAGCCGCAGTATATCGGAGAGAACGCAAAGATCGAGCGCGCCATCATAGGTGAGGGCAGTGAGGTCTACGGTGAGGTGTACAACTCAGTCATAGGCTCCGGCGTAGTGATAGGTGCCGGTTCAGTGATCAGAGACTCCATCATCATGCAGAATACCGTAATCGGGGAGGGTGCACAGGTCTATAAGTCCATCATAGCGGAGAATTGCAAGGTGGGTAAGAACGCAGTCCTCGGAGTGGGCGAGTATGCTCCCAGCCAGTTCGACAAGAAGGTATATGCTGCCGATCTCGTCACTGTCGGAGAGAATTCCGTTATACCGGAGAGCGTGACCATAGGACTCAATGTAGCCATTTCGGGTGTTACAGAAGCCGCAGATTATCCGGACGGTAATCTTGCAAGCGGCGGATATATCATAAAGGCAGGTGGTAAAGAATGAGAGCGATAGGAATTATCTTAGCCGGCGGCAATAACAAGAGAATGAAGGAGCTGTCTGACAAGAGAGCGATCGCGGCCATGCCCATCGCCGGAAGCTACAGAGCCATTGATTTTGCACTCAGCAACATGACGAATTCAAACATCGGCAAGGTTGCTGTGCTCACACAGTACAACTCGAGATCGCTTAACGAGCACTTAAGCTCAAGCAAGTGGTGGAACTTCGGCCGCAAGCAGGGCGGAATGTTCCTGTTCACACCCACCATCACCGCAAGCAACTCCAGCTGGTTCAGAGGAACAGCCGATTCCATTGCGCAGAACCTTCACTTTTTAAAGACCAGCCACGAGCCTTATGTGGTGATCGCAAGCGGTGATGCTGTTTACAAGATCGATTACAATAAGGTACTTGAGTACCATATCGACAAAAAGGCGGATATCACCGTAGTGTGCAAGGAGATGCCTGAGGGTACCGATCTGACACGTTTCGGTCTTGTAAAGACGGATTCCGACGGCAGGATCGTGGACTTCGAGGAGAAGCCCATGGTCGGCAGCTACAATACCGTTTCCTGCGGTATCTACATCATAAGACGTCGTCTCCTCATCGAGCTCATCGAGAGATGCGCTCAGGAGGATCGCTACGACTTCGTAAATGACATCCTTATCCGTTATAAGAATCTGAAGCACATATATGCTTACATGCTCGACGGATACTGGAACAGCATTTCGAGTGTTGATGCATACTACGCTACGAATATGGATTTCTTAAAGCCCGAGATCCGCAACTACTTCTTCAAAGAGTATCCGAACATATTCTCCAAGGTCGATGACCTTCCGCCTGCGAAGTATAACCCCGGCTCTTCCGTAAAGAACAGCCTTATCTCCTCAGGTTCGATCATCAATGGTACCGTGGAGAATTCGGTGATCTTCAAGAGCGCATTCATCGGCAGTAACTGCGTCATCAGGAATTCCATCATTCTGAACGATGTATATGTGGGAGACAACACAGTCATAGAGAACTGCATTGTTGAGAGCCGCGACACCATACGCGCTAATACAAGCTACATCGGCACACCCGAAGAGGTGAAGATAGTAGTCGAAAAGAGCGCAAGGTACGGAATGTAAACTGATAAAGAGCCCGTCATTTTGATGGGCTCTTTTTACAAAAGGAGCGCTGTATAAGCCGGCGCCTAAGGGGGAGATGTTATGGCGGTAGTACCCAACTCTTTTATGCAGGAGGTGTTTGATGAGGTGGCCGGATACAGGGACAGCTGTAAGCCCGTAAAGGCCGGACACCTTGAAAGAATGTTCAGAAAGGAGCTGTCGCCTCTGGTCATGCACCCCAACCCGGACGACGAGTTCTCCGTCCCCGAGATAGGTCCGAATATGGAGATCATCGGCAGATACAAGGATATAATACGCAACAGCCCGCCCGTCATGGGTATCCAGTTTGAGGAGCCCGTGATAGTCGAGAAGATGCTTCCGAAGGGGTATATGCTGATAAACGGACATCACCGGTGGGCTGCGGCGAAGCAGATGGGACTTGAGAAGATCAATGCCCAGGTGGTGAACCTCGTCCATAAGAGCGATCTTAACAGGATGCGTGAGCTGTGCAGGGGCGAAAAACTGGTATCCTTCGATCTGGACGAGGTGGTTTTTGCCGCTGACCCTTCAGAGGCTGAGAAGCCGCTGTCCTTCTTCAAGAGAAGGCATTACACGGAGCGGATCCGCAATGGCGTGCCGAAGGTGTTCAGGGCTTTTAAGGAAAAGGGTTATGATGTATGGGTATATACATCCGGCTACCGCTCGGAGGAGTATCTGCGTACACTGTTTAAGGCATACAAGGCTGAACCCGATGGGATGATAAACGGCTTCGGCGAAAGAAAGTCCAAAAGGCAGAAGGAGATAATCCACAGCCTTTTCGACAGCTACAAGGAAAGCGTTCATGTCGACCTGGCAGGAGTGGTGGTATCCCATCCCGGGAGCTCGGATTTCACGCAGACCGATATCGATAAAAACTCCGACTGGGCAGAGCAGGTAGTCGGCATAGTTAAGGGGTGGAGGAGCGAATGATCGAACTATCAGGGAAAATGCGTGTATCCTTTGACCTCGACGAGGTCCTGTTCGTGGACCCGAAGGATCACAAGGTTGAGCCGCAGCTTTCCTGGCCTTTTTGCCTGATATACAAGGAGAGACTGAGGCTCGGCGCAGCCAGACTGATCCCTAAGCTTCAGGAGATGGGATATGAAGTTTGGGTCTACACATCGTCGTTCAGGACTGAAAAGTATATCAGAAGGCTGTTTAAGCATTATCATGTGAAATTCGACGGTATAGTCAATGGGCAGAGGCATATGGATGAGGTGCAGAGGGGAAAAAGGGACACACTTCCCAACAAGATGCCCAGCAAGTACAGGATATCTCTGCACATCGACGATGAGGAGATCGTAGCGGTGCAGGGCAGAACCTACGGCTTCAACGTATACCGTCTTGACGCGCAGGATGATGACTGGGAGGCGAAGGTCATAGCTGAGGTGAAAAGGATAGAAAAGATGGAGCATCACGAGTAGACTGACGGCCACAGCGCAGGAATGATAAAAAGGACTATTGAAATATGACCGCGTTTCGGGTAGAATTACCCGGGACGCGGTTTTTAGAGTATCTGCGTCGGGAGGCAGACATGAAGATAATAATCGGCCTCGGCAACCCGGAGGAGAAGTACACGGGAACGAGGCATAACATAGGCTTTGATGTTATAGACAGGCTGGCGAGTGAGTACAACATTGGAGTGATGACCTACAAGCACAGGGCTCTGATCGGCACGGGCGTGATCGACGGAGTGAAGGTGGTCCTTGCCAAGCCCCAGACCTACATGAATCTGTCGGGTGAGTCGGTGCGTGAGCTGGTCGGATACTATAAGGTGGATCCGGCTGAGGACATCATAATAATCCACGACGATGTGAGCCTCCCCGTGGGGCAGCTTCGCATCAGGAAGAAGGGCAGCGCCGGAGGTCACAACGGCTTAAAGAGCATAATAGCGGCTGTGGGAGACTCTTTTTGCAGGGTGAAGTTCGGTGTGGGTGAGAAGCCTCCAAGAATGGATCTGGCCGACTATGTGCTGGGGCATTTCCCGCAGGAGGAGTGGCCGGTGATAAAGGACGGCGTGGTGGACGCGTGCGCTGCGGTGAAGGTGATGATCACCAAGGGCCCGGATGAGGCCATGAATGTTTACAACAGGAAGAAGGATTAGTACCCGGTAACAGGGCATGGGAGAAGCTTTACAGGGATGAGCATGGATCTTTTTCGTATTCCGTTGTCGGAGCTCGCATCCGCGAGAAGTCTTACGGAGGATATAAAGGTAGGCAGGTTTCCTGTTCAGGCAGGTGGCTGTGTGCCCACACAGAAGGCACATATCATTCATGAGCTGGGCAAAGACCGCAGATGGAGGCTGGTGTGCGCGGGAAGCGAGCAGGCCGCCAGAGAAATGTATGAGGATTGCGCTGCTTTTGATGATAAGGTATATTATTACCCTTGTAAGGACCTGATTTTTTATCAGGCGGATGTGAGGGGGAGACTTCAGGCGGGGCAGAGGCTTCGCGTGACGAAGGCCATATGTGAGGATGAAGGCGGGACGATAGTCGTAAGCATGGAAGGGCTGATGAACGTGCTGCCCGGTCTTGATTCCTGGAAGAGGCACTCGTTTTGTGTGAGCGAAGCCGGTGTCGTGGATATGGACAAGATGGCGCATGAGCTCGTGACCATGGGATACGAGAGACGTGAGACCGCGTCAGAGCAGGGGCAGTTCGCCATGAGGGGAAGCATCATAGACATCTACCCCTTCACCGAGGAAAACCCCATCCGTATCGACCTTTTCGACAACGAGGTCGACAGCATAAAATATTACGACGCGGGAAGTCAGAGGTCCATAGACAGGCTTGAGAGCATAAATATCTATCCCGCAAGCGAGTTCGTGATGAACACGGCTGTGCGCGAGATGGGACTAAAGAAGATAAAGTCGGAGTACGAGAAAGCCTACGAAGCCTTCAAAAAGGATGGAAACTACGAGGCCGCGCTGAACCTTAAGAACTCGGTGGGCGAGGTGGCGGATGACTCAGGGATCGGAGCCGATGACCTGCTTCCCTTTATGAACTATTTCGGGGAGAAGGGCTGCTCCCTGATCGAGTGCATGCCGCAGGATACCATTATCTTTGCGTCGGAGCCCGATTCGATGTCCGAGTTCGGCGACAATGTATTCGCGGAATTCACCGGGAGCGCCGCATTCAGGCTCTCGGGCGGATATATGCTTAAGGGTCAGGGACGGATGATATTCGAGCCCCGTGAGGTGTTCGCTCTTCTTAAGGAGAGGGATACCGTGCTTCTGACGGGACTGGCGACCCGCGCGAAGGCGGTGGCAGTGAAGTCGGTGTACGACCTCGGCGCGTCATCCGCTGTGACCTATAAGGACAATATCACGCTGCTGATACATGACCTGCAGAAATGGCGCAGGGAGAAATACAGAGTCATAATACTTTATGCGAGCCGGACAAAGGCCGCAAGAATGGCCGGTTATCTGCAGGACTATGAGCTGGACGCGTTCTATTCGCAGTCCGATGAGGAGGTATTGCCCGGTCAGGTAATGATCAGGACCGGTTCTCTTCGGGGAGGTTTTAACTATCCGCAGATCAAATTTATAGTGCTCGCGGAGGCGGATATATCCGGAAGAAGGAGCACGAAGAGCGCCTCGGTGAGGCACAAGGGCAGGGGCCTGAACAGCCTCGATGACCTGACCGTGGGCGATTATGTTGTACACGAGAATTACGGAATAGGTATCTTCAGGGGCATCGAGAGAAAATTCTCCGACCACAACTGGAGAGATTACATAAAGATCGAATACGGCGACGATTCAAGTCTTTTCATACCCGCGACGCAGTTCGAGTACATACAGAAGTACGGCGACTCCTCAAGGGAGAATGTGAAGCTCAGCTCCCTGTACGGAAGTGAGTGGAAGAAGACCAAGGCCAGGGTGAAGGCCGGTGTCGAGAAGACAGCCGAGGAGCTCGTGGAGCTCTATGCCGCGAGAATGAACAAGAAGGGCTACCGCTTCGGACCCGACACACTGTGGCAGAGGGAGTTCGAGGAGGCATTTCCGTACGAGGAGACTGATGACCAGCTGAAGGTCATTGCCCAGGTGAAGGCCGACATGGAGAGCGACCGGATAATGGACAGGCTCATCTGCGCGGACGTGGGCTTCGGAAAGACTGAGATAGCGTTAAGAGCTGCCTTCAAGGCGGCGCAGGACGGAAAGCAGTCCGCGTATCTGGTGCCCACGACCATACTCGCGCAGCAGCATTACAATACATTTACACAGCGCATCGGAGACTATCCGGTGCATGTCGTGATGCTGAGCCGTTTCTGCACTCCGGCGCAGATGAAGCAGGCACTCACAGATATAAGGACGGGCAGGGCGGATATAGTTATTGGTACGCACAGGCTTTTGTCGAAGGATGTGCAGTTTAAGGATCTTGGCCTTCTGATGATCGACGAGGAGCAAAGATTCGGGGTAGCGCACAAGGAAAAGATCAAGCAACTCAAAAATGAGGTGGATGTCATCACCATGACGGCGACACCCATACCGAGGACCCTCCATATGAGTCTTATCGGGGTGCGCGACATGTCGGTCATGGAGCAGGCGCCCACGGACAGGCTGCCCATACAGACCTATGTCTGCGAGCACACCAAGGAGCTTGTGCGCGAGGCGATAGTGAGGGAGCTCTCGCGGGGCGGACAGGTGTATTATGTATACAACCGCGTGACGAATATAGCCCACGTGGCTCAGGAGCTTAAGGATATGCTGCCAGACGCGAACATCGCTTTCGCGCACGGACAGATGGGTGAGAGACAGCTCGAAAGGATAATGGTCGATTTCGTGAACGGAGTGATAGATGTGCTGGTGTCCACCACCATCATCGAGACCGGTCTCGACATCGCCAATGTAAACACGATAATAATCGACGACGCGGACCGCTTCGGACTCTCCCAGCTCTATCAGCTGAGGGGAAGGGTCGGAAGGAGCAGCCGTACGGCGTACGCATTTATACTCTACAGGCAGAACAAGTCAATAAAGGAGGAGGCGCAGCAGAGGCTCGAGGCCATAAGGCAGTTCACCGAGCTCGGAAGCGGCGTGAAGATCGCCCTCAAGGATCTGGAGATAAGGGGCGCCGGCAATGTGCTCGGTCACGCGCAGCACGGACATCTCGAGGCGGTCGGATACGACCTGTACTGCAAGATGCTAAGGGAGGCGGTCGGACGACTCTCCGGTAAGGAGGAGAAGACCGAGAAGCCTCAGGAGACATTTATAGATATAAATATCGATGCGTTCATACCGGATTCGTATATCGAGAGTGAGAAGGAGCTTCTGGATATCTACAAGAGGATAACCATGATCGCATCAAGGACCGACTACGAGGAGATGGTGGACGAGCTTATAGACCGCTTCGGTGACATACCGCCTCAGACACAGAACCTGCTCTCGGTAGCACTTTTAAAGGCGCTGTCCGGCAGGATAGGAGCACAGAAGGTGAGAGCCGACGCAAAGCGTGGCGCTATATACTTCGGCAAGGACGCCTCGTTAAACGCGGAGCTGATACCCGGCCTTTTAAAGGAGTTCTCCGGTGCGCTTCGCGTGTCTGCCGGTGACAATGTGGTCTTTACCTACACGCGGCGTGAGAGGGATGATGACCTTTCGGCAATGGTAGAAAAACTCCTCGGGATAGTCGAAAAACTCTCGGTGAGTTGATAATGATATCACCCGCGCAGCGAGTGGTAACATAAAACAGAGAATTATAGTCGGAGGCTCCGGTAGCAGATGGTTTTTTCAAGTCTGACATTTTTGTTATATTTTCTGCCGACGCTCTGGCTGGTGTACTATCTGTGCCCCGCTTCTTTTAAGAACGGGGTGCTGCTCGTTGCCAGCCTGTTTTTCTATGCGTGGGGAGAGCCGGTATACCTTCTGCTGATGCTTTTCTCCATCATGATGAACTATGCCTTCGGCGCGTTGATAGGGCGGGCAAAGGAGGCGGCGGTAACCGATGCGGACAATAAGCTGATCAGGCTCCATCTCGGCCTCGCTGTGGCCGCGAATCTTTCCCTGCTGGGCCTGTTCAAGTACGCGGGCTTCTTCACCGGTGTGCTCGGGCACATCGTCCCGGTGGAGGAGATAGAGGTCGCTCTTCCGATAGGTATATCCTTCTACACATTTCAGGCACTGTCCTATGTGGTCGATGTGGCCGGGGGAGGGGTCAAGCCGCAGAGGAATCTGCTTTCGTTTGCTCTTTATATCACGATGTTTCCGCAGCTTATCGCGGGCCCGATCGTGGTATACAAGGAGATGCAGGACCAGCTGGGCGATCACCCCGTGACGAGCGCGAAGCTTCGCAGGGGAATGTGGCGCTTTATCATAGGTCTTGGCAAAAAGGTGCTTCTGGCCAATCCGATGGGGCAGCTTTTTACCATGATATCCGAATGCGGCGAATGGTCTTTCGGCTTTACCTGGATCGGGGCGGCGGCATTTACGCTGCAGATCTACTATGATTTCTCGGGCTATTCGGATATGGCAATGGGTCTGGGCGAAATGTTCGGCTTTAAATTCCCTGTGAATTTCAATGCTCCCTACACCGCAAAGTCTGTGACCGACTTCTGGAGAAGATGGCATATAACGCTTAGCTCGTGGTTTCGCGACTATGTATACATTCCCCTCGGAGGCAACAGGGGAGGCGTAAAAAAGCACATAAGAAATCTGCTGATCGTGTGGCTGCTTACCGGCTTCTGGCACGGGGCGGGATGGAACTTCATGCTGTGGGGCGTCTACTACGGTGTGCTGCTTGTACTTGAAAAGTATGTGTGGGGCAGCAGGATAGAGGCGCACCCGGTGATAGGGCATATATATACCATGTTTATCGTGATCGTCGGATGGGTGATATTCGCGTTCACCGATATGGGCAGCATGGGGAGGTTTCTGGCAGGCATGTTCGGTGCGGGAGGATTTTCAATGACCGCGGGCATAGCCGGAGCTGCCGGATCTGTGACCATGGGCAGGATACTGTCGGGTTACGGCGTCACATTCGCACTGTGTCTGATCGGTGTTTTAAAAGGCACGGGAAGGTTCTTAAAGAACCTTTACAAAAAGCATGCATATATTACCGTCGCATGGCTTTTGGCGGTTCTGGTGCTGTGCCTTATGGCGCTCGTGCACGATTCGTACAATCCGTTTTTGTATTTCAGATTTTAGGGGTATTAAATGACTGATGTGAAAAAGGGCGGACGAAGGAAAAAGGATCCCGCCCGCAAACTGATATGTGTATATCTGATCCCCGCAGTGTGGATCGCGTTTGCGCTGATAAACGCACTTCTCCCCGCCCGCGCATACAGCGACAGGGAGAGGAGGAGCCTTGCGCAGTTTCCGTCAGCGGAAAACGGAGCGGTTCTTGACGGTAGGTTCGAGGAGGGCTTCGAGGAGTACGCGAAGGACCAGGTCGCGGGGCGGGACGCGCTGATGAGCGCGTACTGCGCGGTAAAGAGCGCGACTTTTAACAGGGAAAACGGCGGAGTGTACAGGTGCGCCGACGGTTACCTGATGGATATGCCGAAGGTGCCCGGTGAAAAGCTCCCATCCGCGTACAGCGCACTGCTGCGTGCCTGCGATATATGGCAGGATATCACGCTTTTAGCGGTACCTGCCGCGGCGGATGTTTGCTCGGACCTGCTGCCCGGATATGCGCGGGAGGGCACGCAGGATAGACTCGAGGCATTTTCCGAGCTTACGGATAAGCTTCCATCTTCAGTAAATGTGTGCGATGTCCGCGATGCGCTTCTGAAAGCTTACGAGGGCGGCACGCAGGTGTACTACCGTACGGATCACCACTGGACGAGCGCGGGCGCATACGAAGCCTACAAAGAGCTGATGAAGCTCTGGGGTATGGAGGCAAAGGAGTATAAGCTCCTGCCGGTGTGCGGGGGTTTTGGCGGAACTCTCGCGGCAAAGTACGGAACGGCTCTTAAGACCGATACAATCGACATACCGGTTCCGGACAGAATGCCCATGATACTCGTCAGAATATCCGGCCAAACCGGTTATACGACTACGATATACGACATGGATGCGGTGGACGGACCCGACCCTTACACGGTATTTATGGGCGGTAACTATGGCGAGGTGACGATAAAGACGTCGCACAAGGGAGCCGGAAAGCTTTTGGTATTCAAGGATTCGTATTTCAACGCGCTGCTGCCGTATCTTCTGGACGATTTCGAGGAGATAACCTTTATCGACCCGAGGTTCTACGACGGGGACGCGACGCTTCTTGCGAGCCAGTACCGCGACAGGAAGGTCCTGGTGTGCTACAGCAGGAATACTTTTCTGGAGGATAATTCATTTACACTGGTGATAGAGCAGTGATGGGTGAAAGATCATGAAAAGAACAGGTTATATCATAGGTCCTCTGATCGCATGCATGCTCACGGCAGGCTGTGCAAAGGAGGAGGACAGATACAAAGAGGCCAGGGAGTATATGTCCTCCATGGAGGCAATAGCCGTGGAGGAGGTGGTGGCTTATCAGAGGGAGCAGACCGCGAAGCCCTCGCAGACCGTTACGCAGGAGCAGACCGCGCAGGAACCCGATACCCCTGAACAGATAACGCAGGAGCCCATCAGGCCGGACACACAGCCTGCGACACAGGAGGCGCAGACAGACGATAACCCGGTCACGGATGAGGATCCGGACATCGAAACAACGACAGAGGAGATACCAACCGAGCCTGCACCGAGCGCGAAAACGAAGGAGCAGGTGAAGGAGGAGGCGATGGCCGCGTGGAGCGCTCAGGTGGCTGAAGGAAATATCAGCCTGTTAAGCTCCGAGGAACACGCAAACCTTCTTTCCAAGCTTTCGGGAACTGTATTCGTAGGTGATTCGGTCACGCAGGCGCTGGTGACGGAGGGTATGGTGCCCGAGAGCATGGTGTTTTTCAAGAGGGGAGTTCTGCTCAAGGAGATCACGCCGTATGTGGAGGCAGCTGCATCCGTATTTCCGGAGAAGGTGGTATTCTTCAAGGGTCTGGGAGATGTTGACCACGAGGATCCGGTGTCATATTGCGAAAAGTACGCGGCGCTTGTGAACCTCCTGCGTGAGAGGGTGCCCGGGGTAAAGATATATATCTGCGCGCTCCTGCCTCCGAGCAATGCGGTGGCGGCCGCCAGGGAGGATCTGGCTCGGTCGTGGATGTTCGACGACCAGCTTCGGGCCTGGTGTCCGACCGCGGATGTGACCTACATCGACCTGCACTGGATGGTGTCGCAGCCTTTATATCTTGCGGATGGCATACATTTCAACAAGATATTCTACAACCTCTGGCTGAAATATGTCACCGCGGTAGTGACCGACTGGGAGGATGTGCTTGTATGAAAAAGGCTAACAGAGCACTTATAGCGCTGGAGATCGCTGTATTTGCGGTGATCGCTGCGGTGGCTGTGCTGATACTGAGGCCACAGAAGATCGCCGAAGCAGATATCTCCGAGTTTATGAATAAGGCGTTGTCGATAACGGGTGAGGAGGATATGAAGGAGGGCAAGTCCCTCGATATCCGAAATCTCTACGGCATAGAGCCCGATACGGTGGAGCATGTGCTTTATGTTCCGGCGACAAATATGGACGCGAAGGAGATACTGATACTGCGCATAGGCGACAAGTCGCAGACTGAGGCGGTGAAGGCTGCTCTTCAGGAGAGGATAGATGACCGCGTGAACGTATTCAAGAACTACGGCGTGGAGCAGATGGTAAAGATAAATGCGGCACAGATCTTCGTGCACTGGCCGTATGCGGGGCTGATAATAGACGAGAAGGCCCCCGAGGTGCTTCAGGCGTGGGAGAAGCTCGCGTCGGGAGAGTAGATGAAAAGAAAAAGATCCTTCGAAACGCGTATACGAGTCGAAGGATCTTTTTTATTCGCTGTCTGAAACAGTCTTAGTTATACCTGTTCTTGATATTTGATATCAGCATGATAAGGCCTACCAGTGTCATCAGCAGGCAGAAGCCAACCTCGAGGAATGCAGTCGTGCGATCCTCGGTGATATCGATGGTCAGATAGTAGGGCTTCGTGATGGAATCGCTGTCAAGGACGCCGAGCTTCTGAAGGGCCTCCTTATAGAAGGGCTCTATCTTGCTGTTGGTGGTGGAGATGGTACCCTTGACCACGATGCCGTCAGGAAGATCGTTACGTTTTTCGTCGATGTAGTCCCAAGTATCGTCGGTGAGCTCCTCAAGCTTGTTGATGGTGTCCTTGCTCTTGACCTTGAGTGATATGACGTAGTCATTATCGAGCCAGACCACATAGTACTGATCGGTACCGGCGGGGATGATGCCGTTGATCTTGTGCTGCATCTCGGCATAGTTGCCTAAAACGCCGTCCACATGGAGCGAGACGTATTTGCCCTTCATAGAGGACGGATCGTTGTTCTCTATGAGCTCATAGAAATCAACGTCCTTTCCCAGAAGTCTGTCCATAGTGTAGATGGTCAGAAAAATGGTCAGTGCTCCGAAGACAAGGAGAATGATTACAGATGCAATGATCGGTTTCTTTTTCATGTTATGCAGTGCCTCCTGATGGGATGTGATGTATTTCCTACTGATTGATAGTACATTATCTGAAACGATTTCGCAATAGTAAATTTACATTTATTTTACATTTTTTTTATGGGTCTAACGTATCATCGAATCCCCACCCGAGGTATTTTTTGCGATTCTTTTGCTGATTTGCGAATTTTGTTGGTGAAAAATGTTAAGTTCTATGTTATAGTATGGAACAGGTATGCTTTAATGCAAAAACAAGGAGGTTTTTATGGACAAGCTTGAACTGCAAAAGAAGGCACTGCAAGTCAGAAAGGGCATCATAGAGGGCGTTCACTCCGCAAAATGCGGGCACCCGGGCGGATCGCTCTCAGCCGCAGATCTCTTTACATATCTCTACTTCGAGGAGATGAATATCGACCCGAAGCACCCGGATGATCCCGAGAGAGACCGTTTCGTGCTCTCAAAGGGACATACAGCGCCCGGACTCTATTCCGCACTCGCAAACCGCGGATATTTCCCCGTTGAGGAGTTAAAGACCTTGAGACATGTAGGCTCGAACCTTCAGGGACATCCCTGCCTCGGCCACACACCGGGTGTGGATATGTCCTCAGGCTCGCTCGGACAGGGCATCAGCGCCGCTGTCGGCATGGCTTTAGGCGCCAAGAGAAAGGGCAGCAGCTTAAGAGTGTACACTCTTCTCGGCGACGGCGAGATAGAGGAGGGCCAGGTATGGGAGGCTGCCATGTTCGCGGGTTTCAGAAAGCTTTCGAATCTCGTTGTCATCGTGGACAACAACGGCCTTCAGATCGACGGCCCCATTGACGAGGTCAACTCGCCCTATCCGATCGACAAAAAGTTCGAAGCATTCAATTTCAATGTTATAAATGTTGCCGACGGCAATGACTTCGACCAGCTTCGCGACGCGTTCGCAAAGGCGCGCGAGGAGAAGGAAAGACCCACGGCCATCATCATGAAGACTTTAAAGGGCAAGGGCGTATCCTACATGGAGGGAAGCGTCGGCTGGCACGGCAAGGCGCCGAACGACGCGGAGTACGAGATCGCCATGAACGAGCTTAACGAGGAGGAGAAGAGATTATGTCAGATGTAAAAAAGGTCGCTACCAGAGCCAGCTACGGCGCAGCGCTCGTGGAGCTCGGAAAAGAATATGATAACCTCCTGGTGCTTGACGCGGATCTCGCGGCTGCCACACAGACAGCTGTTTTCAAGAAGGAGTTCCCCGACAGACATATCGACTGCGGTATCGCGGAGGCGAATATGATGGGTGTCGCAGCAGGTCTTTCGACCATGGGCTTCGTTCCCTTCTGCTCATCATTTGCGATGTTTGCGGCCGGACGTGCCTACGAGCAGGTAAGAAACTCCATCGGCTACCCTCACCTCAATGTAAAGATCGGTGCCACACACGCAGGCATCTCTGTCGGCGAGGACGGTGCCACACACCAGTGCAACGAGGATATCGCTCTTATGAGAGCAATCCCGGGCATGACCATAATCAATCCCGCGGACGATGTGGAGGCGAGAGCCGCTGTCCGCGCCGCATATATGATGCAGGGACCTGTTTATCTGCGTTTCGGCCGTCTGGCCGTTCCGGTCATCAATGACCGCCCGGATTATCATTTCGAGGTAGGCAAGGGAGAGATTCTTCGCGACGGAAGCGACTGCACCATCATCGCCACGGGTCTCGAGGTGGCAGAGTCCATAACGGCCTGTGATATACTCGCTGCAAACGGCATCAGTGCTCAGCTTGTAAACATCCACACCATCAAGCCCATCGACAGAAAGATCATAGTCGAGGCGGCCAAGAAGACGGGAAGGATATTTACTGCTGAGGAGCATTCTGTGATCGGCGGACTCGGGAGCGCAGTCGCAGAGGTGCTCTGCGAGGAGTTCCCCGTTAAGATGAGCCGCATCGGTGTTGAGGATACCTTCGGCGAGTCCGGTCCCGCACTCGAGCTTCTGCACAAGTACTGTCTTGACGGCGAGGGCATCGCGAAGAGGATAATGTCAGAGCTTGGCAGATAAGCTTCAGAGTATATAAGCGGCGGAGAGTGCCATGGGAGAAAGATCCAGCAATAAAAAAACAAAGCCGAAGAGGAGTCCGCAGCAGATCATAGAGAAGCTGAAGGATCAAGGCATAACCTTTGAACACGTGAGTGAGGAGGAGGCGCTTGCCATGCTGTCGCGCGAGATGAACTATTTCCGTGTGGCTGCCTTCAGAAAGAACTATATCAAGGACGAAAACGGCAAATACATAGGACTTGATTTCGGAGCCCTGCTCGAGCTGTACAGACTGGACAGGGCTCTGAGGCGCGAGCTTCTCATCATGTGTCTGGATCTGGAGCAGGCACTCAAGGCGAAGATACTCGTGGATATCGATGCTGACGGTACGACCGACGGATATGACATAGTCAGGCAGTTCCTCATGAAGGACAAGTCGGCACTTCATCAGATAGAGACCAACGCGACCACGGTGTTCTCCAAGGGCATGCTCGAGAAGTATTTCACCCTGGACAAGGGCGACGATCAGTGCAGACCTATACTCGCGTACGACGACTGTCCGGCGTGGGTGCTCACCGAGGCGCTGAATTTCTACGATTTTTCGAAGTTTTACAAATCATATTACGAGAGCAGAGACAGGGATTACATCGCGGGTGCGGTTATATCGCTTATCAGGGACCTGAGAAACGGTTGCGCTCACAACAATGAGCTGCTCGTGGACTTAAACAGCGGGAGGACCTTCATACAGAGAGATCTGCTTGAATATATCGGCAGGTTTACAACGGACAGGAGGTTCGATCAGAGGATATACACAGGGCGCCCTACGCTCGAGATCATTGCCCTGTTCTACGCGTACGAGAAGGCTTGCGGGCTTCTTCAGACAAGGGAGGCTGCCACAGGGCTCATGCAGGTATTCAGGGACGCGAAGCTTCATGCGGAGTACTATGACGGAAGCCTGATTCTCAAGGAGAGCTGGCTTCTCATAAAGAGGCTTCTGGGTATGTACACACTCAGCTCGGGAGGTTGATATGAAAAAGACTGTTATATGCCTGATTACGGCTGCGGCACTGCTGTGCGGCTGCGGCGGAGCTTCCAAACAGGAGAAGCTCGCGTCTTTGGCTGCGAGCGCGTTTGATGAGGGCGATTACGATGCAGCATACGAGTATATAAATCAGATACCCGAGATAGAGAGCGGCTTTTCAAACGACGACACGGAATATGTGCAGAAGAAGTTTCGCGAGAAGGATGACAAGCTGGCCGAAAAGGTGAAGGACGCGGTAAATTCTGCACTCACCGAGGAGGAGGTCAGAGACTCGATCAAGGGCACGACCGTGGTCAAGCTCTCATCCAAGGGACTTCGCAGCGAGAACGATGTGCTGCTTCAGGAGGTCAAATCCATGATAGGAACCGGCGGCAACAAGTTCTACGCAGAAAAATATGCCAAAAAGACCTACGTTATCACCGTAGAGGTCGTCAGTCCTGAGGGACCTAAGATCGTGAGCGCGCAGATGGTAGACGATAAGGAGCCGGCAGCTCCGTGATATTATAACGGCAAAGGAGGGATACCCCTCCTTTGTACTGTGTTTTCAAGGCAGGTAGAATCGTACTGAAAATGGAGATCGAGAGAAAATTTCTGGTAAAAAGACTCCCCGCGGCCATAGACAGATTCGCGTCAGTCAGGATGGAGCAGGGGTATATTTCGACAGATCCGGTCGTCAGGATAAGGCGTGAGAATGACGCGTATGTCCTTACGATAAAGGGGAACGGTTTTCTGAAGAGGACCGAGGTGAATCTTCCTATTTCCGAGAAGGATTACACCGAACTCTCCTCGCTCATAAAGGGCATCAGGATCGAAAAGACCAGGTACTACATAGATACAGAGGATATCGTCCACTGGGATGATGAGGAGCCTGTAAGAACTGTGACGCATGATGAAGTCGGGGGCGGAAGAGTCATCGAGCTCGATGTTTTTTCGGGAGAGTGCGAGGGACTCGTCATAGCCGAGATAGAATTTGCGGATGCGGGGCAGGCCCGGGCGTATGAGATGGCTGAGGTGTTCTCGGAGGATGTGTCATTCGAGCCGAGATACCACAACAGCTACATAAGTGAATACGGATATGAAAAGAACTAAGATAATATGGCCGATCGCGGCTGCTCTGCTGCTTGGTGCCTGCTCACCGAAGCCGGGGGATACCGTAAATGAGAGCGCTCTCGCCTATCTGAAGGAGAGGGAGAACGCGGATGTGGCACACGTCGTAGCCGCCATGAGGGGGACGCAGGAGGCAGAACCCACGGCTGAGGAAACTCAGACCCGGCAACCGGAGCCTCAGCAGGAGACGACCACAGAAAGCGATCCCGGGGTGATAATCATCAATATAAAGGATACGACCGAGGAACCTACCGAGACGCAGACGGAACCACCCACCGAACCTCCAACCCAGCCGCCCCGCACGGACTATCGCGACGGTATCGACTGGGATAGAGAAGCGGCTGAATTTGCGGATTTTCTGGCATCGGGAGCACCCTCGAACGAGCCCATGGAGCCGTGGAAGATAAACAACATAAGTGCGGACAATATCGCAGCCATAAGACGCATGTTCTCCGATGTCATAATCGTGGGCAATTCGCGCGCGCAGTGCGTGGTGGATACCGGACTTCTGACGAACAACGAGGTCATCTACAAGTGGGCCTGCCACTGCGACGACATGATGGAGGAGTTTGAGAGAGCTGCAAGGCTTTATCGCGGCAAGCTGCTCATCATACTCGGCGTCAACGATATGGGTTATTATATGTGGGAGGAGCAGCGTTTCAAGAACGACTACTGCGCCCTCATTGACAAATACAGGGAGATCAATCCCGGCGGGCAGATCTACCTTCAGGAGATCATGCCCATAAACCCCAACTACTACTACCGCTGGTACAACCATTTCCGCATGGACCGCTATAATGAGATGATACGCGAGATAGCGGCGGAGAAGAACTGTACATATGTGAAGGCGTCGCTGTGGGCCGTGCCTCAGTTCCAGATCGACGACGGTTCGGGTGCGCATTACAACCTGCAATACCATCTGTACTGGGCTCAGGCCATGGCTATTCAGATGAGGCTTTGGGAGAACTAAATGAAAAAGACCATCGCTGCCGAGATACTGCTGGTGCTTCTTCTGGTGCCGGTGATATATATACTGACCGGACGGGATGAAGTGAGAGACATCGATGCGGACGCTGTAGTCTCCGCCTGTGAACCCTATGTTACGCAGGATCGCTTCAGCGGGGAACGCGCCTACGAGATGAGTGTCAAACGCAATTTCGGCCTGAACATGAACGATTACCCCGCATTCGTCTACTACGGCAATGAGCGAGCCATGGATGTGAACGAGTTTCTGTGGGTGGACGCAGGCAACGAGAAAGGCGCAAAAGAGGTCCTCGCCTCACTTGAAAAGAGGAAGAGCGACCAGATAACTGCTTTTACCGGCTACGGTCCGGACCAGGTAGCCATGCTTGAAAAGGCGCAGGTATTCAACTGCGGAAGATATGCTTTCTACATCTGCTCTCCTTATTCGGGCGAGTGGTATGATGTGATCAAGAAACTTGTTTACTGACACGAGAGGCGATTAAGTAAAATATGGTTTTTTCGGGACTGGTTTTTTTATTCATATTTCTGCCCTCGGTGCTGCTGGTATACTATCTGGTGCCGTTTAAGCGCAAGAACGCGGTGCTGGCGATGTTCTCGCTGGTGTTCTACGCGTGGGGCGAGCCGGTGTATGTGCTTCTCATGCTCTACTCCGTAGTACTCAACTACGCTTCGGCACTTATCATGGAGTCGTCACCGAACAAAAAGCAGGTGCTCGTCTTCAACGTGGTCACGAACCTGCTGATACTGGGCTTCTTCAAATACTGCGGCTTCCTCACCGGTATCGTGAGGGATATCACAGGAGCGGACATACCGGAATTAAAGGTGGCACTTCCGATAGGAATAAGCTTCTACACATTTCAGGCGCTTTCCTACGTCATAGATGTCTACAGGGGCAAGGTAAAGCCGCAGAGAAATATAGTTGATTTCGCGGCATATATCGCCATGTTCCCCCAGCTCATAGCGGGACCCATCGTTCGCTACTCGGACATAAGCGCGCAGCTTAGGAAGAGGAGAATCAGTCTCGAGGGCTTCGGAAGGGGCTCGATGAGATTTACATTCGGTCTTGCGAAAAAGGTCCTTCTGGCCAATGTGCTCGGAGAGACCGTGGAGATGCTGGGCACAGGAGACCTCACGGTGCTCGGCGCCTGGATCGCGGCGGTATGCTTCACTCTTCAGATCTACTTCGATTTTTCGGGCTATTCGGATATGGCTATCGGTCTCGGGCGTATGCTGGGCTTTCGCATCGGGGAGAACTTCGACCATCCATACATCAGCTCATCCGTCACAGAGTTCTGGAGGAGATGGCATATCTCCCTCGGAAGCTGGTTCAGGGAGTATGTGTACATACCCCTCGGCGGCAACCGCGTGTCCGCTGCAAAGCACATAAGAAACATCATGATCGTGTGGTTTCTGACAGGCCTATGGCACGGAGCCGCATGGAATTTCATAGTATGGGGACTGTATTACGGTCTGCTGCTTCTCTTTGAAAAATACGTTTTATCGCATATAAAGCTTCCGAAGGCGGTCGCGCTTCCACTGACCATGCTTTTTGTCATCATCGGTTGGGTGATCTTCTCCGCAAACGATATGGCATCCGCGTTTTCATCCATCGGGGCGATGTTCGGTGCCGGAGCGGCAGGACTGACCGATAAGTTAAGCGTACTTGCCCTTATCGAGAGCTGGAAGCTCATTATCGTCGGAGCGCTCTTTGCGACGCCTCTGCCGGCCATGCTCTGCAAAAAGCTTACGGACAATGAGGCCGGTAAAGCGGCCGTTATGATCTACGCAATGGCACTTCTTGTACTGTGCACCGCCTTTATGAGTGCGCAGAGCTACAATCCGTTCATGTATTTCAGGTTCTAAGTGGTCATGAAAAAAAATAAAAACAGTTTGTTTTATAAGCTGTATGGTGTTATATTTGCCGCTGTGATCATTGGTTGCACCTTCTGCTTTGTAATCCTGCCTAAAAATGAATACTCATCCCGCGAAAAGAGAGTGCTCGCGTCATTCCCGCAGCTATCCGCTGCTTCCGTCACGGACGGAAGGTTCATGGAGGGGCTGGAGGACTACGAGGCGGATCATTTTCCCGCGAGGGACGGTCTCATAACTCTTAAGACCGAGGCAGCTGCGCTCATGGGGAAAAAGTCCAGCCACGGCATAATAAGGCTCGACGCCGATCATCTGGCGGAGTGCTTCACCGAGCCCGGTGCGCAGGATACGACGGAACTCACCTGGGCGGTAAATGCCTTCGCCACCCGTCACGCGGATTCGAAGACGTATTTCTGCCTCGTTCCGAACGCCGTGAGCACGTACTCGGACAGGGCCGGAGAGTATTGTCCGGGGGATGATCAGAACGCTTACATTGACGACATCTACAGAGGGCTCTCGTCACTGAAGGCAATAGACGTGCGCGAGATATTTGCCCTCAACAAGGACAGGGTTGATATATATTACGCGAGCGACCATCACTGGACGAGCGACGGAGCCTACATGGGATTTCTGGCCGCGCAGGCCGTTATGGGGCTGACATCGCAGGAGTATTCCGCCGTGGTCATAGACAATGAGTTCCTCGGGACCCTGTCGGGAAGCAGCGGGTATACTCTTTCAAAGATGGATTCAGTGAAAGTCTATCTTCCCCTTTCACAGCAGAATTACACTGTAAGCTATGACGGCGAGGGAAGGATGGCAGTATCCTGCTACGATACGACAAAGCTGGAGGAGGACGATAAATATCTCGTCTTCTTCGGCGGTAACTACCCGCGCATTACGATAAAGACTGACTGCGGGGAAGGCAGGAAGCTCCTTCTCATAAAGGATTCCTACGCGAACTGCTTCGTGCCTTTTCTTCTGAGATCGTATGAGCAG
Organism: Lachnospiraceae bacterium UBA4292; assembly: GCA_002395865.1. Taxonomy (GTDB): domain Bacteria; phylum Bacillota; class Clostridia; order Lachnospirales; family Lachnospiraceae; genus UBA4292. The sequence continues at coordinate 1,292 of DGVE01000041.1, read as the reverse complement.
ATAACCGTCATCGACCCGAGGTACTACAGCGAGGACCTGGACCTTCAGGCCGATAGCGTCGGATATGACGACATATTGTTTTTATACAATGTAAATACGCTCTCTAAGGACAACTGTCTGGTGAGCGTTCTGAATAACAGATAAGGGAGTCATGTACCTATGTTTAAGTTTAAAAAGATATCGGCTCTGATGTGCGCCGCGCTGCTTTTGTACGGGTGCGCGAAGACGGACGACAAAACGCTTGCCACATCCGCGTCAGAAGCTCAGACCACGGCCCAGGTCACCGAGGAGGCCACGCAGGCCCCCAGCACCGAGGCCGAGCCCGTGCAGCAGTCATTCGCCGCGGACGAGGCGCACGTGAGACTCATTGGAAGGACATTTTTCGATGACACAACAGGAGTGAGATGGCTCACCTATTCGGCTTCGGGCATAGAGTTCGAATTCTCCGGAACCGATGTGGAGCTTGTATTCTACGGCGATTCGAAGGCATCGACGCTTGATGAGAACAGCGGCGTGAGGTATGCGGTCTACATAGACGATGAGCCAAAGCTCGACGCGCAGATGGTAAAAAAGGGCGCGGACAGGGTGACGGTACACGCGGACAGCGCAGGTACTCATGACCTGAAGCTCATAAAGCTCTCGGAGGTGGCCAGCAGCATCATAGGAGTAAAGCAGATAACAGTCATGGGCGATATAAAGCCCGCGGGCGGCTCCGACAGGCTCATCGAGTTCATAGGAGATTCGATAACCTGCGGCTACGGCGTGGATGACGAGGACAGGACTCACCCGTTCTCCACCTCCACGGAGGACGCCACAAAGGCATACGGCTACAGGACGGCGCAGCTTCTGGGCTGGGACTGCAGTCTGGTGGCGATAAGCGGTCACGGCATAGTGAGCGGCTACACGGGCAATGGCGTAAAGCAGGATAAGCAGCTCATGTCCGATTTCTACGGGAACCACGGACATTGCTACGGCACTGCGGGCGCCAATAGGCTTGAGAATGTCGCATGGGATTTCGCAAGGCAGCCCGATGTGATAGTTATAAATCTCGGCACCAATGACGAGAGCTACACGAGGAAGGATGCCGACAGGATAGAGGAGTACACTCTGGGCTACGTGGATTTTCTGAAGCTGGTCAGAGGGAAAAATCCCGACGCCGCCATTATCTGCGCCCTCGGTCTCATGGGAGACGGACTCTATCCGGCTGTGTGCGACGCGGTGAGCCGCTACAGCGCCGAGACAGGTGATGAAACCGTGTACACATTCCATTTCGACCCGATAAAGGCCGACGA
>DGVE01000227.1:16762-17249 GCA_002395865.1 Lachnospiraceae bacterium UBA4292 | reverse complement strand
CTGGATGAACTCTCTTACGTCGATACATCTTTCCCACTTACCGCCTACAAAGCCTTTCCATTCTTCTCTCATGTTATCCCTCCTGGAAAAATGAAGTTGTGTTGTATAATTAAAAATGCTGAGCATTTTTAGTATTTACGTACCGATTATAAGCCTTTTTTTTGCCATTATCAACACCTATTTTGCACATTATCGTATACATTGTATACATGTATACAGTGTACAGCAGAGCAAAAATTAAGAGCGCATAAATTTCATAAAAATATAATTGATTTTGGCCTTTTTATCTGCTACAATCCGTCGGTGAAAATATCTGCGGCCGCATCAGCGGACGCAGCCAAAAGAAAGGAACGGTAAGAAAATGGCAGATACCAATGAAAATATACCCCAGATAACCAAGGACACTCTCATAGGAGAGCTTATGGAGATCGATGTCGGCGCCGCAGAGATACTTATGTCCATCGGAATGCACTGCATCGGCTGCCCC
>DGVE01000227.1:0-16676 GCA_002395865.1 Lachnospiraceae bacterium UBA4292 | reverse complement strand
GAGGAGGCCGCTTGGGTGCACGGTGTTGAGGTGAGTGAGCTCGTGGACGAGATCAATTCCTATCTGGCCGCTAAGGCCGAGCTGAAGGAGGAGAGCTAAGCGCCCAGTTGCTCCACCGCGGTGTCCTTTATGAGAAGCTTTCCCTTTTCGAGCAGGTAGGTCTCGACCTTCTCGTATTTGATCATGCGTGAGTACTCGAGAAGGAGGACCAGGTCCCTGTAGACTTTATCCGTTTTTTTCGGGAGCTTCAAGCACAGATAGTAGTGCCCGGACGCGAGGTAGAGGTTGGTGGACATACCGCAAAAATCTGCCACCTCCACCTTGGATATGGCATTCACCAGATCGTCATAGTTTTCAAATATAAGCGCGGCTCTGCCGCCTGGGGTACTGCTCTCGGCTATCTCCGGGGGCAGTATTTTTTCGCGCATGGAGGTGGCAAGGCTCGCCCTGACCTCCTGCTCGAAATCGTCCGCGTCCTCCGAATAATCGCCCTCATCCTCTAACTCATCCGCGTCGCGGTCATCGATGAATTTGAAATCCTCCTCATCGACGGCAAATGTGGAAAATCGCGGATCGGTCTCCTCGTTCTCCTGATACTCCGAAACGGACAGCCACAGGTCGCCGCCCTCGGCGGGGCACATCTCTATGTTGAGAGGCTGTTCTGTCTTGGTAAAGCCGTATTCGTTCTCGATAGCGCGCAGTACCATGGAGGTAAGCTTCCTGTAATCGGCCGAGCCGTAGGAGAGGGTGGCCGGATTTATGTCCATGTATCCGAGCTCCTCGCGCGTCAGATATATGTAGAATGTGTTGTTGTCGTGTCTGTCTATCTGCATGGTCTTTCCTTTGCTTTTCATTTGTGTGTACGAAGACAGTATATCACATCCGGGGAAGATTGTGTAGTTAAAAGAGTGTGAAATCCCCTCCTGTGAACGGCCTGTGAAAAATTTCACTCCTTGTGAACAAAATTTTCACAACCTGTGAACAAAAAGGTAAAAAAGTTTAGAAATCGATATAAAAAGTATTGCGTTTTGGCTTTTGGTGGTGGTATCATTTTCTTAAGCCAAAGGATCGGACAGCCGGAGATATCGTGATATGTTTAGGATAAAAATGATCGATGCTAGGGGTAATGACAGAGGTCTTTTTATCCAGACAGGCCTTGATCATCCCGGTATTCCACGGATATATCTGCTTAAAACACACGGACTGATAAAAATGGCGGTCGTGGAATACTTTCCGGGTATGACTCTGGGCGAGAATGTGAGAAAGGGACTGATCTTCAGAGACTGCGAAACTGTGGACGGGATGTCGCGCAGAATCACGCAGATCATGAGTGAGTTGTGCGGAATACTGGACTATATCCACAGCAAGAACCTCCGCAGTCCTGTTTTACACCTCGATATCCATCCCGACAATCTGATCTGGCACCGGGGAAGGCTCCGGCTCATAGACTTTGGAAATGCAAGATACGGGTACGAGGGGGCGGAACGGACCGTCCCGAGGGTGTGCCGGGGTTTTGCGGCTCCGGAGCTCTATGAAGGAGGGGACATCTGTGAGGCAAGCGACATCTATTCGGCAGGCCGGGTGATGCTTTATCTGCTGGGATGCGCCGCCGCGTATTTCGACTGGGAGGGAGATATGCGGTGCGAAATGCTATTGGATGTGGCCCTCGAATGCGTCAGGAGAGATGTACGGAAGCGTCCGCAAAGTGCAGCAGAGCTCATGTACCGCATCCGGGAAGGGAGGAGAGCGGAGAAGGCCGGCTTAGGAAACACCGCGGGATGATGCTGTGTCACATGTATCAGGGCGGGAGCAGCGGATCCATGTATGAAAGACAAATGGCACATGGTCCGAATACTCAGAGCTTCAAGACCGTCATACCGGGTTCTAAATGCATTTTTGTCTTTTAATTGCAGTCGGAGTATGCTATACTGTTTCCGGTGCACCCACACGCTGGTGTGGGTGCATCCTTTGTTTATAAGCCGCATTATAAAAGGAGTCCGACATGAGACCCGAAAAACCGAGCCGTTCCGCAGTTGCCGTAATAATCATATGCGCGGTCCTGATACTTGGAGCCTGCGCAGGCTTTCTGTGTTATAAATTTCTTGGACCCGTAAGTTCATTCGTAGATATCAGGAGCTATCTGGGACTCTCCGACGGGGAGCAGTACGCCGTGTGCGTGAACGCACAGGAGTCATCTTTAAAGGCCGTCAAGCGCGACGGCATGCTGTATCTTCCTCTTGAGACTGCACAGTCCATTGACAGGAAGTTTTTCTACGACAGCTCGCTGGGAGAGATGCTCTATGCCCTGCCCACGCAGCTCATCAGGATAAAGCCGGGTGAGAAGTCATACAGTGTGGACGATACCGTTTTGGAGAGCTACTACGCGCCGTTCATCACGATAGGGGAGGATAAATACATAGCTTCGGCCTTTGTGAAGGAGCTCGCGGGCTGCTCCATAGAGGTTTACGACGACACATTTACATCGAAGATCTGGAGCAGCGCGACAAAGATCAACGTAAAGATGCTCAGGGTCAAATACGATACGCAGCTTCGTGCGGGCGCGTCCATCAGAAACAGCATAGTATGCCGGCTTGCAGAAGGAGATGCTCTTTGCCTGATATCAGAGGAGGATGGCTGGCTGCGTGTCATGAGCGAAAGAGGCCTCATAGGTTATGTGAGGACCGGGGATGCCACTGAGGCGGCGGATTTTTCATATAAGAACTCTCCGAAATACGATTACAGCTCCATAGCCATGGAGGAGCCTGTGGTACTTGTGTGGCATCAGATGAATACAACCGACCATGAGGCGCAGGTGAGCTACCTGTCATCGCATCTGTACCCGGAGGTGAACGTGGTATCCCCCACCTTCTACAGTCTGGCCGGTGAGGACGGAAGCTTCAGGTCGATATCCAGCGCGCTCTATGTGGACGCCGCGCACATTCGCGGACTGAAGGTCTGGGCGATGGTCGATAATTTCAATAACGGCAAATACGATAATCTCGTGTTCCTTTCGAACTACGAGAGCAGACAGCGCTTTATAAACGGTATAGTGGATGACGCCGTGAGTCTCGGCGTGGATGGCCTGAATATCGATTTCGAGGCAGACTCAGGCGGTGGAGGCGTAGGTAAAAGCTGCGCCGGGGCGTATCTTGAGTTTATCAGGGAGCTCTCGATAAGGTGCCGTCTGGCAGGTCTGGTGCTCTCCGTAGACAACTATGTTCCGGCCTCTTTCAATCTGTATTTTGACAGGGCGGGACAGGCCGACGTGGCCGATTATATCATAATGATGGGTTATGACGAGCACTACGCGGGCTCCGATGCGGGTCCCGTGGCCTCGAAGGCATTTGTGGAGAAGGGCATAACGGACACTCTCTCTGAGGTGCCGAAGGAGAAGCTTATAAACGCGATTCCTTTCTACACAAGACTGTGGAGGGTGGATTCTGCGGGCAATGTGATATCGAGCGAGGCCAAGAATATGACTGCCATGAACGATATACTTAATGCTGCGGGAGCGAAGCCTTCATGGTCTGAAGAGATCGGCAATTACTACGCGGAGTTCACCTACGAGGGCGAGAACTACAAGGTGTGGACCGAGAGCGCGGAGTCTGTCAGATGGAGGGTGGATATGATAAAGGCCTACGGCCTGGCGGGAGTGGCCTGCTGGAAGATGGGTCTTGAGACGGAGGATATCTGGAATGAGCTGCATTTCGATAGATAGCATCGCGGATCGTATAGTGAACAGGGATGTGTGCGTGGAGGTGCCCGGCTCGAAGAGCATCACGAACAGGGCGCTCCTCATGGCGGCTCTGTGCGACGGGGAGTGCAGACTCTCGGGAGTACTCTTTTCCGACGATACGAGACATTTCATTTCCTGCCTCAGGAGCCTCGGCTTTGAAGTTCAGGCGGACGAGGCAGCGAAGACGGTGTCTGTCAGAGGAATGGGAGGAAGGATACCGTTTTCCGAAGCTGCCATAGATGTCGGCAGCGCCGGCACGGCGGCCAGGTTCCTCAGTGCTCTTCTGGGAGTCATTCCCGGCAGGTACACGGTAAATGCCTCCGAGCAGATGAAAAAAAGACCCATGAAGCCCCTGATAGAGGTACTTCGCTCTCTCGGGGCGCAGGTCACATGCTCACAGGCGCAGGATGCGCTTCCCTTTGAGATCGCAGGTAATGGCGCGGCGAACGGGGAGGTATGCGTCGACATAGACAAGAGCAGCCAGTTCCTCTCTGCGCTTCTCATATCGGCAGTCTGCCTGCCGGAGGGACTCAGAATACGTACCGTAGGAAGCCACGGCATGAGCTATATAGAGATGACCGTGAAAATGATGGCACAGTTCGGCGTCAGAGTAAAGAGACCGGCGGCGGACACGTTTATCGTGCCTGCACGTCAGCATTATACGGCCATGGACTATCATGTGGAACCCGATATGAGCGGTGCGGCGTACTTTTACGCGGCCGGAGCGCTGCTTGGCGTGAAGACCACTGTAAAGGGCGTAAGGAGGGGCAGTCTTCAGGGAGATGAGGCTCTTTTTGATGTCCTTGGAGACATGGGCGCTTTGGTGGTAAGAGATGATAATGGCGTGAGCGTATGCGGAGCCGGTCTGCACGGAGTCGATGTGGATATGTCGGCTTGTTCGGATCAGGCGATCACTGTTGCGGTGCTTGCCGCATTTGCGGATTCACCCACGAGGATACGCGGCATAGGGCACATAAGGTATCAGGAGAGCGACCGCATAGAGGCGATCGTGACGGAGCTCGGACGCATGGGTATACGCACGAAGGAGTTCGACGATGGAATAGAGATATATCCCGGCGAGGTGAGGCCCGCGCATATAAAGACATACAACGATCATCGCATCGCTATGGGCTTTGCGCTGGCGGGGCTTGAGTGCCCCGGTATGGTGATAGAGGATAAGGAGTGCGTCGGCAAGACCTTCGAGAACTATTTCGAGGTGCTGGAGGAGTTTTGTGGGAAGGTAACCAACAATAATACTAAAGAATTTAACTAATCGACTCGAATGGTAAATCATTAACTATCAAGGTGTAATACAGGTATTTCAAGATAGGTTTTTTGGAGGGGGAACTATAGGATGAAGGATACTAAGCCGCAAAGAGACATGCAAATGCAGGCTCAATATCGGGAGGCTCTTGTTGATGAATCTGTGAACGTATACGGAGTTGCAAAGTGCTTTGCATCAAAAAAACCATACAAAGGCTTAATTGCATCACATATCAAGCCATATATACTATGCGTTCTCGAAGGAGATGATGCATCGCAATTTGACCCCAATAATGGACTTTTACTTGCAAAGTTTATTGACGATTACTTCGATAAGTTGCTTCTGACTTTTGATGATGAAGGCTACATGATATTTAGCGATGCAATACCGGATGAAATAAAGAATGAATTTCAGTATTACAGCCTCGGGAACGAAATCTATAACGAAAAGCGCAAGCAGTATATGAAGATTCATCGTAGCCTCTTTTACTACAAAAATTATATGAGACATTCCGATTCGGGGAAGAAAGATTTGCATTTATCTATTCCATATGTCGATTGTGGCATTCGGGTTTATAATGGTAAAACAATCATATGTAACGAGAAGAAATGGGAGATACTGCCAGCATTTCATTTAAAAGCAGCACTTGCGGAACGCGCGCAAAATGATATTAAATTCGACGTTTATTCATCTGGAGCGGAAGTTTTTAGTGCAATCAGCCAGAACAAGCAATATGTTTTACAAATTATCCCGGGAGGTTTCAATACTCCAAACCAGACGCTGAATGTATCGGATCTTTTACCGATTCTTCCAACGAATGATTTCAAGTTGAGTTGCACCAATTATGATATAAAAGATGGTTTTCCAGAACGATTCTATGGATATCTCACGAACGTAATGCGTAAACAATCCGATATCGGTGCCTTCCGAAAAATCATTTGTGCTGCTTTGCGTGGAGATAGAATCGAGAAGTATGTTATTATCAATGGCGTGGAAGAGAGTATCAATTATTTACTCTTAATTATTCGTGATGTTCTGGGGTCTTATGTTGCCAATATCTCTTCGCCAAAGATTTTTAGGGTCGGAAATCCTTCAGGATATGAAATACCAAACTGTAGACTGCTCGTCTGCAATATGAAGAATAAAAGCTTGGCATCTGATGTGATGGAAGCCATTGCAGATAATCGTTTTTTCTCTCCTACTGTCCTGAATGTAGATCGATATCTGCCGTTATTCTGCTATGCAGGAAAGCGGTGCGCAGATAATTCTATCGTAATTGAACTGAAAAGGGATCCAACAAATACGAGTATGGATGCGATTTTGGAAGAGGGTGGTGAGATTCTCAAGTGGTTTCTTACAGAAAAAGATACCACGCTTGACTATTCTACATCTGTTTTGCCAGTATCTGCTGAGGGCAGTGTGAAAGAATGGTTTGACACTATTTGTGAGTACACGAACGACCCTAATGATAAGTATAGCGCAACAAGACTGTATAATTCATACCAGGATTATATGATAGAAAAGGAATATACTCCGGTGTCAATGAAGAGGTTTTGCATTGAAATAATACAATATGCCAACAAGAAAAGAACAGGTGCGGGGATATTTTACATAGGAATCAGACTTAAGAAACAAAATCATAGGTAAATGACTTGCCCCCATATGGTGTATCATTTATCTCCAGTGAAGAGATAGTTTCCATAGAAAGCATAGACTTGAGATGGTTTTTAGTCTATTTTAAAGAAAATGATTAAACAAATAAACTGGATTGCTATATTTGAATAGTTGAATCATTCAGAGAAGGCAGGTAACATAGGAAAAGAAGGCCGGTAATGTGATCAACATCAATGAGGTCGATAATAATATCGAAGATCCGATCATAAACAACCAGCCGCAGCTATGATATGACTGACCGGTTTTAACAGTTAAATCAAAACAGGACCCTCCAAAGGGCCCTGTTTTTGCGTTTGGTATATATTATCTGTTGTCCACCTTCTCAGGGTAGAGATCGTGCATTGTAAGCCTGTCTTCGGCGGCCTGCTCCCACATGGTTCCCGGGCGGCCGTAGTTGCAGTAGGGGTCGATGGATATGCCGCCTCTGGGTGTGAATTTGCCCCAGACCTCGATGTATTTCGGGTCCATGAGCTTTATCAGATCGTCCATGATGATGTTCACGCAGTCCTCGTGGAAGTCCCCGCGGTTGCGGAAGCTGAAGAGATAGAGTTTAAGGGACTTGCTCTCTACCATCTTTACATCGGGTACATAGGAGATGTATATGGTGGCGAAGTCCGGTTGTCCCGTGATGGGGCAGAGGCTGGTGAACTCGGGACAGTTGAATTTGACGAAATAATCACGTCCCGGATGTTTGTTTATGAAGGTCTGAAGCACCTCTGGCGCATAGCCCTGAGGATACTGTGTCTTATTGCTACCAAGGAGTGTTATTCCCTCGGTCTCTTGTGGCGTTCTCGGCATGGTATTCCTCCTTCGATATTACGGATCAGTAAGTCATGGCCGGATCTGACACTCCGTTTTGCGCAAATGCCTTTGCCCTGTCTATGCAGGTAGCGCATTTTCCGCAGGGGCGGTCGCCTCCGTTGTAGCAGCTCCATGTCAGGTGGTAGGGAGCCGAGAGCTTAAGTCCGGTGCGGACGACCTCCGCCTTGTTGCTGGTGACGAAGGGAACTACGAGTGACAGCGCGCCGCCTGTCCCCTCATTTATCGCTCTGCCCATGGCGTCTACGAAGCTTTCGGAGCAGTCGGGGTAGGCATTTCCCGCGGCATCATCCGCGTGAGCGCCGTACCAGACGGTCTCGCAGCCGAGGGAGAGGGCGATGGAGGCAGCCGCAGAGAGGAAAAGGCCGTTTCTGAACGGAACGTAGGTCGAAACGGGGCCGGGCGCGGCTTCCTGCTGCTTGGCATAGCTCTCCTCGGGTATATCCTTATCCGAGCTCTTTAGGAGCGAGCAGTCGCTGTATGCAAACATCTGCGCCAGATCGATGGTCATGAGCTCCACGCCGAAGTGCATAGCCACGGCCTTTGCGCTCTCTAATTCTCGCGAGTGCTTCTGACCGTATGAGACGGAGAGAGCGGTGACGTTTTGGGCACCGTATCTGTCGACCGCCATCGCGAGGCAGGTGGTGGAATCGATGCCGCCGCTTGCAAGTACAAGTGCCTTCATATATTACCTCACTCTCTTTAACAGCTCGGGTTCGGTCTTGAAACGGCCGGAGAGCGTCTGCGTGTGGGTGAGGGCGCCGGTGTTCTTTATGCCCCTCGCGGTCATGCAGCTGTGCTTGCCGTCGATGAGTACCGCCACGTCCTCGCTTCCGGTCACTTCCCTTATGATCTCGGAAATGTCGCGGCCGATGCGCTCCTGAAGCTGAAGACGCTTGGCGGCCATCTCGGCTATGCGTGCCACCTTCGAGAGACCGATGACCTTCTCCCTCGGGATGTAGGCTACCGTGACCTTCATATCGTACATAAGAGCCATGTGGTGCTCGCAGTAGCTGAAGATGTCGATGTCGCGAACGACGACCATATCCTCCGTGTCACCTTCGTATTTAAATGTCTTGCCGAATTTCTCGGCGATCTCGTGGTTCGTGTAGTTTATGCCCTCGAAGACCTCCGCGTACATTCTCGCGACTCTGTCGGGGGTATCTTTCAGTCCCTCGCGCTCAGGGTCTTCGCCCAGAGCCTCGAGTATACCGCGGATGTGATATTTGATTGCTTCCTGATCAATTGCCATCATACACCTCTTTCATTGGGATCCCAGATGAATTTGTGGAGCTGGAGTGCCAGCCTGACGCCCTTAAGCCTGTTTTCGAGCAGGAACGCGACCATCTCCTTTGGGTCGATCATGCCCCACACAGGGCTGAGGAACACTTGACATCTGTCCTCCAGTGAGTATCTTCTTATTATTTCGAGACTTCTTGCAAGATCCGAGCTGTCGGAGCAGACGAATTTTACCGAGTCGCAAGGCCTCACTCGCTCGAAGTTCTGCGCGCACATCAGTTTCTCGCAGCCGCTTCCGGGCAGCTTGTAGTCGAGTGTCATCACGGGGGAGCTCTCCAAGTCAAAATACGGCCACACCGGTATGCTTCCGTTCGTCTCTATCTCGAGCCTAAGACCCGGCTCTTTGCAGATGCGTCTTATGAGCACATCGATGTCCTTTGCAAGCAGCGGCTCCCCGCCCGTCAGAGTCACGCTTTGCAGTCCGAAGGAGAGTATCTTTTCAACGATCTCGGACTCCGAAAGCTTCATCTGCGGCGCTCCCGTAAGCGCCCACGCCGTGTCGCAGTAGCTGCAGCGCATATTGCAGCCCATGAGACGTACGAATACGGCCGGCTCACCGGCTCTCGGGCCCTCGCCGTTGATACTTGCGAATATCTCCGCTACATTGTAGATCATGGCATGTACCTTGCGCAGTTGTTCTCCGTCTCGTAGACCGATGACGAATACACTCTGTAGCCCTTTTTCTGCATGAGCTCGCAGAAATACCTCGCGAAATTCTCTGCCGTGGGTCTGAAGGGCAGGGATACCACCCTGAATCCCTCATCGAAAAGCGCGTCGAGAGTGCGCTGCCTGAGCGAACCGTCCTCTATTATGAGACAGTGGTCAAGCGCGTCGGTGAGCTCCTTGAGGTCGCCCTTTAACACGGCGAAATCCACCACCATGCCGCGGGTCTGTCCCTCGCTGTTTAACTCATCCGCACTCACCTCCACCGTGACACACCATCTGTGTCCGTGGATGTTGGCACATTTTCCTTCATAGCCGCGCAGAAAATGCGCGGAGTCAAAATACTGTTCTGTTCTTATTGAATACATATCTATCCTGCGTGGGCCGCCGGCGAATAAAAAAGGCCGGAATCCTCCGGCACACACTGGTGCCCGGTTTTTTTTATGGACTGGAAGGTCTATGAACAGTCCTGTTTACTTTTCGCGAGATGACTATAAAACACATTTTTTGAAAATGCAAGGACTTTTGAAAAATTGTTTCCAAAAATATTGCAAAGTCGGCGCGTGTGTATTATAAAGATTCTTCGACCCGCGTCTGCGAAGTTACATGGGACTTGCTCATAAAAACAGGAGGCCTGATTTGAATAACTACAAAATACTGATAAACTATGACGGAACGCGCTACTATGGCTGGGAGCACCAGCCGGACCGTGATACCATACAGGGAAAGATAGAGGCGGTGCTCGGGAGAATGTGCGGTGAGAGCGTCGAGGTGATCGGCGCCGGAAGAACGGACGCGGGTGTGCACGCGAAGGGTATGTGCGCGAATTTTCACGCGCAGACCGATATGGACTGCACGCAGATACGGGATTATCTGAACAGATACCTTCCTGAGGATATCGCCGTGACGGACGTGAGGATCGCTTCGGAGCAGTTTCACGCCAGATACAAGGCGGTCGGAAAGACCTACAGATACACATGCTTCTGCGGGGAGATAAAACCGGTCTTTGACAGAAAATATGTGAACGTGCTTGACTTCGTGCCGGATATCGATGCCATGAAGGAAGCCGCTGCCTACATGATGGGTGAGCATGACTACAAAAGCTTCTGCGGCAATCCGAAGATGAAAAAATCCACCGTGCGCATAGTGGACAGCATAACCATAGAAAAAAAGCGCGGATATATCTACATGACGTATCACGGCACCGGCTTTTTGCAGAACATGGTCAGAATCATGACAGGGACCCTTCTTGAGGTGGGTCGCGGAAAGTATCCGCCCGATAGGGTGAAGGATATTATGGAGGCGAAACAGAGGTCTGGCGCGGGTCCCATAGCGCCTGCCTGCGGACTATGCCTTACGGAGGTGGAATACTGATTAATTTTTTTTAACGATTATAAAGCTTTCGTTAAGAATGGGCCGCAGTTATTGACAAGAGTACCCCGAAAAATATATACTCGCAGAAAGGCTGAAAGTGCCTTCACAGGCAGATTCTGCCTAAAATGATTTCGGGAACGGTAGGCGTTATGGAGAGGGTCATAGGGATAGATTTCGGTGCGAGAAACTGTGTGAGCGCCGTATACTGCTCCGGTGTGAGGATCATCCCTGCACAGGAGGGGGAGTATATGTCCACAGCCTGCGCCATTGACGAAAACGGAAGGGCGATAACGGGCTCTGATGCCAGAGACTATCTTATAAAACACCCCGCAAGGGGCTACATAAATCCGATCCGCGAGCTCGGAAGCGCCGTGACGCTTAACATCGACGGAAGGGAGCTTACTCCCCAGGAGGTGGCGGCACTCGTCCTCGTAGGCATAAAATGCAACGCTTCGGAGCACCTGTGTGAACCTGTCAAGGGAGCTGTGATCACGGTGCCGTCGTATCTCGGAGAGGCTGCGAGAAGGGCTCTTTTTCAGGCTGCGGAGATAGCCGGACTTACGATTTACAGACTTATCAGCAAGCCGGCCGCTGCGGCGATAGCGCTTGCTCCTTCTCCTGTCATCCTTTCCGTTAATATCGGCTGCGAGAGCATGGGCGCGGCAGTCATAAGACTCGACGACGAGCTGGCCCAGGTGGTCGGCTGCGCGGGCGGAGAGAGCGTGGAGGACAGCGATTACGAGAAGCGTCTCGAGGAGTTCATCCGCACACAGGTGAAGAAGAGCTGCGGCATCAGGCACCCGGATGAGGTGCTGTGCGCGAAGATAAAGCGCGAGGCGGGAGAGGCTCTGACCGCTCTCGGAGATCTCGAGAACGTGAATATCAACATACCAGGGCTCGAGCGCAGGCGCAGGCAGGCCGATTTTCATATGAATATAACCTCGGAGATGTTCTCAGAGCTAACAAGGGATATTACCGATAAGATGGCGCGGCTCATAAAGAGTGCGCTGAAGGATGCGGGCATAGGCCCGGGGGACGAATATTCGGTGGTTGTCGACGGAACCTGCTCGAACATCGCGGCAGTCGCGGATATGATCTCTGATCTGACGGGAAAGGTGCCTCGCACGGGGCAGTTTCCGGGAGAGCTTTTCGCGAAGGGAGCCGCGTCGATAGCCGCGAAATACGACGCTTCGGGAGCCATGGCGGATGTCGCCGTGATGGAGACCGTTCCTATGTCAGTATCCTCCGTGAGCATCGGCGGTTTTTCAAAGAACATCTTCAAAAAGAATACGGAGATACCGGCTGAGGCGAAGCTGATATATACCGCCTTCAGGGACGACCGGAGCGAGATGAGCCTAAGGGTGTTTCAGGGAGAGAAGCGTTTTGCTGTGGATAATTCGCTTATGGCGCAGGTCGTGGTCGGCGGAGTCAGGGAGTCGTCCGACGGCGATACCCAGATAGAGCTCGATTTCAATATCGGTGTGAACGGAACGTGCTCCGTATCGGCTATGGATATCTCGGGAGAGGAGCTGCCGGTACGTGTCAGCTATCCCGGTGAGCTGGAACCGAGAAAGGTGCAGGAGGCCAGACATTTCGCCTCAGATTACGAGAGAAGTCTCTTCAGGTGTAACGAGGTCAGATCGCTTCTTGCTGAGGCGGCGGAGCTCGATGAGTGCGCAAGACGGCTTCTCGATAAATGCAGGGATACACAGAGGGAGCTATACAGGCAGATCAGGCAGGAGAGAGAGACTCTCAGCGCTCTTCTGGAGACTGACGAGCTGTGCCTGAGCGCACAGGAGCTTCGGGCTACGCTCTCCCAGACCGGGCAGAGGATGAAAATATATGTTTGCAAAATTGAAGAAAAGCTTATATAATCAACTGCGCGGGCGTTACGGCATTGATTCATATTCGAATTTCCTTCTGGGCTTCGGACTGATACTTGCGGTCATAACTCTTTTTGTGCGCAACAGATATGTGTACATAGGGATGACCGCGGTGGCGTGGATATGCTTCGTGTACGCCTATATAAGGATGTTCTCGAAGAATTATGAAAAGAGGAGCGCGCAGAACAGAAGGTTTCTTGCGTGTCTGGGCGCGTTCAGAACGTTCGTCAACAGGAAGAAGGCGCATTACAAGATAAGCAGGACTCACAAGATTTTTACATGTCCCGGGTGCAGACAGAAGATAAAGGTGCCCAAGGGCAAAGGAAATGTGGTCATAAGCTGTCCGAAGTGCAGGATGGAATTTACGGGAAAGAGCTGATATGTTCGGATATATAAATGTGAACCGGCCGGAGCTTCTGGTCAGGGAACTGGACAGATACCGGGAATACTACTGCGGCCTGTGCGCGTCGCTCGGGAAGAACTACGGCGCCGCGGGCCGTATGACTCTGTCATACGACATGACTTATCTCGCCATGCTCCTGTGCGGGCTTTACGAGCCGGAGCTGGAGGAGAAGAGGGTAAGATGCACGTGCCGCGATGATGCTGCCGACATGAGGGTCGGGGACGGCCCGAACAGGTATATCAAGGCGTGGCCCCTCGACTATGCCGCTGATATGAATGTGCTTCTTACTTGGCATAAGTGCATGGATGACTGGACCGATGAGAAGAAGCCCGGCAGGCGCGCGCTTGCGCTCTCGCTGTCGTCGGCAGTTAAGAAGATAGAGGAAAAATATCCCGAAAAATGCAAGAATGTTGCCAGACTGCTTAAGACGAACTCGGTAGCCGAGGAGGCGCTGTCCTGCAGAAAGATCACTCCGAAGGCAGTGGACTATCTCTCGGGGCTCACCGGCAGGATGCTCGGCGAGATATTCGCGGTGAGGGATGACGAGTGGAATGACGAACTCAAGGCCATGGGCTTTTATCTCGGCAAGTTCATATACTACTCGGACGCGTATTCCGACCTCGACGAGGACAAGAGACTGGGGAGATTTAATCCTCTTAAGGATTTCGAGGCGAGAGAGGATTTCGAGGACTGGATACACAGCATACTCATCATGAACGCGGAGTCCGCTGCGAGCTATTTCGAGCTGCTCCCCGTCATAAGGGATGCGCAGATCATGAGGAATATCATATATTCCGGCATTTGGACCGGATATTATACGGCAAAAAGGAAGAGAACAGGCGATGGCAGATCCGTACAGAGTGCTGGGCGTTGACCCGAAGGCCTCCGAGGAAGAGATAAAAAAAGCATACAGAAGCTTGAGCAGGATGTACCATCCGGATTCCAATATAGGCAAGAGTGATAGTGAGAGAGCTGCCGCTGAGGAGAAGTTCAAGGAGGTCCAGAAAGCTTATAAGGCAATTATGAGCGGTCAGGCGTATGCCTATACACCGGACAATGAGTCCTACGGAGGCAGGACCACATACAATAATTCTCAGGACCGCGGCCCGTACGGCGGACCGTTTGCGGGCTACAGCGGAAGTTACGACCGGCAGCAGGGAGCAGGCAGTCAGGGCGGCCGCAGCTACGGGAATCCGTACAACCGCTCCGGTAACTATAATAATGGTTACAATAACGGCGGCTATAACAACGGGGGGAATTATAACAATAATTTCAATAACGGCAGGCCTTACGGCAATCCGTATTCGAATACCAGCGGTGCATACTACAACCGCTCGGACAGCTTCAACATGTACCAGACCTGTGAGACATTTCTTCAGAACAGGATGTACGGGGAGGCGCTGAGGATACTGCAGGACATCCCGCAGAGGGACGGAAGGTGGTATTATTACAGCGCAATGGCCAACGCGGGTCTGGGCAATCAGGCGACCGCCATAGCGGATATAGAGATGGCCATCAATCTGTCCCCCAACAACATGGAGTACCGCCGTTTCGCGCAGAGGCTCACCGGAGGCAACTGGTACACGGAGGTGGGCAGAAGCTACCGCTCACCTGACGCGGGAGAGAATACCTACTGCACAAGGATATGTCTGGCTTCGGTGCTCTGTCAGTGTTGCGGAGGGGGAAGCCTGTGCAGGTTCATTCCCGTGTTCTGCATATAAGCTGTTTCTGTCTGATTTTTAGGAGTAAAAAATATACTTAATCGTTTAAGGACTGCCGCAACGGCAGTCCTTTTTGTTGCTTTTTTCCGCCTGAGGTTGTATACTGGCACGGAAGAAGCTCCGAACTCTGCGGGGCGTTTCTTTGAAGGACAGCCGCAAGCGTCCTGCTGGCGGACTGTATCGATCGCTTCGCGGTCAATACAACTAACCGAAAGGAACCAATATTGGGGTAATCATTATGGCAAAACTAACAGACAGAAAGGCCGGTATACTCCTTCATCCGTCATCACTTCCTTCCCGCTACGGAATAGGTGACTTCGGACAGGGGGCATACAGATTCATCGATTTTCTGGCAAAGGCCGGTCAGGGCATATGGCAGGTGCTTCCGTTCGGACCCACCGGCTACGGCGACTCTCCCTATCAGAGCTTCTCTGCATTTGCGGGACAGCCGCTGTTCATTTCTCCGGATCTCCTCGCAAACGACGGCCTCCTCGCACCGGAGGACCTTAGCGTGGTGCCTGATTTTTCATGCGATTCGGTCGATTACGGATGGGTGCAGATCTACAAGCACGGCCTCTATCACAAGGCATTCGATAATTTCGTGGCTGACTGCGCAAAGGACAGGCCGCGCCTGGACAGATCCTTCAAGAAGGGCTATGACAAGTTCAGGGAGGAGAATGCCTACTGGCTCGACGACTATGCTCTTTTCATGGCGATAAAGGACAGCAGGGGCGGTGTCAGCTTCTTTGACTGGCCCGAGGAACTGCGCCGCGCGAACGCGGATAAAAGACGTGAGCTTGCCGGACAGTTTGAGAAGGAGATGGGATACTATTTCTTCATACAGTATCTCTTCTTCAAGCAGTGGAGCGATCTGAAGAAGTACGCGAATGAACACGGCGTAAGTATCGTCGGCGATATACCGATCTTCGTGTCCATGGACAGCGCTGATGTGTGGGCCGGTCCCGAGCTCTTCCAGCTCGATTCGAAGGGCTACCCGACCGTTGTGGCGGGTGTGCCGCCGGATTATTTCTCTAAGACCGGTCAGCTCTGGGGCAATCCGCTCTACGACTGGAAGTACCATAAGAAGACCGGTTACGACTGGTGGAAGATGCGTATCAGGAACCAGCTGAAGGTGTTCGACTACATAAGGATAGACCATTTCAGGGGCTTTGAGGCATATTGGGCCGTTCCGTACGGCGATGAAAATGCGATCGGCGGCAAATGGTGCAAGGGACCCGACCACGATTTCTTCGAGAGCCTCACTCAGGCTTTCGGCCGCGAGCTTCCCATCTGGGCGGAGGATCTGGGTATCATAACCGATGAGGTAGAGGCGCTTCGCGATGACTTCGGACTCCCGGGCATGAAGGTGCTTCAGTTTGCCTTTGATGCCAGCTGGGACAGCATCTATCTGCCGCACAAGTATTCCAGCAATACGGTGGTCTACACCGGAACCCACGATAATGAGACAACCCGGGGATGGTTCGAATCTCTTTCGGAGTATGACCGGAAGTTTGTACAGGCTTATACCGCCTGCAAGGACATGCCGGTGGAGGAATGCGTGTGGGCGCTGATCCGCACGGCCATGTCCAGTGTAAGTGATCTGGCGGTGATCCCGATGCAGGATTATCTGGAACTGGGCGGTGCCGCGCGCACCAACACGCCCGGAACTCTGGGAAACAACTGGCAGTGGCGCATGACGGCCGGGCAGGCTACGCCCGAGCTGGCAGAGCGCATCGCCCATGTGACCAAACTGTATGGAAGGAGTGCTGAGTAGAGATGGCCGAAGTCATTCTCAAGCACATCAAGAAGGTGTATCCCAACACCGAGAAGAAGCGCAAGA
>DGVE01000140.1 GCA_002395865.1 Lachnospiraceae bacterium UBA4292 | reverse complement strand
AGGAAGGAGCTGACGACGGTCCACGAGCAGGGTATTTCCCTCGGCAATACCGAGGAGGGGGATATCCGCTTCGAGATAGAAACGTTCAAATGCGAGGACGGTTTCGTGGAGATAAGCGGCTGGAGAGTCCTGCCCACGAACGAGAGGCGCAGCTTCGGCACCTTCGCGTTACTCATATGGGGGCACCGCTGCTACAGACTTCCCACCGAGTACGTTCCGCGTCCCGATGTAACCGATATAATAGGCGACGGCAATGAGTACGTCCGCAGCGGCTTCTACTCGCGCATACCCGTCTCCGAGCTTCCGAGGCGCGGCACATTCCACCTGTACCTTATCTGCAGGCCGGACACCATGCCCTATCAGGACTATGATTACAGCGATTACTATGTCATCGACACAGAAAAGGAAATAGAGGTCAACTGATATGGAAAAGATCAAAAAAAGATTTAAGGACCCGATATTCCTTCTCTGGGGAGGATGCGCCGTGTTCTGGCTCGTCATCCACGCTCTGATACGAATAAATGTCGGGGACGATATAAACTTCTACGCCACGGCCTGGGAGAAATACAGCTTCACCGAGTACTACCATTTCGTGTACAACGAGTACTCCTCCCGCATCTTCATGTGGTATCTGAACGCGTTCCTCTCGGGACACACCCACATCTACTGGAGGATACTGGACACTCTGTGCACGCTGCTGTCCACATATCTGGTCGTGAGCATATTTGACGCGAAGCATAATTTCCGCTTCACACTGATCATCATGGCAGGCTGGGCTCTGCTGCCCGTGCATTTTCTTTCATCGGCCGGCTGGATCGCCACGACCGTGGACTACACCTGGCCCACAGTGTGCTGCCTCTACTATGTGCATCTGATAGTAAAAGCCCACAGGAAGCAGGATGTAAGGTGGTTCGAGTACGTTATCTGCGCTCTCATGCTCCTGTACGGCTGCGATATGGAGCAGCTCAACATCATCGTGCTGGGCATCTCGTTTCTGGCCATGGCCAAAAGCACTTCACCGCAGAACAAAGACATGAGCCGGCTGTCATACATGGGAATGATCATCGGCGCCTGCGTGCTGGCCTACATACTCACCTGCCCCGGCAATGCCTCAAGAGGCTGGATCGCGGAGATATTCGACTATCCGGGCTTCGAGCTGCACTCGACCATGTTCAAGGTTCAGCTGGGCTTTAACAACACATGGGACGCACTCATGCGCGAGGCTCTGAACATACTCACCCTGTGGTTTACAGTCTGCTGCTGCATACTGGTCTTCAAAAACAGCAGGAGCATGGTTGTTCGCGCGGCGGGTCTTGCGCCCGTAGCGCTCACCCTTGTCTTCATCGCCTCATACATCTGCGAGCTCGCTGCTGGCAGCAGGCTTATAGCCGAGAGGACGTCCGTGGTGAACCTCTTTAACATGTACGAGGAGCGCGCGTACCTTCGCATGATGGTGTATTTCGCGGTGAGCGGCTGCGTATTCTCCTCCGTCTTCTTCGCTTTCGAAAATGCGGTTGAGAGGACGGCGGCTGTGGGAACTCTCTTCCTCGGCTGCGGAGTGTCGGTCGCTTCCGGGCTCTCCGCCTCCGTGTACGTGTCATACTACCGCACGAACACCTACCTTGCGATAATCATGATGATCATGTGCGTATTCATGTTCAACAGGATAATGGGGAGCAAAATGAAAGCCCCCGCTAAGATAATAGCGGCGGCTCCCATACCGGTACTTCTCGTACTCAATATCATCAATTTCATCACTCTGTTTGACGGAGGGCGTCTTCTCGTATAAGGATCCGCATAGCCTCCACTGCACAGTGTATGACCTGACTCAGATCAAAATCCATAGTATCGGGAAGGCCGAGCTTCCTTCTGGTCTGATTGCCAAGACTGGTCACGATGCCTCCCGCACGAACTTTTCTCAGCGCCGCCGCGCAAAACATGGCGGCGCATTCCATTTCACTTCCTAAGGCTCCGCCCTTCAGCCATGCCTCCCAGTTCGCGTTAAGCATGTTCGACGCACCGGACGAATCCGGGTCGTGCTGCCCGTAGAAGCTGTCCTTCGACTGCACAACACCTGTGTGGAATCTGTATCCCGCGTTCTTCGCCGCGCGCCTCAGGGCGTCGACCACGTCAAAATTCGCCACTGCGGGAAATTCTATCGGCAGATACTCTCTCGAGGTGCCCTCCGCCCTTATCGCGCCCGTAGCGATGACCAGATCTCCGCCCAGCACATCCACATCCATGCCTCCGCAGGTCCCCACGCGTATAAATGTGTGTGAACCGCAGTGTACCAGCTCCTCAAGCGCTATCACGGTCGATGGACCGCCTATACCTGTCGAGCAAACGGTCACTCTCGTCCCGTCGAGCTTTCCGTTGTAGATGGTGAACTCCCTGTTGCTCTTCACGAATTCAGGCTCGGCAAGCTCCCCGGCTATCCTCGCCACTCTTCCGGGATCTCCTGTGAGTATCACATACTCTCCCACATCACCCGGGTTTATCAAAAGATGAAATTCTTCCTGTGAATAGATCATTTAAACCTCCTCGTCCACTATATACTCCGCGCACCTTCCGCGCACTACCTCGCCCAGATATGCCTTTACCCTCGTACCGCTCTCCTCGTATTTCGTATCTATGACCTGCGCCTCGGAGTTAAGAAGGTTCAGCACGCTTCCCTTATCATACGGTATCAAAAGCTCACAGAGTCTCCTGTCGCCGAAGAGCCTGTCGCATATCTGCTTCGTCAGAAACTCGATGCTCTCCCTCTCCTTCGCGCAGATATAGATGCCTGCAGGTCCGGCAGTGGGATACATGCAGTTCTCACTTTTGTCGGCCTTGTTGTAGACGTAAAGCACCGGTATATCCCCCGCGCCCAGCTCAGCCAGAGTCCTGTTGGTGACCTCTATCCTCTCGCGAAAACGCTCATCCGCGCAGTCAATGACATGGAGCAGCAGGTCCGCGTCGCATATCTCCTCGAGTGTCGATTTGAACGCCTCGATCAGTCCGTGAGGCAGCTCGTCGATAAAACCTACCGTATCGGACAGCAGAAAGCTCTTTCCGTCGGCTATTTCCATCCTTCTCACACTGGTCTCAAGCGTGGCGAAGAGCATATTTTCCTCAAATACATGCTTCTCGTCGGGAGCTCCTATCAGATCCGTCATACCGTTCATTATACTAGATTTGCCCGCGTTCGTATACCCCACAAGGCCCACTATCGGCATGGGATTCTTCTTTCTTCTGGCTCTCTGCACCCTTCTTCCGGTGGCCAGCCTCTCCAGCTCGCTTCTAAGTGCCGAAAGTCTGGCTTCGATATGCCTTCTGTCGAGCTCTATCTGCTTCTCGCCCGAGCCCTTGTTGGACAGTGCGCCGCTTGCGCCTCCCTGTCTGGAGAGCGAGTCGTGCAGGCCCGCAAGGCGCGGCAGAGCATACTTAAGCGCCGCCGTTTGCACCTGAAGCTTGGATTCTCTGGTACCCGCCCTTCTGGAGAATATCTCCAGTATCAGTGTAGTCCTGTCCATTATCGGAAGCTCTATGGCGTCGTGGAGGTTTCTAAGCTGCATGGGGGAGAGCTGGTTGTCGAAGATCACGATGTCCGCCTTGAGCGCCCTCGCCATCTCCCCTATCTCCTCGACCTTGCCGCTGCCGATGTAGAATGCCTTGGTCACCGCCTCGGCTCTCTGCACCGCCTCTCCTACCACCTCGAAATCACAAGCCTTCGCCAGCTCCTTCAGCTCATACATCGAGTATTCGAACTTTTTCTCATCACCGGTGCAAAGACCTGTGATTATCGCTTTTTCTCTCTTTTTCTCTTCCATTTTCCCGAACAATTACCAGTTTGATGTAAATATCTTCTCCGGGGACACATGCTCCCCTATCTTTTCCATGACAAAGCCCATCATACGCCGAGAGATATCCTTCGGATAGGTAAACACTTTCTCGTCCACCTCATAAGGCTTCGAGCAAAGAGCCGAGCCCGGACAGTTTTTTCTCATGACCCCCAGATGATCCCTTCCGATGCGAAATACCCCCACACCGAAGTCCTTCACACGTCTGCTGACCGGATCCGCAAAAAAGTCCTCTATCATCTCCCCGTATACTTTTTCAAAATCGGGTGTGTATATCATCGGATCGAAGCAGGCTCTAACCGAAAAGCCCATGTCAGAAGCCCTCCTCATAGCCTCGACGCGCTGTGAATACGGAGCTGCGGCCTTCTCGTACATGTCGATGACGGGCTGAGGCGATATCGTCCAGGCAAGTATCACATTTTCGGGTATACTCCTGCCCTCAATCCTGTTCAGAAACAGAGCCGCATTTGATTTGGTGCGTATCTCTATCGTTATATCCGGGTGAGAGGAGGCGAAATCACACCATTTCTCACAGTATCCGAGCACCCCTTCCATAGCAGGCATGTCCGTATCAAAGGATACGCAAAGATACATCGGACCGTTTAACAGTTCCTCCTCAACACGCCTGAAGTATTCCTCGAAGTCTGTAAAAGCCACTATGGCGGGGTTCGGATACATGCCCGCAAGATAGCAGTATTCGCAGGAGAAGGGGCAGTTCATGATCATAGAGGTGTAAAAGAATCTGTCGTTTCCGAAATCCTGACAGACCTTTGCCCCCCTGTACAGATAACCATCCCCGCGCCTTGCAAGGACATATGCCCTGTGCGCCCTCGCGAACATATAATCTCCGGGAGCTCTGTCCAGTATATCCTTGTAATGCCTTACATATATGACATGCTTTGCCCCAAGTCGTTTTATTATCCCCTGAGTCTTCTCATCCCCTAAAAGTTCCTTTTCGACATAGACCACAGCGGGATCCTGTGCCCTAAGGCAAGCTGTGTCCTCGTCGGGTTCCGAGAAAGCCAGACGCACGAGCTCTTCCCTGAGCCTTCCGACCGCCTCACGGTCCTCCTTCTTTCTCCCGGAAGGGGGGTTCTCACCAAACTCCCGCAGCAGCTGTGCGGCCCTTTCTCTCTTGGTCTGTGTGCCGAAGGCGATGGAACGAAGTATATCCGACAGCTCGTATCTCATGGTGCGGCTTATGTGGTATCCTTCCGGTAGCAGCGCCGTAAGAGCTTCTCTGCGCGCGGATATATCCGCGTTTTCCGGTGCCCTCTCACTCACATGTCTGAACA
>DGVE01000160.1:14294-15810 GCA_002395865.1 Lachnospiraceae bacterium UBA4292 | reverse complement strand
ACTTCCTCGGCGGCTTCGGAAGACTCTACGCAAACTCCGGTATCGTGTACAATCAGGCTACTGGAAAGCCTCTCTTTGATACCATCATCCCGGCAAGGCTTGCGACCCTTCCGGATGTGATCATTGCGATAGTTATCGTGCTGGTGCTCTCGGCATCCATGTCGACACTGTCCTCTCTGGTGCTCACATCCAGCTCGACATTTACTCTTGACGTTATCAAGCCTGCCACACACGGCAAGATGACTGACAAGAAGCAGGTGTTCACCATGAGGGTGTTCATCGTATTCTTCATCGCGGTCAGCGCTGCCATAGCCATCATCAAGGACGCAAATCCTTCGGTGACATTCATCGCGCAGATGATGGGCGTGTCGTGGGGCGCGCTCGCGGGAGCGTTCCTTGCGCCTTTCCTCTACAGCCTGTACTCGAAAAATGTGACCGGCGCGGCTACGGCTGTATGCTTCATCTGGGGCTGCTCGATCGCCGTCCTTCAGATGGCAGTGAGCCTTGCGGGCATCAATGTATCGGGATGGGGTCCGGTGCTCGGCTACATCTTCAAGTCGTCCATCAACTCGGGTGTAGTGGCCATGGTCGGAGGACTCGTTATAGTTCCGATCGTCAGCGCGTTTACCAAAAAGCCTGACGCGAAGATCGTGGAGGAGGCATTTGCATCCTATGACAAGACCATCACGGTCAAGGTGAGAGACAGCCTTCCCGTGGAGGAGGAGAACTGAAAATAACACCTCGGGGCACCCGTTTTCGGGTGCCCTTTCTGCACGCTGTTTATGATTTATTTTCTTGACAAAAGTCTGCGTGTTGGCTAAAATTAAGCGTACAATTGATCGGAATAAACTATGGTTTCCGGAGGAAAATACAGGAAATGATAAATAAAAGAAAAAAAGGACTTATAGCGGCGGCCTGCATATGCATGTCTCTGACGGGCTGTGCGGGTGATTCGGGAAAGACCGAGACCACCACCGCCCCACCGCAGGCGCAGACCACGGAGCAGGTGCAGGAGACCACCACACAGGCACCCACCGAGCCCGAGACCGAGCCGGTGCAGTACTCGGACGAGATGAGGGACATTACCGCCATGGATTTCGTGAAGGATATCCGCGTGGGATGGAACCTGGGCAATACGCTCGATGCAACCTCGGACTATCCCATCGACACGCCTGCGGCGACGTTTGAGATCGCGTGGGGAGCCCAGTACACCTCACAGATACAGATAGACAAGGTGCTCGAGGCCGGCTTTAACGTGATAAGGATACCGGTCTCGTGGAACGACCACATACATGACGACGAAAACTTCACCATAGAGCAGTCGTGGATGGACAGAGTCCAGCAGATAGTGGACTATGCCTACAAGCGCGGCGCCTACGTCATACTGAACACACACCACGAGGAGTGGTGCTACGCGTATCCCGAGAATGAGGAGACGGCGGCTGTGGAGCTCGCGGCTGTCTGGACACAGATCGGCACGAGATTTGCGGATTACGGAGACCATCTGATATTCGAG
>DGVE01000160.1:0-14221 GCA_002395865.1 Lachnospiraceae bacterium UBA4292 | reverse complement strand
TGAACGAGCCGAGAAAGGTCGGCGCGGGCAATGAGTGGTACGGCGACGATGCTTCGAGAGCGGTAGTCAACAGGCTCGAGAAGGTCTTCTACGATACAGTAAGAGGGCTCGGCGGCAAGAATGAGAAGCGTTTCCTCATGATCACAGGCTACGCGGCCAGCTCGTCCACGGTGAACTTAAAGGCCATCGAGCTTCCCAACCCCGACGATGACCACCTGATAATATCCGTCCACGCGTACATTCCCTACAGCTTCGCGCTCGATAAGAGCGGTACCGACAAGTGGAATAACGACACACGCGATATCGATACCCTCATGAAGGATATAAATGAGCTGTTTATAAGCAAGGGCGTTCCCGTTATCATCGGCGAGTACGGAGCCATGAACAAGAGCAACGAGGCGGAGCGCGTAAAATGGGTGGACTACTATGTGAGGGCCGCCGGGGCGATCGGAGTGCCTGTGTGCTGGTGGGACAACCACAGCTTCTCGGGCAACGGAGAGCGCTTCGGACTTCTGAGGACTAAGGGCCTTAACATGAGCTGGGCGTACCCGGATCTAATGAATGCGATGATGAAAGCAGTTGACGATGTCAGATAAGGAGGCAGATTATGGCAGAGAACGAAAACATGGACATGGAGATAATGACTGTCATGAGGGAGAGGATCGACAGGCTCATGCAGGAGCTTGAGCTCACTGAGCAGAAGATCACCTTCCTCGAGCAGAGCATTGACAGGCAGAACGAGCTTATGGCTCAGATCAAGGCCGAGAAGGAGGTCATCGAGCGCGAGAGCGCCGAGCTCCGTGTAAAGGTCATGGAAATGAAGTGATCCGGATACTGTCCGGACGGGAGAAACACAAATGCTTAAGACACTTGCGTCTCACATCAAGGAGTTCAAGGCTCCTTCGATTCTTACACCCATCGCGATGGTGATAGAGGTCATAATGGAGATGGTCATCCCCCTTATGATGGCATCCATCATCGATGACGGTATCGAGGTGGGCAATCTTGACCACGTTATTCAGATCGGACTATTCATGGTGCTGGCGGCAGTCGTAGGACTGTCCGCCGGCCTTTTAGGCGGTATATTCGCCGCAAAGGCCAGCACCGGTTTTGCCCGCAATCTGCGCAAGGCGATGTATGAGAACATACAGACCTTCGCCTTTTCCAATATCGACAAGTTCTCCACCGCGGGACTCGTCACACGTATGACCACGGATGTCACGAACATTCAGAACGCATACCAGATGATACTGAGGATGTGCTTCCGTGCGCCATTTTCGATAATCATTGCCATGTTTATGGCATTCTTCATAAGCCCGAAGCTCGCGAGCATCTACCTCATAGCGGTGATCGTACTCGCTCTTTTTATGGTGCTTCTTATGGCGAAGACCATGAAGTACTTCAGCCAGGTCTTCAAGAAGTATGACGATCTGAATGCATCGGTCAAGGAGAATGTCACCGCCGTCAGAGTGGTGAAGGCGTATGTGAGGGAGGATCACGAGAAGGAGAAGTTCACGAAGGCCTCAGGAAATATCTACAAGATGTTCGTAAAAGCCGAGAGTATGCTCGCCTTCATATCCCCCATGATGAATGTGGCGGTGTACTGCAGTATACTGGCCATCTCGTGGTTCGGAGCGCACTTAGTCGTTTCGACCGAGCTCACCACGGGCAACCTGACAAGTATGCTCGCGTACTGCATGAACATCCTCATGAACCTTATGATGCTATCGATGATCTTCGTCATGATCACGATGTCCATCGCCAGCGCCAAGCGTATATGCGAGGTACTGAACGAGAAGGCGGATATAGTGAATCCCGACGATCCCGTAACAAGTGTTCGCGACGGAAGCATCTGGTTCGACCATGTGTATTTTGCCTACAATAAGGAGGCGAAGGAGTATGTCCTGACGGATGTGAATCTTCGCATAAAGTCCGGTGAGACCATCGGTATCATCGGAGGAACGGGAAGCTCGAAGTCCTCCCTTGTGAATCTCATCAGCCGTCTGTACGATGTGACAGAGGGGGAAGAGGGTGCCGGCGGTACGGGTGCGGTATACGTGGGCGGTGTGGACGTGCGCGACTACGATCTTGAGACGCTCAGAAACGAGGTGTCGGTGGTGCTTCAGAAGAACGTGCTCTTCTCGGGGAGCGTGCTCGACAACCTCCGCTGGGGCAACAAGGAGGCCACTTTGGAGGAGTGCAGGCACGCCTGCCGCCTGGCCTGCGCGGACGAGTTCATAGAGCAGATGCCCGAGGGCTATGACACCCATATCGAGCAGGGCGGAACCAATGTGTCCGGAGGCCAGAAGCAGAGGCTGTGTATCGCGAGAGCGCTTCTTAAGAAGCCCAAGATACTTATACTCGACGACTCAACATCGGCTGTCGATACAGCTACGGACGCGAAGATAAGAAAGGCATTCGCGGAGGAGATACCCGGTACCACGAAGCTGATAATAGCTCAGAGGATAAGCTCCGTGATGAACGCGGACAGGATCATCGTGCTCGATAACGGCCGCGTGAACGGCTTCGGCACGCATGAGGAACTGCTGGCAAACAATACGATCTACCGCGATGTCTACGAGACTCAGACTCAGGGCGGCGGCGATTTCGATGAGAACGGAGGTGAGCTCTGATGGCTGAAGCAAAACCCGTAAAGGGCCCCGGAAGGCAGCTGAACTTCGGACCGAGGCCAAAGCTCGAGAACCCCGTGGGGATATTTGCCCGTATAATGAAATATGTCCTGAAAAACTACACCGTTCACTGCGTCATCGTGCTCGTATGCATATTTGTGGGAGTTTTCGCGAGCGTGCAGGGAACCATGTTCACCAAGGACCTCATCGACGTATATATCGCTCCCATGATAGGAGCAGAGCTTCCGGACTACGGTCCTCTTCTTTCGGCCATGGCCAGAGTCGCGATATTCTACGCCATCGGTATCATTTCCGCGTATGTACACGCGAGGATCATGGTGAATGTGACGCAGGGCACACTGAGGGACCTGCGAAACGACATGTTCACGCACATGGAGAACCTGCCGATCAGATATTTCGATACCCATGCGCACGGCGACATCATGTCGATGTACACGAACGATATCGATACTCTCAGGCAGATGGTCAGCCAGAGCGTGCCTCAGTTCATCAATTCCGCAGTGACCATCGTGAGCGTGTTCATAAGCATGCTCATACTCAGCGTACCGCTGACGGTGCTTGAGATCGTGATGGTCATCATGATATTCATGGTGTCGAAGAAGTGCATGTCCATGTCCGGAAGGTATTTCGTATCGCAGCAGAAGGACCTCGGCGCTGTGAACGGCTTCATAGAGGAGATGATGGACGGCCAGAAGGTCGTAAAGGTATTCTGCCACGAGCAGGAGTCGATGGACCGCTTCAACGAGCTCAACGACAAGCTCTTCGACAGCGCCAACAACGCCAATAAATTCGCGAACGTCATGGGCCCCGTAAACGCGCAGCTGGGCAATTTAAGCTATGTCATCTGCGCCGTAGCCGGAGGATTATTTGCCATCAACGGAGTGGGCGGCTTTACTACAGGAGCGCTGGTCAGCTTCCTGACATTTACAAGGCAGTTCAACATGCCCATAAACCAGATAAGCCAGCAGTTCAATTCCGTGATAATGGCTCTGGCCGGAGCGGACAGAATATTCAAGCTTCTGGATGAAAAGCCCGAGGTGGACGAGGGCTATGTCACACTGGTATGCGCATCCGAGGAAAACGGAACACTCGTCGAGAGCGATAAAAAGACCGGCCTGTGGGCGTGGAAGCACACACATCAGGCGACGGGTGAGACCGAGTACAAGCGCCTCACCGGAGATGTGGTGTTCGACGATGTGGACTTCGGCTACGTCCCCGAGAAAATCGTTCTCCATAACATAAAGATGTACGCCACACCGGGCCAGAAGATCGCCTTTGTAGGCTCCACAGGCGCCGGCAAGACCACGATAACCAACCTGATAAACCGTTTCTACGACATTCAGGACGGCAAGATCCGATACGACGGAATAAATATCAATAAGATCAAAAAGGCCGACCTGAGGCACTCTCTCGGTGTCGTGCTTCAGGAGACCCATCTGTTCACGAACACGGTGAAGGAGAACATCCGCTACGGCAAGCTCGACGCGACAGACGAGGAGATCTACGCGGCGGCCAGACTCGCGAACGCGGACGGCTTCATCCGCCATCTGCCTCAGGGCTACGATACGATGCTCACAGGAGACGGCGCGAACCTTTCGCAGGGCCAGCGACAGCTCATTGCCATAGCCAGAGCCGCGATCGCGGACCCGCCCGTGCTGATACTTGATGAGGCCACCAGCTCGATCGATACCAGGACCGAGCGCCTCGTGCAGGAGGGCATGGACAGGCTCATGAGCGGAAGGACGACCTTCGTCATAGCGCACAGGCTCTCGACCGTCAGAAACAGCGACTGCATCATGGTCCTTGAGAAAGGCTGCATCATAGAGCGCGGCACACACGACGAGCTGATCGCCGCAAAGGGAAGATATTATCAGCTCTACACAGGAAGCGCACCCGAGGCTTATGGGGCGTGAGTATCCGAAGAAGAAAGGTAAATATATGATAGGAATTATCGGAGCGATGGACGAGGAAGTGGACAGCCTCGTCGGGAAGATGGATATACTTGAGACAGACGAGAGGGCAGGAATGCGGTTTTGCCGCGGAAGGCTGCTCGGCAGGACGGTGTGCGTTGTGAGGAGCGGCATCGGCAAGGTGAATGCCGCTGTGTGCGCACAGATACTGTGTGACAAGGGCGCCGACGTGATCATCAACACCGGTATAGCGGGAGGCATGCAGAGCTTCATACGGATCGGGGATGTAGTGATATCGTCGGATGCGGTTCAGCACGATATGGACGCCGTAGGCTTTGGTTATCCGCTGGGCCAGATACCCCGGATGGAGGTGTTTTCGTTCACGGCCGACCAGCGCCTTATCAGCGCCGCGAAGGAGGCCTGCGAAGCCACGGGAAGAAGATGCCATGTCGGCCGCGTGGTCAGCGGAGATCAGTTCATCTCCGATAAGACGCGGAAGAAATTCATCCGCGACAATTTTCAAGCCTACTGCACGGAGATGGAGGGCGCGGCCATTGCCCAGGTCGCATACCTGAACAACGTTCCCTTCGTCATCCTTCGCGTCATCTCGGACAATGCCGACGACGTCGCCGTCGACGACGATCTCACCTACGAGAGCAATGAGATAAAAAACAGCGCTGATCTGGTGGCGGATCTTCTCGAGAGGCTGTAGAGGGATATTTTCGAAAAAGGGTCTTCCCTTTTTCGTCAAAATGTGTTATCATACCGAACAGCACCCCGGGGCGGGGTGAACGCGATGAAAAAGACCAGTAGTCCGGTCGTGATGCCCAGAGAACCGTCGGTCGGTGCGAGACGGTGTGAGGGGCTGGGTGAACTCACTTTGGAGCGGCTTCCTGAAATGACAGTAGGGACAGACGTATTGCCCACGAGACGGGTATTTGAGAGCATGCAGAGCATGAATTAGAGTGGTACCGCGCCAACAGGCGTCTCTAAGCTGACTTAGGGGCGCCTTTTATATTGCCGTAGGGGCAGGATAAAGGGCGGCCCGGACAGTAGATGCGTATAGTATACAGCAAGGAGGAGCAGAACATGAGTATCGAAGCAGGAAAGTACAAAAAGCAGTATTATCTTCCCCCGCAGGAGTGCCTGGAGTGGGCGAAGAAGGATGATATCACGGAGGCACCGGTGTGGTGTTCGGTGGATCTTCGCGACGGCAATCAGGCCCTTATCGAGCCGATGAGCCTCGAGGAGAAGCTCGAATTCTTTGAACTGCTGGTGAAGATAGGCTTCAAGGAGATTGAGGTCGGATTTCCCGCGGCGAGCGAGACCGAGTACGAGTTTATGAGGACGCTCATCGAGAGAAATATGATCCCCGAGGATGTTACCGTTCAGGTGCTCACGCAGGCGAGGGAGCATATCATAAGAAGGACCTTCGAGGCTGTAAAGGGCGCTCCGAAGGCGGTTATACATGTTTATAATTCCACATCTGTCGCGCAGCGCGAGCAGGTGTTCAAAAAGTCCAAGGAGGAGATCCGTCAGATAGCGGTGGACGGCGCGGCGCTTCTTAAGAAGCTGGCCGACGAGACCCCGGGCAATTTCTCCTTCGAGTACTCGCCCGAGAGCTTTACCGGTACGGAGCCGGAGTTCGCCCTTGAGGTCTGCAACGCTGTTCTCGATGTATGGCAGCCCACACCGGATAAGAAGTGTATCATCAATCTTCCTGCGACGGTGGAGCTTGCGATGCCTCACGTGTTCGCGAGCCAGATCGAGTACATGAGCAGAAATATGAAATATCGTGACGGCGTGGTGCTCTCGCTCCACCCTCACAACGACCGCGGCACGGGCGTGGCTGACGCGGAGCTCGGACTCTTAGCCGGGGCCGACAGGATCGAGGGAACGCTCTTCGGAAACGGCGAGCGTACCGGCAATGTGGATATCGTCACCCTTGCCATGAACATGTACTCTCACGGCGTGGATCCGAAGCTTGATTTTTCACACATGAATGAGATCAAGGAGGTCTATGAGAGACTTACAAGAATGCGCGTGCACGAGAGATCGCCTTACGGCGGACAGCTCGTATTTACCGCGTTCTCGGGCTCACATCAGGATGCCATCGCAAAGGGCATGAAGTACCGCGAGGAGGGCCTCGACGGAGGCTGGTGGACCATACCGTATCTTCCCGTGGATCCGAAGGATGTCGGAAGAGAGTACGGCTCGGATGTCATAAGGATCAACAGCCAGTCCGGCAAGGGCGGTGTAAGCTATATACTGCAGCAGAATTTCGGTATCGTGCTTCCCGACAAGATGAAGGAGGAATTCGGATATCTCGTGAAGGATGTCTCAGACAAGGAGCACGCTGAGCTCTCGCCCGAGTGGATCCGCCGGATATTCGAGAAGAACTATATCGGCTACAGGCCCATCTTCTCCATAACGGAGTGCCATTTCAAGCAGCTTCAGCCCCGCATCGAGACTGAGGTGACTCTGGAGCAGGATGGAAAGACGAAGGTCTTCATAAGCCAGGGCAACGGACGTCTGGATGCCGTGAGCAACGCTTTGAAGAGCGGCTTCGGCATCTCCTATAAGCTCGCTGTTTATGAGGAGCGCGCCATGGGCGAGGGCTCGGGCTCTGTCGCGATGAGCTATGTGGGCATCGAGAAGGACGGAAGGATGTACTGGGGCGTTGGAAGCGATGACGATATCATCCGCTCATCCATAGACGCGCTTGTATCGGCAATTAATCATATGATGACAGCATAAAACAGCATGACTTTAAACCGCCGGGGTCTTCCCGGCGGTTTTTTACCTCCGAATCTCCCGTATTGCAAGAAATAAAGGATTGTGGTATGATATAACGAATCCGAAAGGATGAAGGACTAAAAGAGGAAGGTTTGAAAAACTCTGATGGAAAGCAGAAAATCCAAGGCTCCCGGGCTGATAGTGATGCTCTTTGATATGCTGGGGCTTCTGGCAAGTGTGGCGGCCGGCAAATATTTATGGGATATTCTGATAATGCAGCGCAGTATCGGCGATAATTATAAAGAAGGTCTCATATATATGACATATGTGTTCCTGATAGCCTACGTTGTGGTGTGCCTCTTTACGAATGTGGAGGGAAACCTGATAAACCGCGGCCTGATAGATGAGATATTCTACTGTGTAAGGAACAATTTCTTTATCATCCTCGTGTTCACGCTTATACTGTACGCGGGCAAAAACAGTGAGGACACCTCGCGTGGTGCAGCGGTCATGTCCGTTGCGGTAAATACCGTCGTGATGCTCATCATCAATTCGGTGATCAAAAGCATTGCCAAAAACCAGCTGCACGGCAAGGGCGTGTCACAGCTTTTGCTCATCACCAGCTCCGACAGGGTGGAGGAGGTCGTGGAGAGCCTCTCCGCAGCCAATGAGTGGGGCCGCAGGATCGCGGGCGTGTGCATACTCGACGAGGACAGAGTGGGCGAGAAGGTCGGTTCATTTCCCGTGGTGGCCAATTACAACAGTATAATGGATTATCTGCGCACCAGCATCTGCGATGAGGTGTTTATCAATGTTCCCTACGATACGGGCAAGAGCCTGAAGGATTTTATAAGCTCCATCGAGGAGATGGGTATCGTGGTATATGTGAACATCAACCTGCTCGACGGCATGAAGGCCATGTCCAGCCGCATCGCGTACGTGCACGGCTTCCCCACGGTGGAGTTTTCCGCGAAGACATTCTCATGGAACATGATGTTCATCAAGAGGCTCGCGGATATAGCGGGGGCGATAGTCGGACTTGCGGTAACGATAGTCATAACGCCTTTTGTGGCGGTGCCTCTTCTCATAGAGTCCCCCGGACCGCTGTTATTTAAGCAGAAGAGGGTCGGAAGGAATGGAAGGTATTTCTACATCTACAAGTTCCGCTCGATGTACAGGGATGCCGAGGAGAGAAAAAAGGAGCTCATGGCCCAGAACGAGATGAAGGGCGCCATGTTCAAGATGAAGGACGATCCCCGCATCACGAAGGTAGGCAAGTTCATCAGAGCGACCTCAATCGACGAGCTGCCCCAGTTCTGGAACATATTAAAAGGTGATATGAGTCTGGTCGGCACCAGACCGCCGACAGTGGATGAGTTCAAGGAATACAGTCCCTACCATAAGAGAAGACTGAGCTTAAAGCCCGGTCTTACCGGCATGTGGCAGGTCAGCGGAAGGAGCGATATAGAGGATTTCGAGGAGGTCGTGAGACTGGACCTCAGCTATATCGACAACTGGTCTCTGGCGCTTGATCTGAAGATCCTTTTGAAGACCTTCGCTGTAGTGTTCAAGAGAAGCGGCAGCAGATAGATGGGAGCTCGATTTGAATTACATTATTTTTGATCTGGAATGGAATCAGAGCTATAACGGACATCCGAAAGGAAATGCGCCCGCCTTCGAGATAATCGAGGTGGGTGCTGTTAAAGTCGACGAAAAAGGCAATGAGATCGGCCGATTCCACAGATATGTGGCTCCGAGTATATACAAGAGGGTGCACTACAAGATCAAAGAGGTCACCGGCATCGACAATAAGCTTCTTCGCGAGGAGGGGGAGCAGTTCAAGACGGTCTACCGGGATTTCATAAGCTTCTGCGGCAGCGACTACAGATTCTGCACATGGGGCGATATGGATCTGACCGAGCTTCAGAACAACTGCGATTACTATCGCATAAGGCCCGGCTTCGGCTTCCCTCTGTTCTTCTACGATCTGCAGAAGCTGTTCTCGCTGCAGTATCAGGACGGCAGGGAGAGGATAAATCTGAAGGGCGCCGCGGAGCTTTTAGGTATAGAGTCGGACGAGAATACGCATTTCCACAGCGCTTATGTGGACGCTCTGTACACCGCGGAGGTGTTCAGACACATAGATATGGACGCCTTCGGAAGGTATGTGTCAGTGGACTACCACGTGCTTCCGAAGACCGATGATGATGAGATATATCTGAACTTCGGAACCTATACGAAATTTATCTCGAGGCCTTTTGCGGACCGCGAGGGAGCGATGAACGACCGCATAGTGACGGGATGCGCCTGCTGCGTGTGCGGAAGACCGCTTCGCAAGAAGATAAGGTGGTTCTCCACGAACGGAAAGCAGTACTACAGCCTCTGCTACTGCCCCGATCACGGCTTCGTGAAGGGAAAGATAAGAGTGAAGAAGGCTCCCGGCGGAAGGGTCTTCATCGTAAAAACCCAGAAGCTCACCGATGAGGAGGGGGCACAGAGCATAAGGGATAAAAAGAACAGCGCGAAGAAATAATAAAGTGTCATCCTGAGCTATCTCGAAGGATGACACTTTTTGTTAAGGCATATCAAAACGACTTTTCGCGTTTTGTCTTTCTCCTGTGGGCTCTCTTGCCGCGGCCCCTGTCGGAGAAGAGGATGATGAGTACGATGGTCAGTATCACCGCGCAGATGACGGCAGCAGCTATATAGTAGGGCACGGGATCGGTCTTCTCAGGAGGCGGCGCGGGCTCCTCGGGGTCGAGGAGGGGCTGCTCGGTGGGAAGATCGGTGTTTTTGTTTATCGCGGCAGTCCCGAGTATCAGCCCGTTAAAGAGCACGGTGACGGTCCCGCTTTCAATATCGGTATCTATCGTGCACTCCGAAAGATCCTTGGGAAGGATGAGCGGAGTATTCTCCACGCTGTAGAGCGCCGGGCGCGGGCTCTGCGCGAAGGCATCGAGAGCGCCTTCCTCCGTGGAGAACAGAAGGGGAGTGAGGACTGCGGCTCCGGTCAGTGAGTAGGTCGAGAAGCAGTAGTCGAGAAGCGCGGAGGTATCCGTGTACTGCGCGCCGTTCTCCGCGTGCATGGTGACTACTATGAGCTCCAGTCCCGAGCTTGCAGCGTATGTTATGAGACATGCTCCCGCCTCGGCGGTGTGGCCGGTCTTTCCGCATATCACACGGTCGTCGTAGTATTTGCTGTCGGGACGCATCATCTCGTGAGTGGTTCGCATTGGACGGGTCTCATCCACAAGATTCGTCGCGGGTATTATGTGCGTCGGGGTGGAGTCGATCTCCACGAATTCGGGTATCGCGATGCACGCGGAAAAAATTCTGGCCAGATCCGCGGCACAGGTGTAGTGCGAGCTGTCGTGCAGACCGCTCGGATTGGCGAAGGAGGTGTTCACACAGCCCAGCTGCGCGGCTCTTTCGTTCATCAGCTTCGCGAAATCATTCATGGAGCCGCTGACCGCCTCCGCGAGGGCGTTCGCCACCTCATTGGCTGAAGGTAGGAGAAGACCGTACATGGCGTCTTCTATGCTTATCTGTTCTCCGGGCTTCATACCTATGTGGCTCGCTCCGGTGGGAAGTGAGTTTATCGCCTTCTTTGAAAATGTGAGAGTGTCATTTAAGTTCAGGTTCTCGAACGCGAGCAGTGCGGTCATGACCTTCGTGGTGCTCGCGGGAAACTGCGCCGTGGTCTCGTTCTTAGCGTAGAGCACCGTACCCGTGGTGCGCTCTATTACGATAGCGGCTGCAGAGCTTATCTGAGGCTGCCCGCCGTCGGCTGTCACGTTCATGGGGCGCGGCAGCATGATGGCTGCGCACAGGCACAGGTAGAAGAGGGATCTGCTCTTCTTTCTGCCGGGAATACGGAAAATGATAAGTGTTGCGATGCAAAGAAACAGAAGAGCGCCTATCATGCACGCGAACATCACGGCGATTTTGGCAACCAGATCGTTGAAGAAACCGAGCGGCACGATGTTTATGAGCATGTCCGTGTTCGGGTCCAGAAGCCACAGGTCGTTCGTGAAAAAGATCGAGTGAAACATCCTCCAGTATTTGTCGAAGTCGGTCGATACGACAGCGGCGCCGATACCCACAGCAGCGGCAAAAAGAGCCGTTCCGCCGATCATTCCCCAGCACAGATGCTTAAAAAAGCTTCTTATAGGGTGATCGCCTGTGATCATGCACGCCAAGCAGAAGATCATCACGACAGCTGTTATGAATGCGCGGACCATGAATTTGACGGATGACGCATTTAGCGCCTGTACATCGACCATATGCGCCCTTTCGCGGTCATTGAAGAAGTCCCGCTGCTCGCCCCACATAGTGGTGGGCGCTGTGAGCATCTCCCGCTTACCCTGCAGGTATTCGGTCATTATGACGGTCACATCCATCAGATCGTCGATATCCATGCCGACGGCCTGCGCGCAGTCGTATTTTTTATATTCGTCCCGGTAGAAGGACATATCACCGAAGCAGCAGATCTGTATGCAGGCCACGAGTATCGCGGCGACCAGCGAGAAGGCTCCTATAACAGTGAATAATATTCGAAGAACTTTCATGTTTTGTACCTTGCCTCCGGCCTTTAAGTATGCCCCAGAAACGTGATTTTGTCAATAAACTTCGAAATGTGCGTAATATGCGCCCTATTTACAAAAATGTCCCGATGGTCTATAATGACCCGTAAATTTCGGTGGACACACAGGGAGTGAGGAACATGAGACTTAAAAATGTGCCCGGTGCGAAGGAAGAGATGCTCGTAAACCGGTTCGTGATACAGGATCCGCAGAAACACCGCGGTAATTGGCAGGAGGTGTTCGGTAAGAACCGGCCGCTTTACCTTGAGATAGGAATGGGAAAGGGGCAGTTCATAACGGGACTTGCCGCGAGGGATACGGACAGGAACTTCCTCGGCATCGAGAAGTATTCCTCCGCACTCATAAAGGGCGTGAGGAAGAGGGAAGAGATGGAGTGCGACAATCTGTATTTTCTGTGCTTTGACGCGGAATATATCACACAGATATTCGCGCCCGGTGAGGTGAGCGGTATATATCTCAACTTCTCCGACCCGTGGCCCAAGGCCAGACACGCGAAGCGCAGACTGACGAGTGTGGAGTTTCTGCGCAGATATGAGCAGATCATGGCGGAAGGCGCGGTCATAGAGTTCAAGACCGACAATACAGAGCTCTTCGAGTTTTCCGTAAAGAGCGCGCAGCTCGCGGGATGGAGGATACTCGGCCTGAGTTGGGATCTTCACAACGATCCGGTGATGAACGAGGGAAATATAATGACAGAGTACGAGGAGAAGTTCTCCTCGAGGGGCAATTGCATAAACAAGATGATCATTGCCCCGCCGGAGAGATAAAAGACGTAAAAGCCGCAGGCCATACCGGTCTGCGGCTTTATGATCTTTGAAATGAGTTTTACTGCGCCGAGGAGGCTTCCTCGGGAAGAGCCTCGGGTTCGGGAGCGCGCTGTGCGTCGTGCACCTTGTTCTGTCTCTCCACCCAGCGGTCGAGAAGGTTTGCGACTACTGCGACTGCGGGAACGCCCAGGAACATGCCCAGAGCGCTTCCGAGGAAGGAATTGCCCATGGCGCCGCCGATCGATATGGCGAAGATGATCCATACGGGGCGAAGTCCCGTGGAGTTGCCGAGGATCTTCGGTCCCAGATAAAGTCCGTCAAACTGCTGAAGCGCGAATATCAACAGCGCGTAGAACAGCGACTGGAGCGGGTCGGTGATGAATATGATGAAGAAGCCGGGGATGGCTCCGATCCAGGGACCGACATAGGGGATCATGTTCGTGATGCCCACGATGATACTGATGATGAGAGCGAACGGCATGTTGAAGATCGACATGAGTATGAAGCACAGGATGCCGATGATCAGTGAGTCGAGGGATTTGCCCGCGATGAAGCTGGAGAAGATCCTGTGGCTCATGGTGCCGACTTCTATTATAACATCCGCCCTGCGGGGCTTGAAGATCGCCTTCGTGAGCCTCTTTAAGTTGCGGATGAGTCGCTGCTTGTCGGCGAGCACGTATACCGATACCATTATCGAGAAGAGGAAGTAGTAGAGTGTCCTCAGAACCGCCATGGCCGACGAGAAGAGCGTCGGGATGACATTGGTCGCGAGAATGGTAAGGCGGTCGGTGCTCAGAAGATCGTTAAACGCGGTCTGGACCTTCTCCAATATAAAGGGGAAATCCACCGACGGGTATTTGACCTGCATCTCCTCGGCGAGATCGTACGCTCTCAGATACCACTGCTGCAGCTTGATCACAAGGTCTGTGACGCTGTTTGAGAGCTGCGGGAGCAGGAATACCATGATGACTATGATGGCGCCGATGACGATGATGTAGGAGACCACCATGGCCAGGTATCTGGATAATCTGGGAAAGCGCTTCTTTTTGATCATCTTCGAGAGCCACTTCCTGTCGATCACGTTCACGAGTGGATTTAACAGGTAGGCAATGAAAAAGCCCGCAACGACCGGTGTCAGAGCGGTGAAATATTTGCCGATGAAGCTGCTCACGGCCTCCAGAGAGAATATGAGCTTTATGAGCAGGGCGCAGATGGTTATGACGACCATCGCGTATACGCTTATGATGTAATACTTTCTGTTTGTTTCGAACTGATGGTTGTTCGTGGACCCTGCCGGGGCCGAATCTTTGATGTCCGGATCCGTCATAGCTGGTGTCTCACCTCCCGTTTTTAATGGCTACCCATTAGCATAGCAGACATTTTGGGTAAAAACAACAGGAAAATGAATTTTGGAACAACAAAATTTGTTTTAATTTTTTTGAAAAAAAGCAAAATTTCCGCTTGACATTTTGCTTAAAGGGGGGTATTATAGCACCACTGCGAAAAACAAGCGCTTCTAGCTCAGTTGGTAGAGCACCTGACTCTTAATCAGG
>DGVE01000066.1 GCA_002395865.1 Lachnospiraceae bacterium UBA4292 | reverse complement strand
TATCGACAACTATCCCGAGGGACAGGTGGACTATCTCGAGGTCGCAAACAATCAGGAGAATCCGGAGCTTGGTATAAGGCGCGTGCCTTTTTCAAGGGAGCTTTACATCGAGGCGGAGGATTTCATGGAGGTTCCCGCGAAGAAGTATTTCAGGCTCTTCCCCGGCAATGAGGTGCGCCTGATGAACGCGTACTTCGTGACCTGCACGGGCTGTGAGAAGAATGAAAACGGCAATGTGACCGTAGTTCACGCAACATACGATCCCGCGACAAGGGGCGGCAACTGCGAGACGAGGAAGGTAAAGGGAACCGTTCAGTGGGTGAACGCGCCCACCGCATTTATGGCGACCGTAAGGCTCTATGAGAACATCGTGGATGAGGAGAAGGGCAAGCTGAACGCGGACGGTACATTAAACCTTAACCCGAATTCGCTCACTGTGCTTGAAAACTGCGCACTGGAGCCTGTACTGGCCGACGCCAAGGTATATGACAGCTTCCAGTTCGTCAGAAACGGCTATTTCTGCGTGGACTGCAAGGATTCAAAGCCCGGTGCACCTGTGTTCAACAGGATCGTTTCTCTAAAGAGCTCTTATAAGGTTTGACGGAAAGCTTCCGGACAGGTAAAAATATGGCAGAAAAGATATACGCTATACCGGTAAATGACGCATTCGACAAGGACTGCGAGTGCCCTGTATGCCAGATGTATTCACAGCTCGAGGCGGATGCGATATCATTTACACTGGGCCCAAGTTATATGGATGACCGCTTCAGGCTCCAGACCGATAAGCTGGGCTTCTGCACGCATCACATGCAGATGCTCTATGACAAGGAGAACCGCCTGGGTCTGGCCCTCATGATGAAGACCCACATGGAGAAGACCAACAAGGAGATCGAGGCGCTGTCCAAGAACCCGTTAAAGGGCGGGCTCTTCAAGAAAAGCTCATCCGCGCTCATCGACTATGTGAAGGAGCTTGAATCCACCTGCTTCGTGTGCGGAAGGATAGACGATCTCTTCGCGAGGTATATCTATACGGTGCATTATCTGTACAGAAACGATGAAAAGTTCCGTGATAAGTACAAAAACTGCAAGGGGTTTTGCACCAGACACTTCGGAATGCTTCTGGAGGGGGCGCCGAAGGAGCTCTCCGGAAAGCTTCTCGACGAGTTCAATTCGGTCACCGTGAAGGTGTATCTGGACAATATGAAACGCGTGGAGGACGATGTCCAGTGGTTCATCAACAAGTTCGA
The DNA here is from genome assembly GCA_002395865.1 of Lachnospiraceae bacterium UBA4292. Lineage (GTDB taxonomy): Bacteria > Bacillota > Clostridia > Lachnospirales > Lachnospiraceae > UBA4292. The sequence continues at coordinate 1,719 of DGVE01000066.1, read as the reverse complement.
CTATAACTATAAGGATGAGCCGTGGAAGGAGGCCAAAACAGCTGTCATCCGCGCCATGAATAAGCTCAACGGCATCATCCCTCCCCAGGAGAAGAAGACCGGAAAATTGTACGACTGATTTTTTATAAAAAATTTTCAAATTTCCTCTTTCTTTTTTTATCAAATGGTCTTATAATGTAGGACGTTTTAGGAAAGATTCAGTGTAGTACTGAAAGGAGAGCCCCATGTCAGACGCTAAATTGCTTAAGGTTTTAGTCGGCTCGGCAATAGTCGGAGCAGGTGTTGCGGCATACGCAGCATACAAGAAGCAGTGTGAGGAGTTCTCTGCAGAGCTTGATGATGAATTTGAGGAAGTCGATTCCGATGACGAGAGCGCTGAGAGATCTTATACCGACATTTCGCTTGACGCAGCATCGGCAGATGCAGAATAATCTTGTTTATTATCCCACTTCGCTGTGCGGGGTGGGAAATAATTAAAACTTTAAATAAGCACTCAAACAAAAAGAGTGCTAACAAAGGAGGCAACACAATGAAGTTAGTACCGCTTAGTGACAGAGTAGTCTTGAAGCAGCTTGAGGCTGAGGAGACCACCAAATCAGGTATAGTTCTCACCGGCAACGCCAAGGAGAAGCCCCAGCAGGCAGAGGTCGTAGCTGTAGGCCCCGGCGGACTGGTAGACGGCAAGGAAGTTAAGATGCAGGTTAAGCCCGGCGATCAGGTCTTTTATTCAAAGTACGCAGGTACCGAGGTAAAGGTCGACGGACAGGAGTACATCATAGTTAAGCAGAATGATATTCTTGCTATTTACGAGAAATAAATACAGTAACAAACAGGAGGCATTATCATGGCAAAGGAAATCAAATACGGCGTAGACGCCAGAGCAGCTCTTAAGAGAGGCGTAGATCAGCTCGCAGATACAGTCAGGGTGACACTCGGACCGAAGGGAAGAAATGTGGTACTGGATAAGTCCTACGGCACACCCCTCATTACGAATGATGGTGTGACGATCGCAAAGGAGATCGAGCTTGAGGATCCGTTCGAGAACATGGGCGCATCACTCGTAAAGGAAGTCGCTACAAAGACAAACGATGTAGCAGGTGACGGTACCACAACAGCTACCGTTCTCGCACAGGCTATGATCAACGAGGGTATGAAGAACCTCGCCGCAGGCGCTAACCCCATCGTGCTCAGAAAGGGCATGAAGAAGGCTACACAGTGCGCAGTTGACGCCATCGTGGACATGAGCAAGCCCGTATCGGGCAAGGAGCAGATCTCTCACGTGGCAGCCATCTCGGCAGGCGATGAGTCTGTAGGAGAGCTTCTCGCAGATGCTATGGAGAAGGTATCTCAGAACGGCGTTATCACCATAGAGGAGAGCAAGTCCATGAAGACCGAGCTGGATCTGGTTGAGGGTCTTCAGTTCGACAGAGGCTACATTTCCCCTTATATGTGCACAGACATGGAGAAGATGGTATGCGAGCTCGACGATCCTTACATCCTGATCACTGACAAGAAGATCGCCAACATCCAGGAGATCCTGCCCATTCTTGAGCAGATCGTAAAGATGGGCGCTAAGCTCCTCATCATTGCAGAGGATATCGAGGGTGATGCTCTTTCAACACTTATCGTAAATAAGCTCCGCGGTACATTTACCGTAGTAGGCGTCAAGGCTCCGGGCTTCGGCGACAGACGTAAGGAAATGCTGAAGGATATCGCAGT
>DGVE01000075.1 GCA_002395865.1 Lachnospiraceae bacterium UBA4292 | reverse complement strand
GAGCATTTCCGTCCTTATATTTTTTGTACTGTATCGCCGCATAAGTTCCCTTAAAAGTAAACGAAACAGATGCTCCTTTGCCTCTTCCCTCCCAGCCGCCGGCGAAGTAATACCATGTGTTTGCCACCGACACCTTATCGGGTGTGAAGCCCTTCATGTCGGGTTCGCAGTTGTAGTTCTTGTATAGCGAACAGTTTTCAAAGCGGTTTGCTGTGAGGGAGGACGGAAGCTGTGATCCGCCTCTTGTTTCTAAGCCGGCCGGCGCGGGAAGCTTCTCCAGCGCATCGAAATACTTTTCAAAAAGCCTCGATATCATCAGATGGCCGAAATCGTTCGGATGGATACCGTCCTTCGTTATATCCTCCCAGTCGAGTCTCCCCTCATCCTGAAGCGCTCCGAAGCTCTCCTTCATCGAAAGGCAGGGCAGATCATAGTATTCACCCACCTCGAGATGTACCTGCTGCGCACTCGTCCTCTCTCCGAAATAGTAGTTAAAAAGAAGTATCACGGCAGGATGGCTCTCGCTCTTTAGTATGCGACGGACAAGTCCTTCATATGTCTCCCTATGGAAATCATCTCCCCAGTCATTTACGGAGAACTCGACCACCACCAGATCGGGAGCGTATTTAAGCACTTCGCTCTCTACCCTGGCCACTCCGAAGAACGAATCAGTTCCGCCTACCGGAGCATTGATATACTCCACGGTATCTCCGAAGCGCTCACATACGAGCTTTGTTACGAGTCTCGTATACTGTCCCTCCTCCGTCGAGGCCAGGCAGCCCTGTGTTATGGAGCCGCCGATAAATGCGAGCTTAACATGTTCACCGCTTCCTATTCTCCCGATGAAGTTCTTCACCGGCGCGATATCTCCCAGCCTGAGCACGCCCCTTTCAAGAACGGCGTCCAGATTCGCGTCAATGTAATTCTTATCCATATACTCACTCCGCGTTGTTTATGTCCTCTTCCTGTGCCATGAAATACTTCACGTTATCCGCAACATCTCCCGCGAAAAGCGCGGTACCCGCCACGATGACATTCGCTCCCGAATTGTACGCTGGCCTGAAATTGGCGCGGTTTATGCCTCCGTCCACCTGGATATCTATGTCGATCTGATGTCTGTCGCACCAGCTTCTGAGCTCAAGCACCTTATCGAGAGTCTCAGGGATGAGCTGCTGACCGCCAAATCCGGGCTCCACGGTCATTATCAGCGCCATATCGATCTTGTCCAGATATGGATAGAGCACCCTCACATCTGTCCTGGGCTTTATAGCCAGGCCCACCTTCACACCTGTCTCGCGAAATGCCGCTATAGCCTCCTCGACATCGTCGCAGGCCTCATAGTGGAATGTGACTATGTCGGATAATTCGCCGAATTCCTTCGCGTATCTGGGCGGATCCACGATCATGAGATGAACATCCATCAGCATGCCTGTCTCATGCTTTAACTGCTTGAGAATCGGCAGCCCCATTGAATAGCTCTTTACAAAAATACCGTCCATTACGTCAAAGTGAAGCATTTTCGCTCCGGCATTTTTGACCTGCTCGATCTGGCTTCCCAGATGAAGAAAATCCGCTCCGAGTATGGATGGTGACAGCTCCAGTTTTTTCATAGTGTTTAAATGCCTCTCTTAATATCTTTTTTTATTCTTCAATTCATTATAAAACAGCACATAATTATCGTAGCGCTGCCTGCTTATCTCTTTTCCCACGTGGCGCTTGACGCCGCAGTCGGTCTCATCCACGTGCACGCAGTCACCGAAACGGCACTGCCCCGTGTGCTCAGCAAACTCGTGGAAATATCCCCCTATGTCGGCCGCCTCGCATTCGGGCAGGTCGATGCTGGAAAACCCGGGCGTATCGAGCACGTACGTATCATCGGGACAGCACAGAAGCTGCGCGTGCCTCGTAGTATTCTTGCCGCGCTTTATCTTCTCGCTTATCTCACCGGTCTCCATGCAGTTCTCAGGCTCGAGACAGTTTATGAGAGAGGATTTGCCCGCCCCCGAAGGTCCGGCCCACACAGTGGTCCTGCCCCTAACTATCTGTTTTATCCTGTCAATCCCCTCGAGCGTGTAGGTGCTGACGGGTATGACATCATAGCCTATGGGGCGGTAAATGGAAGCGATCATGTCACAAACATTATCGGTATCGATATCCACCTTGTTCACGCAGATATCGACCTTCACGCCCTGTTCCTCCATAAGAATCAGAAAGCGATCCAGCAGATTCAGTGAAGGTGCCGGATTCTTTACAGCTATTTCGATGATCGCGCCGTCGACATTGGCCGAGGCGGGTCTGATCAATTCATTTTTACGGGGAAGAATCTCATGGATGTTTGCCACTCCGTCCTCATCGCCCAGAAGCTCGGCCAACACATAGTCGCCGACCAGTGGCTTTATATTCCTGTGGCGGAGTATCCCCTTCGCATGGCAGAGCAGGTCGCCCTCAGGGGTGCGGACGGTGTATTTCCCGCCCACACCCTTTATTATACGGCCTTTAACCATTGCTTCCCTCCGCTTCCGCAGACTCGCTCTCGACCGGATCGGTCTCGGGCGAAGCCGCGGACTCTGTCTCAGGCTCCTGCGTGGTCGTCTCCTCAGGCGTCGGCTCTTCGGTCACCGGCTCCGGCTTCTTCTGCGCGGGCACCTTGACGATAGTCGAGAGTGAGCCGTATACCACGGTGATCTCGTTCGATTCACTGAGAAGCTCTGCGGGATAGAAATCCCATCCGTCAGGATTGGTCCTCTTCGAGCCATCGGACATGACCACCGTCACCGTAAATTCAGCTCTTGTAAGGGACTCTCCGATATATCTGGTCTTGCTCGCTACTGTTGCGCTAATGCTCTGTGCGACAAGCTTGACCGCGTACGTAAGCTTTACCTTGGAGCCCTTCGGAGCACTCGATCCGTTCGCATAGTTGCATCTTATGACATATCCGTCCTCGGCGCTCGCGCTTATCTCCTCCTCAAGTACCACCTCGAAACCGAGGTCTTCAAGTTCCTTCTTGACCTCCGTGTAAGGCCTTCCGGTGATATGTGGCAGATCGATGTATTCAACACCGGTGGATACCACGAAATTGACCTTAGAGCCGATCTTTACCTCCACATCGGCATCCGTGCCCTGCGAAATGACGCGGCCTGCCTTGACGGAATCACTGTACTCCTCGGTTATATTGCCGGCCTCAAGGCCTGCCTTCTCGAGGGCCTCGATCGCCTTCTCCTTTGTCATATCCAATATATCCGGAACGATCGCGAACTCCTTGCCGAGGCTCAGCGTGATATTTACCTTCGAGCCTATGCGTGCATAGCCCTCGCTGTTCGTATCCACGCCCTCGTATTTGCATACGAGCTTCTCCTCGATCTTATCGCTGTAGTCCTCGGATATCTTGCCGACAGCCAGTCCCGCAGCCTTGACGGCGTCCACAGCCTCCTCCTTGGTCATCTTGAGAAGGTCAGGTATCTCCACGAATTCCTTGCCTTTGCTGACTACGACCTTTATCTCCGAGCCCTTCTCGACCCTGGAATTGACCTCGTACTGCTGGCTCATTATCTCACCGATCTTGTAATCGGTACCGTCGCTGTAAGCGTACTCGACAACAAGTGTGAGTGTGGAATCAAGGTAGTCGTCCGCCTCATCAACGGTCATCTTCCTGAGGTCGGGCACGTAAATATACTCGATCTCGGCGCCGAGGCTGGTGACGATGGTAACGGTCGAGCCGGGGTTCACCTTCGTTCCGCCCTCCGGCTTCACACTGATGACCATCTTCTCGGGCACATCCTTGCTGTACTCCGTATTCTCCACGACCTCAAGGCCGAGAGCCCGAAGATTTCTCTTTACATTGGCGGCAAGCTTGCCCACCATCTCGCTGTCTGAGGGAAGAATTATCATGGCGCTTCCGCTGCTGACATAGAGAATAACGCTTATGTTCTTATCCACCACGGTTCCCGAGGGATACTGCTGCGAAATGACTACGCCCTCATCGATTTCCTCCGAGGACATATCGGAGCGCTTGACGCCCAGTGAAGACGCCTTCAGTATGGCCACAGCCTCATCATATGTCTTGCCCACAACGGAAGGAACGGTCGTCTGCTTATCGCTTACCGTGCTGGGGATGTCTATGACAGCAGATGTTGTGGTCTCGGCGGATGAAGTCTCATCCGGCTTGTTTGAGCTCCAGTTTTTGATAGCCTTGGCAAGAAGGAAGCCCGCAAGACATATTATCAGAACGCATACGACTATTCCTGCGATAAATACTATCTTGTCGAAGACAGTGGACTCCTCCTCTTCGTCCTCCTCATCGGGGTCGGTTATCTCCTCCACATCGTAATCGGCTCTCTCGCCCTGAGCGGTCTCCCCCGTCTCCGTCTCGGAGATCGGTATGGTCTTAGACTGCTTTATAAGCGATATCTCGTCCTCGCTTATGAGTACGGTGGGTGAGGTGTTATTGACCGGTATGACCTTTACGAAGTCCTCCTCAGGCATGAGAAGCGCCTTCCTCAGGTCGCTGATGAGCTCCTGCGCGGAGGCATAACGCCTCTCGGGCTTCTTCATCGTAGCCTTCATGATGATCTTCTCGAGGCTGATCGGTATCATCGGATCGATCTCGCGCGGAGGCTTCATCTCGGACTGAAGATGTGAAAGAGCAACAGCCACTGTCGACTCTCCGTCGAAGGGCACCTGACCCGTAAGCATCTCATAAAGCGTGATGCCGAGCGAATAGATATCGCTCCTCTCATCGCAGTAGCCGCCTCTGGCCTGCTCCGGTGAAAAATAGTACACGGAGCCAACAGCCTCAGAATTGATGGTCTGCGAGCTTGCGATCTTCGCGATACCGAAATCGGTCACCTTCACCTTGCCGTCGCGCGAAATGATCACGTTCTGCGGCTTGATATCCCTGTGGATGATGTGCTGCTCGTGAGCGGCTCCTATGCCCTGCGCGATCTGAATGGCGATACCGATGGATTCCTTTATGTCCAGCTTTTTCTTCTTCTCGATATACTGCTTGAGGGTGATGCCCTCGACGAGCTCCATAACGATATAGTGCAGCTCACCCTCATCTCCGACATCATAGATACTTACGATATTCGGGTGTGAAAGACCTGCCGCAGCCTGTGCCTCCGCCTTGAATTTCGAGACGAAATTCTTATCGTTGCAGAACTCCTCCTTAAGCACCTTGATAGCCACGAGACGGTTCAGCTTGTGGCATTTGGCCTTGTAGACCTCCGCCATGCCTCCCGAGCCGGTGAGCTCAAGTATCTCATATCTGTCACCCAAAAACATTCCTGTTTTCAGCATATACCTACCTCCGAACAAAAATGTGTGCTTTATAGTTCAACGATCAGCGCACTGATATTGTCCGTGCCGCCGTTAATATTCGCCGCTCCGATGAGCGTCCTTACTCTGTTTTCCAGCGCCGTCCGGCTCTTTACTATACTGAATATCTCATCATTGCTCAGCATGTTGGTGAGTCCGTCCGAGCAAAGCAGCAGCTTGGCTCCCTTACTCAGCTCTATCTCAAAATAATCCGCCACGACGCCGGTCGGACTGCCGATCGCCCTGGTGATCATGTTTCTTCTCGTGTTGTATTCGATGGAGCCCCGCTTCATCTTACCGGCCTTCACCATCTCCTCCACATAGGAGTGGTCCCTGGTGATCTGCCTTATGTCGTCATCGATAAGGTACAGCCTGCTGTCACCGACATTGGCCACATATAGTATCCCGTCCTCTATGGTAGCCAGGACCAGAGTGGTCCCCATGCCGTACATGTCGAGGTTCTCGTCCGCGTGCCGTACCAGCCGGTCGTTCACATTTTTGATGGCTGTATCGATAGTCGTGATGAGCTGCCCGCCCTTCGCGTCCTTTATGAGCCCGACCAGGTTCTCTATGGTAAAGCGGCTCGCGAAATCACCTGCAGCGTGGCCGCCCATACCGTCACAGACCATAAAGAGGTTCTGAAGCGGTCCGACGGAAACAGTGGAATAAAACAATGCATCCTGATTCACGTCGCGTTCTATACCGACATCTGTCATTCCGTATGCTTCCATCGTCTCACCTCCTCTTTGTCTACTGTGTATCTGAATCCAGATACCTTTTTCTGAGCTGACCGCAGGCACCGTCTATGTCCCGCCCCATCTCTCTTCTGATAGTAGCATTTATACCGTTTTTTTCAAGCATTTTCGCGAAGGACTCTATGTCCGAGCGCACAGAGCGCTCGTAGCTTCTCTCCTTCACCGGGTTGATCGGTATGAGATTCACATGGCAATTCAGTCCTTTAAGCCTTCCCGCAAGCTCCAAAGCGTTTTGTCTGCTGTCATTCACACCCTTTATCAGGCTGTACTCGAAGCTGACCCTTCTGCCCGTCTTCTCAAAAAAATATCTGCAGGCGTCTATCACGCTGTCAATGGAGTACGCATTCGCTATCGGCATCGTCTGCCTTCGTATATCGTCGTTCGGCGCGTGAAGGGATACCGCAAGAGTTACCGCAAATCCCTCATCCGCGAACCTCCTCATCTTCTCCACAAGGCCGCAGGTGGATACCGTAATATTTCTCTGACTGATGTTCCTCCCGTCCGGGTCGGATACAAGCCTTATGAACTTCACCAGTTCGTCGTAGTTGTCGAGCGGCTCGCCTGAGCCCATGGTGACGATATTTGATATCTTCACCCCGGCATGTCTCTCTATGCCGTAGATCTGTGAGAGCATCTCTCCGGCCGTAAGGTTCCTCGCCAGACCGTTTAGTGTCGAGGCGCAGAACCTGCAGCCCATCCTGCATCCGGCCTGCGTGGAAATGCACACGCTGTAGCCGTGCTTATAGCTCATAAGGACGCTCTCGATCATATTGCCGTCGTGAAGGAGGAACAGATACTTTCTCGTACCGTCTATGGAGGATATCTGTACATCCCTGATTGAAAGAGGAGACGCGTCGAACTCTCCCGCCAGCTTCTCTCTATCGACCAGACTCAGATTGGTCATCTCATCGAAGCCGGTCGCCCCCTTGACGTGCAGCCAGTCGAATATCTGCCCCGCCCTGAATGGCTTCATATCAAGAGCCGCAAGCTCCGCCTTTAGCTCATCCTTAGTAAATGATCTTATATCCTTCAATGAACTACCCCTTGATCTCAAGGACCGCCGCGTAAAAGCCCGCGCACACACCCGCCATGGGATATATCGTTATTCCATCGCCTACCTCATATTCCGTGATGCATGCGGGAAGCCTGTCTCTTACATCCACAGGTGTGAGCTCGCACACGCTCTTCAGATACTCAACAGCGTCTTCGTTCTCCTCACGGTTCAGTGTGCAGGTTGAAAACACCAGCTTTCCGCCGGGCCGCACATACCTGTGCGCGTTCTCGAGTATCCTCCTTGAGAGAGCCGCCGCCTGTGAAGCTGCTGCCTGTGAGAATCTGTTTCTGATATCCGGCTTGTCCGCTATGGTTCCGATGCCCGAACAGGGTACATCGCAAAGCACCACGTCAAAGGCTCTCTCAAACGCCTTATTATATATCGATGCGTCATTTATTATCGTTTTAATGTTATTAAACCCGCATCTTTTTATATTTTCATCTATCATGAGAGATCTGGCCTGCGATATGTCGCAGCTTATCACCTCTCCGGTATCACCCATCATATCCGCGGCCTGTATGCTCTTGCCGCCGGGTGCCGCGCAAAGGTCGAGCACTTTCTGATGAGGTCTTACATCCGCAAGATATACCGGCAGGCAAGCCGCAAGATTCTGCACGGTGAAGATGCCCTCCTCAAAGCCCTTAAGCTCCGACAGGCTGCCCTTTACGGCATACACGCCTATCTCATGACTGACTTCTCTGAGTCCTACGGGAAGCGCCTGCGGCCTCCTTCTCGCGTTAAGACGAATAAAGGTCTCATGCGTGTCGCTGTTAAAGCTGTCCAGTATATATCTGTATCTGTCCGGATACTGACTGCGAAGAAGCCCGTAGAGCTCTTCATTTACACAGTACCTCTGGGCATCCGTAAGAACTATGCTTCCGTGAGTGGAGGCGATCTTCCGAAGGACTGCGTTCACGAAACCGCACAGACCGTCGAAATGCCTTCTTCTGCACAGCTTCACGGCTTCATTTATGGCCGCGCTATCAGGCACCGAATCCATGAACATTATCTGGCATACGCTGATGCGCAGAAGGTTCCTGATAAAGGGCTTCATGGCTGAGGGCTTCGTCTTCGAGCAGGAGGAGATCACCGCATCGATCGTCTGAAGTTTCTCTATGGTTCCGGCGCTCACGCGCACGAAAAAGGACTTCTTCTCCCTCTCCAGATACGAATACTTGTCGGAAGCCTGCCTTATGACACTGTGGTAGTATGCCCCGTCCTCGCAGACCGCTGTCACGACCTCCAGAGCGAGAGCCCTCAGATCAATATCTGCCATTTAATCCAAACCCAAACCTTCCACACTGTGACCCCGCAGGAAATCCTGCGAGCTCATTCTCTTCTTGCCCTCGATCTGAAGCTCGGTTATCTCGAGCTCGCCTTCGCCGCAGCCCACGTACAGTATACCGTCCCGGGCGAAGAGCTCCCCGGGCTTAAGCGAATGGCTCTGTTCTGCCACACGCGCCGTGTATATCTTAAGTGTTTTTGCCCCGAGCCTTGCAAAAGCCCCGGGCCAGGGATAATATCCTCTTATCCTTCGCTCAAGCACCGTTGCCGGAAGCGTAAGATCGAGTCTTCCGTCCTCCCTCTTTATCAGCTTCACATAGCTGGCTTCATCGCCTTTTTGCGGAATATATTCCGCCGTGCCCGCTTCCACCATGTCTATGGCCTTAAGGAGCGCCGGTCCTCCCATCTGCGAGAGGGTGTCGAAAAGGCTTCCACCGGTCTCACTGCCGTCAAGTCTTATCTTCTCCTGCAGAACGATATCCCCGGCATCCAGAGCCATTACCATCCTCTGTATACTGATACCGGTCTCCTCGCATCCGTCGAGTATAGCCTGCTGTATCGGAGCCGCGCCGCGGTACTTCGGAAGAAGCGACGCGTGAACGTTCAGGCAACAGTATTTCGGCGCGTCGAGCACCGACTGAGGCAGTATCTGTCCGAATGCAGCCACAGCTATAAGGTCCGGCTCAAGCTCCCTTATGATATCGACATACTCGCTCTGTCTTATCTTCTCCGGCTGGTATACCGGAATACCGTATTTTAGTGCCAGCTCCTTCACCGGTGGCGCCGCGAGCTCACCGCTCCTGCCCCTGGGTCTGTCAGGCTGTGTAAATACGGCCACGACCTCATGCCTGCTGTCAATGAGGCTCTGAAGCGGTCCCACGGCAAAATCCGGAGTACCCATGTATATGATTCGCATTCTTTACCGTTCCTCTTCCTCTGGATCGTACGCCTCGCAGTTTGCCTTATCGGTGTAGAGCACGCCGTGAAGATGATCGAGCTCGTGGCAGATCGCCCTCGCAAGCAGCTCGTCGCCCTCGATCTCGACCTCCTGCATGTCAAGGTTCTGATAAACGGCGCGGACATGCATGGGTCTGGTGACCTCCGCAACCTTTCCCGGCAGGCTCAGGCAGCCTTCTATACCGGTCTGCTCGCCCTCCGTGAGCAGTATCCTGGGGTTTAACATGACGATGGGGCCTTCGCCGACATCTATCACCACTATCTGCTTCAGGATGCCCACCTGTGGAGCCGCGAGTCCGACGCCGTTAGCCTCGTTCATGGTGTCGATCATGTCCTCCACAAGCACCCTGATGCGGTCTGTGACCTCCTTCACGGGCTTGCACTCCTTGCGAAGCACAGGGTCACCGAACTCTCTGATATTGCGTATAGCCATTTTATACCTCCAAACTGTTAATTTTCAAAATCAAAATAATTACAAATCGATTAAATCTTTTGACAATTCGCAAAATATTTATGAAACATCTATCTGAAGCATCAGCTCAGGCAAATCTTTTTCCGAAAATGTGCTCTCGAGTTTTCTCATGAGCTCCATCAGACCGGTAACATCCACCGACTTCACAAAAAGCACCCGCCTGTAGATATTGTTTATCCTTCCGATGGAATCAGCTGCCGGTCCGATCACGAAGGCCTTCGGAAGCAGCTGCTTGGCGATGGCCGCGCACTCGTTTATGACGCGGTCCGCAGTCTTCTCGAATGGATGCCCGACGAGAACGCTGAGCATCCTCGATACCGGAGGATAGCCCATGGTCTTTCTGAAGCTGATCTCCATGTCATAAAAGCCCTTGTAGTCCTGATTGGCCGCGCTCCTTATGGCATAGTGGTCCGGTCTGTAGGTCTGGATGACCACGTCACCGCACCTTTGGCCTCTTCCGGCTCTTCCTGCGGCCTGCGTCAGAAGCTGAAATGTCTTCTCCGCAGCCCTGTACGAGGGCGCGTAAAGCGATCTGTCCGCCACCAGTATGCCAACCAGTGTCACATCCGCGAAATCGTGTCCCTTCACGATCATCTGCGTACCGAGAAGGATATCCGCCTCGTGATTTCCGAATGCCTTCAGTATCCTCTCGTGCGCTCCCTTCTGCGCGGTGGTATCCATATCCATGCGAAGTATCCGCACGCCCGGAAATTCGCTCTCAATGAGCGCCTGCGCCTTCTGCGTGCCTATTCCCAGACCCGCGAGATACGGACTGTCGCAGTTCGGACAGCGGTCCGGAGCCGCACCCTTAAAACCGCAATAATGGCATCTCAGCGTGCCGTCGTTGTGATATGTCAGAGCCACATCGCATTTCGGGCACATAATCGCCTTGCCGCAGCTTCTGCACGACAGAAAGTTTGAAAAACCGCGCCTGTTCAAAAAGAGCATGATCTGCTCACGGCGCTCGAGCCTGTAGGCTATCATGTCATGAAGCTGTCTTGAGAGCACGGAGCGGTTGTTGTCCTTTAGCTCCCGTCTCATGTCGACAACACTTACATTGGCCAGATTCGATCCCGAAACGCCCCTTCTGTTTAAAAACACGCGCTTGAAGATACCCTTATCGCACAGATAAGAGCTCTCCACCGATGGGGTCGCGCTGCCGAGCACGACAAAACCGCCGGACTGCTCGCATCTGTGAATGGCCACATCTCTTGCGAGGTATCTGGGCGCCTGCTCGCTCCTGTAGCTATCCTCGTGCTCCTCGTCTATGATCACAAGACCCAGCTTGGGAAATGGTGAAAACAGAGCCGAGCGCGGGCCTATCATTATATCTATTTCGCCGTTTCTGGCTCGAAGGAACTGGTCGTATCTCTCGCCCTGACTCATGCGGGAATTGACGATGCTCACTCTGTCGCCGAAGCGCCTGTAGAACCTCATCACCGTCTGGTATGTGAGCGCTATCTCGGGTATGAGGACGATGGCCTGTCTTCCCTGAGCGATCACCCGCTCGATAAGCTCCATGTACACTTCGGTCTTGCCGCTGCCGGTGATGCCCTGTATGAGCCATGTATTTCTGCCGCCGCTCACATAATCGTTCCATATCTCATCCGCCGCGGCCTGCTGCTCAGTGTTAAGAGTGATCCTGCTGCCCTTTCCGAAGTCGCCTACGGGGTTGCGGAACTTATATGAAACACATTTTTCGATGAGTTTCTTCTCCTCGAGAGACTTGATCGTTGCGGAAGAAACAGCCAGCTTCGAACTTATCATCTGGGCGCTCAGCTCTTTATCCGCCTTCAGCGCCTCGAGAAGTCTTCTGGCCGCCACACCGCACCTCTTCGACGCGAGATGCTCCTCGACGGCCTCAATATCGTCGCAGAGTCTGTAAGAGACCTGCTGAACTCTTTTGATCACGGTCCTTGCCGGCATCACCGTGGACAGAGCCTGGCTCATGGTCGAGCCGTAGCGGTTCTTCATCCACCACGCCAGAGAAAGCATATCGCCTTCTATATCGCTCTGTTTCGGATCGGGTCGTATGATATCCTTTATTATCGCAGGGTCGCAGCCCGGCTGCGTATTGACCGATATGACGTAGCCGCGCCTCTCTTTATTGGCCTTCCCGAAGGGTATCAGGACAGCGCTTCCGACATCGATCTGATCCTCCATCTCATCCGGTACCCGGTATGAGAACGGTCTGTCGAGCCCCGCAGCGGATATATCTATGATAATGTTTACGTATTTCATTTAGAAAAGTCCTGTGATAAGGCCGTTTTCATCCACGTCTATGCGAAGAGCCGCGGGCTTTTTCGGAAGTCCGGGCATGGTCATGATGCTTCCTGTGAGAGCCACGACAAAGCCTGCTCCGGCGCTCAGATACACTTCTCTGACATGGAGAGTGAAGCCCTCGGGCCTGCCGAGCTTCTTCGCGTCATCCGAGAGCGAATACTGCGTCTTGGCCATGCACACGGGAAGTGAAGCGTAACCCATGGACTCGATCTTCTCGATGCTCTTAAGAGCCGCGGGCTCAAAGCTCACCGAAGCCGCGCCGTAAATGGACTTCGCTATGGTCTCTATCTTCTCCCTAATGGGCATGTCATCCGGATACAGCGGCTTAAATTCGCTCTTTTCTTTATCCAGAACATCAAGAAGCTCTTCTGCCAGGGCTTTTCCGCCCTCGCCTCCCTTTGCCCATACCTCGGCCTTTACGCATCTCGCCCCGAGCTTTTCGCAGTAATCCTTCACGAACGCGAACTCCTCGTCCGTATCGCTTGAGAAGGCATTTAGAGCCACCACCGTGGGCACGCCGTACGACTTCAGGTTCTCGATGTGCTTTCCGAGGTTGGCGATACCGGAAGCGAGTGCGTCCATATTTACACTGCCGAGCTCAGCCGCGCTCACGCCGCCGTTGTACTTGAGCGCCCTTATCGTAGCCACCAGCACCGCAGCGTCGGGCTTAAGGCCTGCCTTGCGGCACTTTATGTCGAAGAACTTCTCTGCGCCGAGATCAGCGCCGAAGCCGGCCTCTGTAACCACATAATCCGCAAGCTTTAAAGCAAGTCTGGTTGCTCTGACAGAGTTGCATCCGTGGGCAATGTTAGCGAAGGGGCCTCCGTGAACTATTGCGGGAGTGTGCTCCAGCGTCTGAATAAGGTTAGGCTTTATGGCGTCCTTTAAAAGAGCCGCCATAGAACCTACCGCGCCGATATCCTTAGCGGTGACAGGGTTTCCGTCGCAGTCGTAGGCCACGATGATCTTCGAGAGCCTGTCCTTAAGGTCAGCCATATCCTTTGAAAGGCAGAGGATGGCCATCGTCTCCGTAGCTACTGTTATAACAAAATGATCCTCCCTGACTACGCCGTCAGCCTTCGCTCCCAGACCCACAACGATGTTTCTGAGCACTCTGTCATTCATATCCAGACATCTCTTCCAGATTATCTGTCTGGTGTCGATGCGCAGCTCATTGCCCTGCTGGATGTGGTTGTCGATCATGGCCGCGAGAAGATTCGTCGCGGATGTGATCGCATGAAAATCGCCCGTAAAATGCAGGTTCAGGTCCTCCATGGGCACTACCTGAGCGTATCCGCCTCCGGCAGCGCCGCCCTTTACACCGAAGCAGGGACCGAGAGAGGGTTCTCTCAGGGCAATGACCGCCTTTTTACCAAGCTTCGCAAATGCTTCTCCGAGACCGACCGTGACCGTGGTCTTGCCCTCGCCCGCGGGCGTGGGGTTGATGGCGGTGACGAG
>DGVE01000079.1:273-3720 GCA_002395865.1 Lachnospiraceae bacterium UBA4292 | reverse complement strand
GTAGCCCGCAAAAAGAATGTGAAGGTGCTGATGATCGGTGAGAGGAGCAGATTCGCTCCCGACATTCAGGAGGCCATCGATGAGATAGAGCGCGAGACCGCGAACAACACGACCATGACCTTCATCTTCGCCATCAATTACGGCGGAAGGGATGAGATCACCAGAGCTGTCATGAAGATCGCGAAAAGAGTAAAAGCCGGAGAGCTGTCAGACGATGATGTGGATGAGAAGCTGATTACGGACTCGCTTGATACGGCAGGAGTGCCCGACCCGGACCTTCTCATCAGGACGAGCGGAGAGCAGCGCATATCCAACTTCCTTATATGGCAGTGCGCTTACGCGGAATTCTATTTTACGGATATACTCTGGCCTGATTTTAATATGGCCGAGCTTAAAAAGGCCATAGAATACTACGGCAGTCGTGACAGAAGATTCGGAGGAGTAAAGTGATGAGTTCTTTCACAAAAAGGCTTATAAGCGGGGTGGTTCTCGTCATTATGGCCCTTCTTCTGGTGGGACTGGGCGGCTGGTATCTGTGGGCGACGGCTCTGTTTCTGTCGCTTGTCGGCATGTTTGAGATGTACCGCGTATTCGGTATACACAACAGGGTGCCCGGCTATATAGGCTACGTGACAGTGCTGGCTTATTATATAGTCACCGCGGTGTGCGGCAGACCCGACGAGAACATGTACGGATTCAGCGTGTACATATTCGGCTTTCTCATGATGATGAGCTTTTATGTATTCTCCTTTCCGAGGTACAAGACGGACGATATATTCAGTGCGCTCACAGTCATGGTATACCCCGGCATGCTTCTCGCGTGCCTGTATTTCCTCAGGATGATAGAGGGCGGCGACTATCTTGTGTGGCTCATTTTCCTGTCATCATGGGGCAATGACACCTGCGCTTACTGCGTCGGTATTCTTTGCAAAAAGTTCATGAAGACCCATCCGATGACACCTCATCTGTCACCGAAGAAGACGGTGGAGGGACTTATCGGAGGTCTGGCCGGAGCGACCATACTCGGCATGATCTACGGTGTAGTAATGAGTGAGCAGCTGCAGATATTCAAGCTCCACCCGGTTATCAGCTGCGCGATACTGTGTTTTGCGGGAGCTGTGCTCTCTGTCGTGGGAGATCTGGCCGCCTCAGCCGTAAAGCGCAATCACGACATAAAGGATTACGGCAATCTGATACCCGGTCACGGCGGAGTCATGGACAGATTTGATTCGATGACTTATTCGGCGCCTGTATTGTATTTTATTTCACTTTTGCTTCTGGCATCTTAATTGTTATGAAAAATGTTTGTTTATTAGGTTCCACCGGCTCGATAGGAACGCAGACACTAAAGGTCATAGCCGCTCATCCGGACAGACTCGGCGTATGCGCTCTGGCGGCAGGCAGGAACGCGGAGCTTGTTGAAAAACAGATAAGACAGTTCCATCCCCTGTATGCAGTGATGTATGATGAGAAGGCTGCGGCCGGGCTTAAGACAGCGGTTGCAGACACGAATACCCTGGTTCTTTCAGGTATGGAAGGACTCGAGTTCATCGCGTCATGTCCCGAGGCGGATATTGTTCTCGGCGCGATCGTCGGAATGATAGGCTTAAAGCCCACCATAGCCGCGATAAAGGCAGGTAAAGACATCGCCCTGGCCAACAAGGAGACGCTGGTATGCGCAGGGCATATCATCATGCCCCTCGCGAAGCGGATGGGCGTGAAGCTGCTGCCCGTAGACAGCGAGCACTCAGCCATATTCCAGTCGATGGATAAGCAGCACGGCAACCGCATAGAGAAGATACTTCTCACCGCGTCCGGCGGACCATTCCGCGGCAGGAAGGCGTCGGAGCTCGTAAATGTGCGGCCGGAGGACGCTCTTAAGCATCCGAACTGGTCCATGGGAGCGAAGATCACGATAGATTCCTCCACCATGGTCAACAAGGGCCTCGAGGTCATAGAGGCCAGATGGCTCTTCGACGTGGACTATGACAGGATACAGGTGGTCATCCAGCCCCAGTCGGTCATCCATTCCATGGTCGAATTCGATGACGGAGCAGTCATTGCCCAGCTGGGCACACCCGACATGAAGCTGCCCATACAGTACGCGCTGCTTTATCCTGACAGGCTGCCCATACAGGGCGGCTCTAAGCTCGATTTCTACAGCATTTCATCCATAGGCTTCGAGAAGCCCGATATGGATACGTTCAGGGGTCTGCCTCTTGCTTACGAGGCTGGAAGGCGCGGCGGCAATATGCCCACGATATTCAACGCTGCCAATGAGCTCGCGGTGGCCGCATTTTTAGCGAAGAAAATCGGGTATCTTGATATCTACGATTCGATTGAGTATGCGTGCTCTCACGCGACATTTATAAATGATCCGGATATTGATGAGGTGCTCCTGACTCAGGAGGAGGTAAGCCGTCTTCTTGCGGGGCGTCTTTCGGAGGTTTAGTTTTGAACAACTGGTACAGTATAATCTTTTGCATTCTCATACTGAGTCTCATCGTAATATTCCACGAGTTCGGTCACTTTATCGTGGCCAGAACGAACGGAATAGCGGTGACGGAGTTCATGGTCGGGCTCGGTCCCGTGCTTCTGGAGAAGAAGATAAATGGCACGAGATTGACATTGAGAGTGATACCGTTCGGCGGAGCCTGCATCATGAAGGGCACCGACATGGATATCGACGAACATGGTCAGCCGCCGGAGCATGAGGCGAAGGAAGGCGATATACCGCCTGCGGATAATGATACATTTCCGTCGAAATCCGTGTGGGCAAGGATAGCCACGATATTTGCGGGACCTTTTTTCAATTTCGTGCTTGCATTCATCCTTGCGGTTATAGTGCTCGGCATCGCCGGCATCGACAAGCCATACATTGTGCGCACGCTTGACGGGCTTCCAGCGCAGGCTGCGGGCATACAGACAGGCGACCTTATCACAGAACTTGACGGAAGGTCGGTCAAGACCGCGAGAGATATCTCTCTGTTTTTCGATGATGTGGATATGACACAGCCGATAGAGATCGCTGTCCTGCGCGGCGGGCAGAAGAAGGTGTTTTCTGTCCGGCCGTGCTACAGCGATGAATACGAAAAATACATGCTCGGTATCACGTGGTCCTACGAAAGGCACAAGACCGGAACTCTCGAGACCATAGGCTACAGCTTCTATGAGGTGTGGTACTGGATCAAGCTCACGGTCAAGAGCCTTGGAATGATAATTACCGGCGGCGTATCCGTGGATGATTTTTCGGGACCCGTGGGAGTGGCTACGTATGTGGATGAGACCGTGGAGGCGTCCAAATCGGACGGCTTCGGATATGTGATACTGAACCTTCTGAACCTGTGCATCCTGCTCTCGGCTGATATCGGCGTGATGAACCTGCTTCCTATTCCGGCGCTCGACGGCGGAAGACTGGTGTTTCTCTTCATAGAGGCCATAAGGGGC
>DGVE01000079.1:0-215 GCA_002395865.1 Lachnospiraceae bacterium UBA4292 | reverse complement strand
AAGCCGATAGATCCGAAGAAGGAAGGCTATGTTCATATAGCGGGCATCATTTTCCTGCTTCTGTTCATGGTCGTAATTATGTTCAATGATATAAGAAAGCTGTTCTAATGATATGGGAAGTATTAAAACAGTAAAAATTGGTGACAGATATATAGGCGGCGGACATACGATAGCTATCCAGTCGATGACGAATACCAAGACAGAGGATGTGGAGG
>DGVE01000183.1 GCA_002395865.1 Lachnospiraceae bacterium UBA4292 | reverse complement strand
CTGTCCCTCGGGATAGTTGTCGATAACGAGCTTGATCGGGTTAAGTATTGCGCTGTAGCGGGGCTTCTTCAGCTTCAGATCCTCTCTGATGCAGTACTCGAGCATGGCGTAATCCACGCTGCTGTCGCTCTTTGATACGCCGCACAGCTCGATAAACTTCTGAATAGACTCGGGTGTGAAGCCCCTGCGGCGAAGTGCCGCGATGGTGACCAGTCTGGGATCGTCCCAGCCGTCCACGATGCCGTCCTCTACCAGCTTCTTGATATATCTCTTGCCTGTGACCACATTTGTCAGATAGAGCTTCGCGAACTCGATCTGCCTCGGCGGGTTCTCGAACTCGCACTCTCTTACCACCCAGTCGTAAAGCGGCCTGTGATCCTCGAACTCGAGAGTACATATGCTGTGCGTGATATGCTCTATCGCGTCCTCTATCGGGTGCGCGAAATCATACATCGGGTAGATGCACCACTTGTCACCTGTGTTGTGGTGAGTCATCCTCGCCACGCGGTATATAACGGGGTCGCGCATATTTATATTTGGAGAAGCCATGTCGATCTTTGCGCGCAGCACCTTCTCTCCGTCGGCGAATTTACCGTCCCTCATGTCGGTAAAAAGCTGCAGATTCTCCTCGATGCTCCTGTCCCTGAACGGGCTGTTCTTGCCCGGCTCAGTGAGCGTGCCCCTGTACTCCCTTATCTGATCTGCCGAAAGGTCGTCGACGAAAGCCTTGCCCTTCTTTATGAGCTTCACAGCGCACTCATACATCTGATCAAAGTAGTCCGAAGCGAAGAAGAGCCTGTCCTCGAAATCCGCCCCCAGCCACTTCACATCCGCTGTGATAGAGTCCACGAACTCAGTCTTCTCCTTCGTGGGATTCGTATCATCGAAGCGGAAATTGAACTTGCCGCCGTACTTCTTCGCAAGCCCGTAGTTCAAAAGTATGGACTTCGCGTGACCTATATGCAGATAACCGTTCGGCTCCGGAGGGAATCTGGTCTGCACATGGTCGTACACACCCTCCGCGAGATCCTTATCGATCTCCTGCTCTATAAAATTCCTTGAGACCGGCTGTGCGTTCTCCTCAGCCGCGATCATATTTTCATCCGACATATCTAATACCTTTCCGCGGGCAATACTGTATCTTCCGTCTGCCCTACTGTATATCCTGTGATTATAGCCTCAGACCGCAAAAAAGTCAACGCAAAACTCCTCCGACATCCGCAATGCATTTTTACAAAAACAAGGAAAATCCCATTGACAAAAACGGTTTCGTGGTGTATTATGCAATGGCGTTTTGAGGGTTCACCCTTGTTATCAGAGTGACTGGCCGCTACGGTTCTCAAAGCGCGGTCAGTGCTGATGTAGCACAGTCGGTAGTGCGTCACATTGGTAATGTGGAGGTCACGGGTTCGATTCCCGTCATCAGCTTGATTAATAAAGCCCCGGAGCAGTTCGCTCCGGGGTTTTTGTTTTGCTAAAAAATATTTAATTTCCTTCAAGCAATCCTACCATGCTCCATCTGATACACCTCATCGCACAGAACCCCCACATCCTCCTTCGAGTGTGAGGCGAGAAGTATCGTCGTACCCTTCTCCTTCAGCCCCAGAAGGCATCTCCTCATCTCCTCCACGCCCTCGTTGTCGAGGCCGTTGAAAGGCTCGTCGAGTATCAGAAGCTTCGGATCCTCCATGATGGCCTGCGCGAGGCCGAGGCGCTGTCTCATGCCGAGGGAATACTTCCTGACGGCTTTCTTCATGTCGGGATCGAGACCCACGAATGTCATGACCTCGCGTATCCGCTTATCGTCGATATTTCTTTTTATATCGGCCAGAAGCTTCAGGTTCTTATAGCCCGAATAGTAGCCTATGAAGCCCGGTGTCTCGATTATGATACCTGTGTCGGGTGCATAATCTACGTCTTTGCCTATGGCCTTTCCGAACACCTCTATACTTCCGCTGTCGCAGTGCACGAAGCCGAGTATGCTCTTCATAAGCATGGTCTTTCCTGAGCCGTTGCGGCCGATAAGGCCGTAGATCTTTCCCTGCTCACACTCGATGCTCACGTGGTCGAGTATGGTGAAGTCCTTTATCTTAAGGCATAGATCTCTTACGGATATGGCTATATCTTCTGTCAAATTCTTTTTCACGTCTTCCATCTCCTCAGCTCCTCCTCTCGCACTCGTATCTTCCCGCAAATACAAATGTCAGTACTATAAAAATGATTATGAGCACTACGAAATACAGGTACGACAGGTACATGGGAAATACCTCTTTTTCGAGTATCGCGTCCTTATGCAGCCAGATGGTGGTATGTGCCGTGGGCAGGAGCCACTTGAGTGCCATGCCTGAGTTCGTGAGTATGGCTGAGAGCGCCGTAAGCACCACCTCAGTTATTATGCCCACGAACTTCAGGTTTACGACGGAGAAGAACAAAAGCACCATACCTGTAAGCAAAAACTCGAGGAACAAAAGTACAGCGGAGTGAACGAACGCCATATCGAAGCTCTCCTGATTGTAGAGGTTCGGCGGTATCAGTGTGGTCACGTACTCACCCGTCCTGTCGGGGAAGAATATCCCGTACCTTGTTACCGCGCCGCAGTACTGCATACTCCCGTCCACATGTCCCATGACCATAAGCCCCGATGTCACAAGCATAAGCATCAGCAGGCAGAGGGCAAGTGAAGCGACTGTAAGCACCTGCGATACTATAAATCTTCTCCTGTTGGTTCTTATATGCACAAACAGGTCAAATCTCTCCGCCGACGGAAGTCCCGCCACGAGCACGAGGAAGAACAGAGGCATGAGAAGGCTAAGCATGAACGAGTTATTCAGGCATATAAAGGGCTGGAGGAAGGATATGCCGTAATCCCCTCCGGCCGCGGCCACCTCCTCCACCGCCTTTATGAGGGGGTCCGTGACGAAGCCTTTTACGAATATCAGCAGCAGTGCGAACATGACTATCCTGGTGCTGACCAGCTGCCTCTTTATCTGCATGGCGGTCATATGTATTACACTCATTTCGACCACCTCCGTCAGATAAGCTCATCTCTTCGCTTA
This sequence comes from Lachnospiraceae bacterium UBA4292, assembly GCA_002395865.1. Classification (GTDB taxonomy): domain Bacteria; phylum Bacillota; class Clostridia; order Lachnospirales; family Lachnospiraceae; genus UBA4292. Next base: position 912 of record DGVE01000183.1, on the reverse strand, counting down.
AAGCGGATGAGATGGTAAAGTATAAAACACGAGACGATCAGAAGGAGCAACGTCACAAGAGATATTCCCCTGCGCGGCATATCAAATACGTGCGGCAGACCTTCCAGATTTAGCGCCTCGAGTATATCAGCATGCTCCATACCGAAAGCCGTAAAATACATTCTCTGTATCACCCTCTCGTACAGGTAAGTACCCAGCACGGGAAGCGATACCAGCAGGTACGGGTCGTCCAGAAATGACGACAGTATCACGGGAAGCAGTGACATGAAGCATCCCAGCAGGAACACTCCCGCAAGGTTTTTAAGCACAAACAAAGCAGTACTGCTGCCGTATATCATATTCACGACCGGCCCGAAGCTCTCACGATATGCGTCCGGCTTCGGGAAGAACGGATACAGTATCAGTCCGAACAGGGCGTATGCCGCGGTAAGTGTAAGGCCCGCGCAGACTATACCCGAGACCACCTTGCCGAAGGTAAAAGTAATCCTTCTCTGCCTGATCTTTATAAAGCACTCCGCTCTGTTCTTCTTCTCCTCCGCATTGCAGTATATAAACCCCGCGCAGCTAATTACCGGCGCAGCAAGAAGCGTCCACGGCCCGAGCCCGGCCTGCCAAAGACTCAGCCATCCAAACTCGAGTCTGGACGTAAGCGGCAGCCTTTTCGACATAGTAAGTATGCTCCACACGCTGTAGCCCTTGCCATCCGCGCCCTTCACCGCCTCGGAGGTAAAAAACAGCAGGTTCAGGCCGATGAGGGATATGATAAAGAACGGCAGGTGGAGGTTTTTGCGGAATTCAGTTGATATGCTTTTTGTCATTCCTCATTCACCCAGTATTCCAAAAACCCAACTTCGCCCGTCAGAACGTCGACATCTATCTTTATGTTTTTACCGCTCACATCGCTGTGTCCGG
>DGVE01000186.1 GCA_002395865.1 Lachnospiraceae bacterium UBA4292 | reverse complement strand
TCTCCGCCGACGGAAGTCCCGCCACAAGCACGAGGAAGAACAGTGGCATGAGAAGGCTAAGCATGAACGAGTTATTCAGGCAGATAAATGGCTGAAGGAAGGATATGCTGTATTCTCCTCCTGCACCTTTTACCTCCTCCACCGCCTTTATGAGGGGGTCCGTGACGAAGCCTTTTACAAATATCAGCAGCAGTGCGAACATGACTATCCTGGTGCTGACCAGCTGCCTCTTTATCTGCATGGCGGTCATATGTATTACACTCATTTCGACCACCTCCGTCAGATAAGCTCATCTCTTCGCTTAAAGCGGATGAGATGGTAGAGGATAAAGCACGCTGTGATCAGTAAAAGCAGTATAACAAGCGATATATCAGGCCTTGCCTGGTCGAACACATGCGGCAGACCTTCCAGATTTAGTGCCTCGAGTATATCCGCGTGCTCCATACCGAAAGCCGTAAAATACATTCTCTGTATCACCCTCTCGTACAGGTAAGTACCCAGCACAGGAAGAGATACCAGCAGGTACGGGTCGTCCAGAAATGACGACAGTATCACGGGAAGCAGGGACATGAAGCATCCCAGCAGGAACACTCCCGCAAGGTTCTTAAGCACATACAAAGCGGTACTGCTGCCGTATGTCATATCCACGACCGACCCGAAGCTCTCACGATATGCGTCCGGCTTCGGGAAGAACGGATACAGTATCAGCCCGAACAGGGCGTATGCCGCGGTAAGTGTAAGTGCTGCGCAGACTATACCCGAAACCACCTTGCCGAAGGTAAATGTAAGCCTTCTCTGCCTGATCTTTATAAAGCACTCTGCTCTGTTCTTCTTCTCCTCCGCGTTGCAGTATATAAACCCCGCGCAGCTAATTACCGGTGCCGCGAGAAGCGTCCACGGCCCAAGCCCTGCCTGCCAAAGACTCAGCCATCCAAACTCGAGTCTGGAAGTAAGCGGCAGCCTTTTCGACATAGTAAGTATGCTCCACACGCTGTAGCCCTTGCCGTCAGAACCCTTCACCGCCTCGGAAGTGAAGAACAGAAGGTTAAGGCCTATGAGGGATATGATAAAGAACGGCAGGTGGAGGTTTTTGCGCAACTCAGTCAATAGGTTTTTCATTCATTTCCTCTTCCAAACTCTATGAAGCCGACTTCTCCTGTAAGAACATCCACATCTATCTTTATCGTCTTGCCGCTCACATCGCTGTGTCCGGTAAACTCCCAGCAGGTGGGAACAAATATACCGGGTTCTCCCACGTGTCCCTCGTCCTGACAATAGTATCCCATACAAAGCTCAATACGGTCTATGTTGCACTGATAATCTTCTGACATTATTCCATACACTATCTGCATGGCATCTCTTACTCCCAGCATCTGTGTCTGTGGTTCAACGAGCGGAGTTATTATTGGATTGCCTGCCATTCCAAAAAAAGCACACACACCGCTTTGATCGGCCACATACAGTTTTCCAACATCCCCACTCATGACTAAACTGTGGACATATTCACTGATATTACCATAATGATGGACCGTTAGTGGAACTCCCCTGTAGACCCTTCTGATGTTAAATCTGTAATAATACCTGTCTTCTGCCTTTACCACATCCACACTGCTTATTTCGCAGCCAAGATCCTCAGCAAATGAATAGAAGCCATCCAATGCCGACGAAGCTTCCTTAATACTCATGGTCGAACCATCTATCAGCGTATATGTTTCGTTTTGAAGTTCTTCCATGCTCCCGCTTTTTTCAACTTCTCCAAATACATCATATGGATCCAGTGTTCTGCTTATCTTTTCACCTCTTTTGGATCCCACATAGTCGGTGATTACGCCATGGCTGAGTATCCCTATACCGCTCCCGAGCATCTGTATATAGCACAAGTCATCGTCAAAAAGCATGAGCCCGGAACCTGTAGTTTCATCCCATACATCTTTTGCAAGAGCGTAATGATACTCGTCACCATACTTCAGGCGTCTGCTTGGGTCAACAACACTCTTATCCATATCCACCTGATCTGACAGGTTCCACTTATCAAGCCAATATTTTATGATATCCCAAGCCTCTTCACAAGAAAGATTGCTCTCATTAAATGTGACCGCGCTGACATCACTGATGTTCGGAAATGGTATTATCTCACAGTTATCAAAGGTGAACAGGTTCTTCGGATTGTTGCAAAGATACTCTGTATCAACCGCATAATTATCCTTAACATCCTGAACCGACACCCTTCCGGCCTCCAGAATATGTGCCTGATACTCTTCGGCCGAACAGTGATCATACTTACAGTTGTCTATAAATCTGTCGTACGCTTCATCTTCACAAGATTCAGCGGAATTACTGACCCCGGTGGACTCTCCCCCTAGATTTGCTATATCTGCTTCATTATTGCAAGCGCTGATGACAATGATCGTCAGGCAAACCGAAAGCACATTTTTTATCGTTTTCATTTGTTTCCCCCATATAACAATGTTCAGAGCTTCCACTCAAAAGAGAAGAAGCTCTGATTGCATCGCTTACCTACCAATTAAGGGCATTCAGCAAAAACTCTGCCCGAACCGATCAAGAATTATAAACTGATGGTGAATTAATATAGATCCAACCGGTAGAAACACATGACTGCAGGCCATGACCAAATGCTGTAAAATCCGATATCGCGGGATTTGAACCTGTGGGCTGGATGTAATTAGTTTCAAAATACGGTGTAAGTATATTGACTTGCGTAATATTCACATAACTTGCACCATTTGTAGACAGAGAAAGGGTAGTTCCGTTTCTGCCATAAATCTCAATATACCTATTATATGAGCCCGAAAGCGAGGTGGCCTTGGCTACAAAACCTGCTCCGTAATATGTCACACTCAAATAATCTGACTGCTCACTTACCGGAGACGGAGCACCCGAATAATAGTGAACATTCCAAGCAGCCATATCGGCAGCTTTTACCGGGATGCAGAGAAGGTTGACAACAAGTGCAAGTGATATAAAAAACTTAAAAATATTAGATTTCATTATACTAAGCCTCCTTTAATCCTAATTATTTTTGATTTGTATACGATCTCCAATAAAAGCCTTAAATTCCCATTGGTTTGCCCTCCTTTTACATCACATTTTCAGCAAAACATCCGTATCATTTCGCGAAGCATCAAAAATGATACCCACCATTCCCGTACATCTGGACATAAGTCGTCGCGGTATTCGTGGCTCCACATACGGAATTCGTATAGGTCTTAGCCTGCGCCATAGCCCATGAAACAGGGATGTACACAGATGGGCTGGGCGAAACACAATATCCATAAAATGATCTCTCAAGGCAATCAGATGCATAGTAATGTACTTCTCCGCTATACCCCACCACACAGGTTGCTCCGTTACTTACCGTTGTAGTACAGAGGTTCTAGTTGCTCACAGTATTGGTCTTGGAGCTGTAACATGCACTATAATATACGAATTCCGCTGTCACCGATGACGGAACATTAGCCGGTGTATAATATGTCGTCCCGGAAACGAGTGTCACTTGTGAGCCGTTGGAGTGTCCGTGAGAACTGATGTAATATGACGGACATATTGAAAGCTGATAAGATACGCCGTAAGCAACTGTGGGTCTGGACGATATCGAAACACTTCTTCCCATGTTGTTCAAAGCATTCTGTATGACTAACGCCCTCCCATAATCAGAGTTGAAAAAATCACTGCTGTAATTCACGGCATCCGATACTGTAGCCATGCACTTCAACGGAATCCAGAGTGCAAGGATAACTGACAACGCAAAAGAAATCGATATTCGTTTAATACTCATTTGTATATACCCCCCCGTTATCTATTATGTGTTTATCTATTCTATTAAGTTTGTTGTCATTCATCGCCTTATACCCTCCACTATTTCAAATAACCAAGGAATATTAGTTCTCCTGTTTTTGCGTCAATACTTACGCTATAGCCAAACAGATATCTTTCACCGACCATCATGCAATCATCGCCGTAAGGAAGCACCACCTCACGATAAAGTCTTCCTCTGATAAGCCCGACAGGCATGAACTCCACACGGTAATTGGATACAAACTGCTGATAGTGCTCTTCGTCCAGATCGGTCTTTATATACTCCAGCGCCTTCGCTATGAACTCCTCATCCGTAAGTATGCTGTCCTTTCCGTCATATAAGCCGTCGGGGTTGAAGCTGCCGGATATAAACATTCCGCTCTTGTCGAAATACATGTCTGCCAGTATCAGCTCGCCAAACTCTGTATTCTGGATGAGCTTATACTCCTTATTATAATTATCCTCAGACCACACACCGCTCACATCATCCCTGCCGTACTTCTGACCGGTGATATTCAGCAGGTAGTCCACCATCTGCTCCGAGTCGGTGCTTATCTTCGTGTTCTGCGGATCGGTGTTGGATATCATACGGAATTGTATATCTGCATTCGTGTAGAATACCAGTCCGTTCGAATCCTTGAATACCCAGAATTTGCCCTCCGGGTCGAGCCTCTTATACTCATCCGTATCCCTGTCAACGGCCGCAAGCGTGATACCGTTTATTTCATAGATCGCTTTACCGTCCTTATTGCTTCCGGGCTCGGCGGCGACGGATACATCCCTCCCCGCATCGAGCATATTTTTGATCATAAAGCCTGCTCCTATCGCAAGAGCCACCGCCAGAACTACCGCTCCTACCTTCTTTAACATATCGTTCCTCCTTTTCTTTCTTGCATTATACTCATCCATAGCCCTGAGTGCATTTTCCGCCACTTCCTTATACGTTTTCATATTCATCCTCTCCCAGTTTTTTTCTAAGTGCCTCGCGTCCCCTGCTCAGGCAGTTGGACACCTGTTTCTCCGTTTTCTTCATTACCCGTGCTATCTCGCGCGTACTCAGATCTTCGAAATAGCGAAGATATATCGCGAGATAATATTCCTTTTTGAGTGCCCTCATGGCTTCGTACAGCTTCGCGTTTCTCTGCTCCCTTATGAGAAGTGCCTCCGGATCGCATTCCCCTGAAGCAGCGACAGAATCTGTAAGCTCGGTGAAGGCGGCCCTTCCCTCCGATCTCATATGACTCGTCGAACGATTTACAGCCATTCTGTAAAGCCATGTCTTGAAGCTTGACTCTCCTCTGAAATGTGGTTTTTTGATAGCCAGATATGAAAATGTCTCCTGAACTATATCCTCCGCGTCATGGTAGTTGCCAAGATACCCGTAGATATATAACACGAGCCCGTCGTAATATCCGGCCACGATCTCCTCGAAGCAGGCTCTGTCACCACCGACGAACCTGCCGTAAAGATCTGCCATCCTGTCCAAAGCTGCCTCCTTTACCTTCGTATTGATCTTTCGACTACATAGACGCAAAAAATTCGAAAACTACTCACCCCTGTCATTGATTATATAAAAAAACCGTGCTATAGTAAACATAACATTTTGACCCCGCCACCCTATAGGAGGTGCTATGAGAACCTTCTCACGCAGCATCGTATGCCTTATCCTGGCCGTCGCCTTACTGCTGTCAGGCGCCGTCGCGGTAAGAGCAGATGACTACATCACCGGAACATTTACCTACAACCCCTCCTACGCGCCGGGGCCGTATCAGGATACGTTCTACTACAGTGACAACTATTTTGCAGGCGACTCGCGCGAGTTCGACCCGCACCTTCTGACCATGTCCACGGCTCTGGCCTGCACCATGTTCCAGAGCGGTGTCTACGATCATGTCACCGACCTGCTGACTCAGATAGGCTTCGGCGATATAGAAGCCTTCGACATGACAGAGCCCGCAACACCGGACACTATAGGCACGGTGATCGCCAGAAAACAGACTAAGGACGGCGATATAGTGGCCGTGGCTCTTCGCGGCGGCGCCTACTCAAATGAGTGGGCAGGCAATGTACGCGCGGGTGCCGACGGCAATATCCGCGGCTTTGACGAGCCGAAGGAGCTGGTATTAGCGCGTCTCGGTGATTATCTGGACAGGTATCACATAAGCGAGTGCAGCATCTGGGTCACCGGTTACTCCCGCGCGGGTGCCGTAGCCGATCTGACCGGTGTATATATCAATGAGCACCCGGAGGAGTTTCATACCTCACCGGAGGACCTGTATGTATTCTGCATCGAGGCTCCCCGTTGCTCGAACAGCGATAAGGTCTACAACAACATTTACTGCGTAGTCAATAAAAACGACCCCATAGTCTACGCCTACCCCAGTGCCTGGGGCATTTATAGAAACGGACGCGAGATAGCCATCGGCGAGGACCAGACGATAGACGCGAAAAGGGTAAATATCATCTCCCGGAAGTCGGTGGACGTCGGGGATGTGGATGCGGCGCAGTTTCTGCAGGAGTTTTTCGATTATATCTCACAGGATATTTCCAGGGAAAGCTACTCCGAAAAGCTGGACAATCCGGTAAGTTCATTCATCGATATGTTTATGAATATGTCCTCCGAAAAAAGGCGGCTTCTCGAAAGTCTCACAGCAGGCGATACACTGTCACGCGTGATGGATTCGCAGACCTCGGGAGCACTCATAAAGGATATCATTCTTCTGCTCACCTCCCCGAGGCCCATGAAGGAGCTCTACATGCGGCTCGTGACGGAGAGTGAACAGCTGGTGGATGAGCTGACTGCACAGATCGCCCCGATGCTCTCGGTGGAGATCGCCACCGCGAAGGACTGTATCGGGCCACTGATATCCGTTCTGGGGCCGCTCGTAAACAGGGACGCGCATTACACGGTATACAGCGATTCTTCGGACCCGGAGGACAAGGGTCAGCGGCTGATGCTCTACTATCTCGCGACCTTCGCGATGAACTTCGGTGATATGGTAAAGAACCACTATGCGCAGGATAATTTCGAGAGGATAAAAGCTCTGGACAGCTTCTACGATACTCACAAAGGACCCTCACAGGAAGAGACCTCCCCCGAGGAGACGACCACGGAGGCGGTGACTGAGGAAGAGACCACCGCAGAGCAGGTGACAGAGGATGTGACCACGCAGGCGCCGGAGACGGAGGAAGAGACTAAAGCGTCCTCACATGAGGCAGCTGAGGAGACTCTTCCTGCAGCGGATGACGAAGAAAGCCTCCCGCCTGATGGTGAGGACACCGGCAGCGGAAGGCTGGGTATGGCCATCGCCTCGCTCGCGCTGATTACAGCAGTCGCGGGCATGGTCGTGGCCGGGAAGGTTATAAAGAAGAAAAAATAAAAGGAGGTAAGTTTTAAAGTATGAAAGAACGAATCAACAACTACAAGGCCTATATCGACACGCTCCTAAAGGAGCACTCACCCTCCACCGACTGGGAGATGGTGAGAACGGAGCACCTGAGACAGCTCGATTTCTTCATGCACGAGAGGCTTATCCACCTCATCGTGACCGTGCTCTTCGCGCTTATGGAGATCTCCGTACTCACCATCATTATCAGCAATTTTTCTATAGGGGTCCTCGTGCTCTTCCTGCTGATCATGGTCCTTCTCGTGCCCTATGTCATGCACTACTATCTGCTGGAAAACAGCGTCCAGTACATGTATGAGCAGTACGACCGGATCAATGAGCTGGCGGGAATACTGGCTTTTAAGTAATGGTGCTTTCATCTCCCTCATTCATGGGGGAGATGAAAGCACCCTCAGCCTATATATTTTCACAACATTTCATTGACCTGCGAACATTTGTTTGATATAATATATTCATGAACAACTATACTCATGGACGCACCTGTGTCTACAACCTAAGCTGCGTTATATTGAACGCCAACGGAGTTCATGACTATGTATCAGACAGCCATAAAATACCGCGCTTATCCTAATACCGAACAGGAAACATTTTTTGTCAGGTCTTTCGGCTGCTGCCGCAAGGTCTGGAATCTTATGCTCGCCGATAAGGAAGATGCCTACAAGCGCGATAAGACTATCCTGCATCCCACTCCGGCGCAGTACAAAAAGGACTATCCTTTCCTAAAAGAAGTAGATTCCCTTGCTCTTGCAAATGTGCAGCTGAACCTAC
>DGVE01000008.1 GCA_002395865.1 Lachnospiraceae bacterium UBA4292 | reverse complement strand
CGCGGTTAACAGCCGCGTGCTCTACCGACTGAGCTATCGAGGATTATCAATACCTACAGCATTATAGATGCTTGGATGGATTTTGTCAACAGTTTTTTTGCTCCGCCGGGAATTTTATTATATTTTAATAATGTGCCCCGGCGGAACACGAAAACCATTATGGATTAAGCGATCTTAGCCTTTGCAGCCTCAACGAGCTTAGCGAAGCCTGCTGCATCATTGACAGCCATATCTGCAAGAACCTTGCGGTTTAATACGATGCCTGCCTCCTTGAGACCGAACATGAACTTGCTGTAAGATATACCATTGATGCGGCATGCTGCGTTGATACGAGCGATCCAGAGCTGTCTGAACTGTCTCTTTCTCTGCTTTCTGCCTGCGTATGCGGTAGCGAGAGCCCTCATTACGGACTGCTTAGCGATTCTGTACTGCTTGGATCTTGCACCTCTGTAACCCTTTGCAAGCTTTAATACTCTGTTATGTCTCTTCTTTGCGTTTAATCCGCCCTTTATCCTAGCCATTTCTTAAGTCCTCCTGTGTTCCCTGATTATAAATAAGGCAGAATCTTCTTCATGCTCTTAACATTAGCGCTGTCCACAACAGCAGCCTGACGAAGATTTCTCTTTCTCTTTGTTGACTTCTTGGTAAGGATGTGGCTCTTGTATGCCTTCATTCTCATTAACTTGCCTGAACCTGTCACCTTAAAACGCTTTGCGGCAGCGCGACTTGTCTTTAACTTAGCCATTATTGTATCCTCCTGAAAATATATTTTACCGATCGGCAACACTCAGAAATCTGTGTTATCGCTTCTCAGTTAAAACCACACTCATGTTTCTGCCCTCTACCTTGGCGGGCTTCTCGATCACAGCGATATCTGCAAGCGTCTCGGCAAACTCATCCAGAATGTGCTTCGATGCTCCCATACGCGACATCTCACGGCCTCGGAAGCGCAGCGTGACCTTCACCTTGTTGCCCTTCTCGAGGAACTTTCTTGCGGCAGCGACCTTCGTATTGAGATCGTTCTGATCGATATTCGGAGTCATTCTGATCTCCTTGAGCTCGATCGTCTTCTGCTTCTTTCTCGCTTCCTTCTCGCGGCGAACCTGCTCGTACTTGTATTTGCCGTAATCAATGATCTTGCAAACCGGCGGCTTCGCGGTAGGCGCGATCTTCACCAGATCAAGCTCTGCCTCCTTCGCAAGCTTCAGCGCGTCCTTAGACGACATGATACCGAGCTGCTCTCCGTCCTCGCTGATAACCCTGACTTCCTTGTCCCTTATCTGTTCATTGATAAAATACTCGCTAATGGTCTTATACCCCCCGTTGGATTTAAAAAGAGCAGGCTGCAAATGCGCAGTCCGCTCCCTCTCTAGTCTGGTCCGTACTATTAACCATATGCACCTTGTGATATGGTGAGAGAGAACTCTGCTTTCCTGCGAGTACAGACTATAACATTTAAAAATGCTCTTGTCAATAGTTATTTTAAAAATTTAATATGTCTTGCAGAACAGTGTGGCCGCCAGTATGTAGAACGTTCCATCATCCTGTCTGACTGAGGCATTTATACCGATGCCGATGGCGGTATAGTTCCCGTGAAGCATGTTTGCGTTGTGCGTCGAGCTGTTCCTCCAGTTATTGAAGGTCTGGGTCGCTATGGCAATAAGCTCCTCATCTGTACCGCTAAACTGCTCGGGCAGGACGCAATATCCCTCCCCGTCGACAGCGTAGGTATATGCAAGATTCTCTCCCGCGTCGTACGCAAAGCCGGATCTGCCGTATACTCTGTCCCTGATCGCCTTAACGGTCTCCTCGTATACTCCCCCGAGAGCTTCGATAACATAAAAGCCTCTGGTGCCGTCCGGTCTTGTGTGAGTGAAGCTTTCTACGGAATTCTCCAAGGCCCTTACCGTCGCCGCGCTCTCCAGATAGGGATCGCTGTCGAGAGTATTAAGGCCGTTGGCCGCTCTGTACTCATTGATAAGTCCTGTCAGGTAATTCTTATAGAACCTGATCTGCTCTGCTGTAAGATACCGGGTATTCTCCGATACTCCCGGATACAGTCTCACGGTATCATCCTGTACCGGCTCCGGCTCCGGCTGTGAGGCAAGCTCCGGCTCTATCACGGGCTCCGGCTCCTGTATATCCTCGTGCGCAGCCGCCTCACGTGAAGCCTGCTCTGCTGCTTCTCTCTCGGCAGCTTCTCTGGCCGCCTGCTCTGCCGCCGCTCTTTCGGCAGCTTCTCTGGCCGCCTGCTCTCTCTGCGCCTTCTCCATGGCAGTGTCGAGATCAGACTTTATCTGATAATACCTCAGTGTATTATACGCGGAAAACGCACGCTTCCCAAAGCCTGCCCATCCATCAGGCCCCTCAGACGTTATGAGAATCAAAACGGCCATTATCACCGCTATTATATCTATCCCCTGTCTCTTCACGCTATCCCCCATGTTCTGTACTGTGCCACTTCTGCTTAAGACTGCTGCCTGAGCACCCTGACCAGCTCCCCTACATGTCTTATACCTATACATTCTATGCCCTTTGGCACCTCTATCCCCTCAAGCGATACCGCGGGCATGACACACCTGGTAAAGCCCAGCCTTGCGGCCTCATTCAGCCTCTGCGCGGTCATGGACACGCCGCGCACCTCTCCCGCGAGACCTATCTCGCCGAAGAATACCGTCCTCTCATGCACCGGAGTGTTCCTCAAGCTGGAAATTACAGCCGCAGCGATGCCCAGATCCATGGCAGGCTCTGCGACCTTCATGCCTCCGGTGATATTTATATATGCGTCCAGCTCAAAGAGCGGAACCTCCAGCTTCTTCTCAAGCACCGCCAGCAGCATGTTCATGCGGTTGTAGTCCACGCCGTTGCTGCTGCGCCTTGCATTGCCGAAGCTGGTACGGCACACGAGTGCCTGTATCTCGAGAAGCACCGGCCTCGTGCCCTCCATGCAGCAGAACACCACGCTTCCGCTCACATCCAGAGGCCTTCCCGTGAGCATGTACTCCGACGGGTTCTCGACCTCCTTCAGGCCGCGCTGCGTCATCTCGAACACGCCTATCTCGTCGGTTGAACCGAAGCGGTTCTTCACTGCGCGCAGTATCCTGTAGCTTGCGCTCCTCTCGCCCTCGAAATATAGCACTGTATCGACCATGTGCTCCAGTATCTTCGGCCCCGCTATGCTTCCCTCCCTGGTGACATGTCCCACCAGAAATACGGTGATGCCCATGCCCTTAGCTATGGTCATGAACACATTCGCGGCCTCGCGCACCTGAGTCACCGACCCCGGTGCTCCGGAGACATTCTCCACGTACATGGTCTGCACGGAATCCACCACAACCACATCGGGCTTCACATCATCGATCGCAGCCTGTATCCTAGCCACATCCGTCTCACAAAGAAGCAAAACAGAGCCGCAGTCTGTTTCCAGTCTGTCGGCTCTGAGCTTTATCTGTTTCAGTGATTCCTCACCGGAAATGTACAATATTTTTATATCTTTTTTCGAAAGCTGTCCGCATGTCTGCATGAGGAGCGTGGATTTGCCTATACCGGGGTCTCCGCCGATAAGAACCAGACTGCCGGGCACGATACCGCCTCCGAGCACCCTGTCGAGCTCCGCGTTGCCGCACTTCGTCCTGTCCTCACTGGCAGAATTCACCTCCCTGACGGGAACAGGCGCATTTACGCCCGTGAGCCTGCCCCTGACGGGACTGCAACTCTCCTTAGGTGCCTCCACAAGTGAGTTCCACGCGCCGCAGGCAGGGCACTGCCCCGACCACTTCGAGCTTTCATTGCCGCACTCCTTACAATAGAATGCGGTGGTCTTTGCTTTAGCCATCAGCTCTTTACTACCTTTACCTTGACCGGCTTACCGCCCAGCTCAACGTTTATCGAGAGTTTGCCTCCTAAGTTCGTGCGAAGCCTGTCCACCTGTACGTCTCCCAGATAAACATCGTACTCCGCTTCCTCCTCAAGGCCCAGTATGATCTGCGCGGTCTTCGGACCCTCCACGCGAAATTCCACTCCGTCCGCCTTCATCACGAAGTCGGTGACTGCGGTCCCGGGCTCGGATTCGTACACCAGAAGTTCGTTCTTCTCGAGTCTGGTGATATCCTTGAAGGTCTTCACCTTGTATATATCGCCAGCGAAGCTGAAATCAGACTTCTTGGTCTTCTGTGCGAGCTCGTAGTTTCCGAAGCTCAATCCGTTGTCCTGTGCTTTTATAAGTTCCTTAATGATACCCATCGCGCGGCCCCTTTATCAACCTATCGCAAGCCTGTCACCGTCCTTTACCACACGAACGGTCGAGTCGTTTTTGATTCGTCCTTCAAGAAGCGCATCCGAGAGCATGTCGGTCACATATGTCTGAATGGCGCGTCTTACAGGCCTTGCTCCGTACTTAACATCATACCCCTTTTCGGCTATAAAATCAATTACTTCTTCAGAAAAAACGAGCTCAATGTTTCTGCTCTGTCTCGCCTGATTCGCCACTTCCCTGAGCATGAGATTCGCTATCTTTACTATCTCCTCCCTGCCCAGTCTCTCGAAGACTATGATCTCGTCGATCCTGTTTAAAAACTCCGGTCTGAAGGTATGCTTGACTGCCTCCATCACCTTCTTCTTCATGAGCTCGTGTCGCCCGGCGGCGTTTCTGTCCACTCCGAAGCCCAGATGCTTTTCATCGGAGATATCGCTTGCGCCGCAGTTGCTGGTCATGATGATGACAGTGTTCTTGAAATTAGTCCTGCGTCCCTGTGCATCCGTCACGCTTCCCTCGTCAAGTATCTGGAGGAGGATATTGAACACATCGGGGTGAGCCTTCTCTATCTCGTCGAAGAGCACAACGGAATACGGGTTTCTGCGCACCCTGTCGGTGAGCTGTCCGCCCTCATCGTAGCCCACGTA
>DGVE01000230.1 GCA_002395865.1 Lachnospiraceae bacterium UBA4292 | reverse complement strand
CGGAGGAGAACCAGGTATCCAGGGTGTCTTCATCCTGGGTCAGATGGCTGCACCCGCACTTGGGGCAGACAGCCGGCTTCTCTCCGGCTACCACAATTTCACCGCAGTCGTCGCAATAATAAGCGGGGATCCGGTGGCCCCACCAGAGCTGGCGGCTGATGCACCAGTCGCGGATATTGTCGGTCCAGTTGAAATATGTCTTCTCCATCCTCTCGGGAAGGAGCTTTATGTCGCCGTTTTTGATGGCCTCTGCGGCGGGCTTTATGAGCTCGCTCATCTTTACGAACCACTGGTTTTTCACCATGGGCTCGACTGTGGTACCGCATCTGTCGTGTGTTCCGACATTGTGCCTGTGGGGAACGGTCTTTACGAGAAGTCCGAGCTCTGTGAGTTCCTTCACGATGAGCTTTCTGGCCTCGTAACGGTCCATACCGACGTATTTGCCGCCGTTTTCATTGATGGTGGCGTCGTCGTTAAGTACATTTATCTCCTCGAGGTCATGTCTCTTTCCGACCTCGAAATCGTTCGGGTCGTGGGCGGGCGTGATCTTCACGCAACCGGTTCCGAACTCCTTGTCTACGTACGAATCCGCTATGACCGGTATCTCCCTGCCCACGAGTGGCAGGATGAGGGTCTTGCCGACGATGTCCTTATATCTGTCATCGTCCGGATTGACAGCCACAGCTGTATCGCCCAGCAGGGTCTCGGGTCTGGTGGTGGCTATCTCCACGAACCTTCCCTCTTCGCCCTTGACCGGGTAATTGATGTGCCAGAAGAAACCGTCCTGCTCTTCGTACTCGACCTCCGCATCGGATATGGATGTCTTGCAGACAGGACACCAGTTGCCTATTCTTGAGCCCTTGTAGATGAGTCCCTTCTTATAGAGACCCGTAAATGTCTCCATGACTGCGGCCGTGGAGCCCTCGTCCATGGTGAAGCGCTCCCTCTCCCAGTCTGCGGAAGAGCCGAGCCTCTTGAGCTGACTCACTATCCTCGAGCCAAACTTGTTTCTCCAGTCCCAGCACTCCTTAAGGAAGCCCTCGCGGCCGATATCCTTCTTGTCGATACCTTCCTTCTTAAGCTTCTCGATGACCTTGACCTCGGTGGAGATGGCTGCGTGGTCGGTGCCCGGCTGCCAGAGAGCCTCGTAGCCCTGCATACGCTTAAATCTGATAAGTATATCCTGCATGGTGTTGTCAAGGGCATGTCCCATATGGAGCTGTCCTGTGACATTGGGCGGCGGCATTATGATGGTGAACGGCTTCCTGTCGGGATTCACCTCTGCGTGGAAGTAGCCGCCGTCGAGCCACTTCTGATAAAGCCTGCCCTCTATGTCGGCAGGATCGTAGGTTTTCTCAAGCT
Source organism: Lachnospiraceae bacterium UBA4292 (assembly GCA_002395865.1). GTDB lineage: Bacteria > Bacillota > Clostridia > Lachnospirales > Lachnospiraceae > UBA4292. The sequence goes on along the minus strand of DGVE01000230.1, from coordinate 22,314 downwards.
GTTTACTCATTGTCGTTTACTTTAAACCTCTTCATCTTCTGATCTATTCTTTAAAACGCAGAGCATCAAACGATAGCTGCTCTGTAGTTCTTTTTGGACATCTCGATGTATCTGTTCACGGCCTCCTTGCGTCTTACGGAATCCTTCGTGAACATCGATGCGGTGTAACCCGTGGTGGCGAGAAGGCTTCCCTGAGCACTCACCTCATCGTAATCGTTCCTCCACTGTGCCTCATCCTCCTCGGTGACTATGCCCTTTATCTCAGGTGACATATCGACTCCCGAAAAGTTCGAGAACTGCCATATCTGCTTTAAAAGCTCCGGCGAGTCCTTGCAGCTGTAAGCCGCCTCGAAAGCCTCCATGGCCTCGCGGTAAAGCCCCAGCTTGATGTATGCCACAGCCATGTGCTGCCTTACCCGCATGAAGAACTCGTTTCCGAGGGACGGATCCCTTCTCCCGCTGTCGAACTGGTGATAGATACGCAGCGCCGCAAGAAAATGTCCCTTCTCCATAAGGAAATCGGCCCTTATTATCTTTCTGTTGGAGGGTGAATTGTGGCGATAACTCTCGTACTTCTGCAAAAACTCCTTGATCGACGCCTCCGGGTAGTAGTGCACCTCGCGCATGAGGCACGCGAGCACCAGATGCGTTCCGGCTCCCTCCTCGCGGACCGTGGCCACCCTGTCGGCTACCTGCGAAAGTCCCAGCTCATCCCTCAGAAAGTCCAGAAGATCGTCGTCCACGAAATCGTCGTCCACCAGATAGTAATTGTTGTATATGTAATAGCAGAGCTCCTCAGCACTGTATATGAGCAGTCCGGTCTCAAGCACCTTAAACGGATGCTTCGCCAGAGGACTGCTTGCAAGTAATAATCCGCTCATCTCATACCGCCTTTACTGAATGGAAAATCTGTTTTCTATCACCTCGGAGCTTGCGGGATATATCTCCCCGAAGCCCATATCACGGATGCACACGCCCAGCTCATTTTCCGATGAAAATGAAAGCTCCAGCCTGACTCTCGTGGTCCCTGCGGGGCGCTGCGGAAACTGTGACAGAGGAATCCTGCGAACAGCGGACTTCCTGCCTCCCGCGGGAGTGATGATGAGATCGATGCCGTCCTCACCGTCGAGATAGAACTCTGTCGACGCGGAGGAATCGTACCACCTCTCACCGGCCTCGATAAGTGTGATATTTTTGGCGACGCCGCCGACCGTCATGTTCATGCCGACGCTGGCGGATATCCTTCCGTCGCACACGAAGGTGCATGTGGGCGCGTCGCCCATTCCTGCCCAGACGGCTCCCTTTGCAAAAAGCGCCTTCTCGAGATATACCTTCCTCCTGTTGCAGAGGATGGAGAGAGACTTTTTGCCCCAGTCCTGTATACCGGTCAGTCCCGAGCCCGTAAGGTAGACATTGGATATTATCTTGCCGTTGAATCTTCTCTGAACACACGAGGAGAATATATTGTCCGCAAGCTTTCTTCCCGGCTCACTCTCAAGAATATCCAGTGAAAATCCCTCCTCGAGATCGCTCACCTCGGCCTGCGCCACGTTCGGTGTGACACCCCGCAGTATATTGCACTCGAAATATCTGAGACCCTCCTTCGAAAGATCGAAGAGCACGGAATAATTCGTGAGCTGTTCGGCGGGTCTTCTGAGAAGATAATACAGATATGCCTCGGTATGGCTTAAGACCTTCACGTTCTCGCGCTTCACGCCAAGCTTCTCGCAGCTTTTTACGATCTGATCCGCAAGGGGAGTCCTCAGCTCCTTGACGCAGTATATCACCTTCTCTATCTTTCTGTCATACTTGGCCGTCACAAAGCCCAGTGTCTCGCGGATGTAGATATCCAGAAGCTCACCCGCGGTGTATGTCCTGCCCTCCAGAGTGGCCACCCCGCCCTTCTTCACCAGGCGAAGGAGCTTATCCACCGCTATACCGGAGCCAAGGAGTGCCATCTCGCACGCGGCCTCACCTATCTTCCACTCCTCCCTTCTGCGAACCTTGCAGATGGTGGTAGGTATCTCATCGGATTCATCGGTGAGCTTAATCTCCTGAGCGTCAGAAGTCTCCTCATCATATATGGCGATCTGCGTATAATTGTCACACAGATCGAAACCTATTATCAAACCTTCGCTCATAGCGCCGTCCCCTTAAAGTGGTTTAAAAAGTTCGGAAATGATATGCTGCCTCTTCTCGTGATTCATGACAGCATCCTCGAGCAGATTGTACTGACCCGTAGCCTCGAGCCGTACGAAATCATTTATGGTATCAAACATGCTACCGCCTCTTGAGAAGGTCAGCTCGTCCGAGATCAGTCTTCTCGAGATGACAGAGACCACATGTCCGCGTATCTCCTCTGAGATTCCGTACTCGTACGTCTCGTCCGCAAATACCACGAGCTGGCTCACGAACACGCCGTCATACATCTTCTGCATGACTACGGTCACCTCGTCCTCCGTATTCATCCTCCTCATGGTGAGGAAGACTCTCGAGGCCTTGGTCGAGCGGTGCTCAAGGAGCAGCTTGCCGTTTAAGATCGCGGGCACGCTCACACGGTCGGAAAGCTTCGCGTAGAAGCCGAACAGAAGTCCCTTGCGGACCAGCTTCTTCAGCAGATCCTCGCACATCTCATTCTGCTGCAGGATGACATTTTCGTTCTCAGTCAGGTAGTAGAGAAGGGCTATGGATATGATGTCTATGTTCTGATACTCCTCACGGATCATGCTCATGGTCTCAGTACCGTAGAGAATGTCCGCTATATCGCCGAAAATGGCGATATCGATGGTCTTTCTGTTTACAAAATACTCGTAGCAGCACAGCACATGGTACGCCCTGATGACCGTCTCCTTAAGCCCGTGACAGCTCCTGTATATCTTGTAGACCTTCTCGATATCCTCCTTGTCGCCGGAGAACAGCATCTGCGCAAGGACGCGCTCCGGAAGATCCGATACGTCCCCGCCGTGCTTCTCGCAGGTGAAAAGGAGCCTCTTCATCTCCTCGTTCGAGCCGTTGTAGAACCTGCACAGGTACTCACACAGCTCGGATGTGGTGATGCTCTTGCCGAATAGGTACATGGAAAGGCTGATCAGGTAGTCCTCGCTCGCCCCTCCTATGCGATTATAGTGGTTCAGCGCTATCTTCAGGAGACTATCGTACTTGAGACCGTTGACCGAATTGTCCCTTATGTACTCGTATACCTCCTCGAGATGCCCTGCCTTTATCATGCACTCGAGAGCCTTTCTCCTGTCGTGGTATGACAGAGACGGCAGGTCGAGTGACATAAGGACCTCCTCCACCATGGGCTTGTCCTTATTCATGCAGTAATCGAGCAGTCTGGAAATGATCCTGCCCCTGAACACCTCGGATATCTCCGCGCACAGAAGCAGCTTATCGAGCAGCTCCCTCTCCTTATCGTCGCGAAGGGGCCTGTCGATAAATGTCATGGCGCGTCTTACCATGAATACAAGATTCTCCGGGTAGACCTCCTCGCATTTGGTCAAAAGCTCCGGCTGAGAGAAGATGAGCTCGCTCTTGTACGGAACATCCGTGTAGCGGTTACCCAGACTGTCCACGAACATGATGAAGCTGTCCGCTGTATACACGGGCGCATAGGTAACTCCCCTGTCGAGGTCGTAGCTGTCCTCAAAGCCGAGCTCGGGACATCTGACTATCATCCTCTCCATGACAGGGTTGTCGCACTTGATCTCACACGCCAGCAGCAGCTCGGGAAGAACGCCTGCGAGCCTCTCGTCTATCATATCCTGATATACGAGCTTTTTATACAATGGCACCATTCTTCTGCTTATGTGCCCGGCCAGAAGACTCGTTATGGCATACTCCTCCATCTGGTCCGAATACTCCGCGTAGACCTGCGTGCTCTCCGGGTAATATTTCAGTATATTGTCATAGATCAGTTCCTTGAGATCGTCGCGAAGATCCTGGCTGTACGCAAAATACAGCAGCACCTCCTCGGGGAGAGCTCCCTCAAAATCCGCGGGAAGCGACTCCAGATATGCCTCGTAGAGACCGACGATATTTACACCGTCCTTTATTCCGTCACTGTACCAATTGAAATACTGCTCCCCGCGCATATTGCAGCGGATGAGATATGAGCAGATGTTCTCAAGCACGGCGTGAGTCGGATACTGCGTATGGATATCCTCGAGCATGTGAAGCGTGAACTGGTCGAAGCGGCTCTCGTAGCTGCCCGCCCTTGCGGCATTCTCAGCGACCTGCTGAGAAAGTATACCCCACTTCGCGCCGAATCTGACACACTGCATCTCGAATTCGTTAAGGACTCTGAACAGATCCGGTGACTCCCTGTAGATCTCGCAGGCCATAACATAGAGAAGCGGGCTGTGGCATCCGTTCTGAAACAGCTCCTTAAGGCGCAGAATGCACAGGCTCCTGTTCTCCCTGACGCTCTCATCGGTCTGAAGGAGCATCAGCATCAGCATGGGATCCTGTCCGTTCTCTGTATAATATTTCATGATGAGCTTCGCGGCAGTATCCATCTGCTCGCTGCTCTCGTTGTATATAGCTCTTATGTGGAGGAAGAAACAATAGGCTCTGTTGTTCTTCAGCCTGTTCTTCATTACTTCCTCGCGCACATCATCTATGTACTGCTCGGCTCCCGGTATATCACCGTTTATAAGCCTGAAGTATATGAGGAAGAGCTTCTTCTCCCAGCTCCCGGGGTCTTCGGAACACATTCTCTCACAGAGCCTCAGGAGCTTTACGAGCTGCTCTGTGCCGCTCTCACCCTTCACCTTGGCCACTCTGTACTCGATATAGAGTCTGAGGCCCTCGGCGTAGAGTTCCTTCTCGGAGAGGTTCTTCGAACTGGAGAAATGCACTCTGTCGGTCTTCTGGACTCTTACCTCCACGCGCTGCTCACCCCTTACACTGGTGATCATCACGTGTCCCTCGTTCATACCGGTGCCCAGCACCTCGGGATTTATCGTAAAAGGTATCTCAAGTATGCCTTCCTCGTTGAATGCGTCTGTCGTGACCGAACTCATATCGGTCGAAAGCCATGGTTTGTCGGTGGATATGTTGAGTATTCCGTAGCCCCAGGTGCTCTTTTTTACCGTTACCGTTCCCCTCATATCCTCCGATATCTCGGAAAATACTATGGGCTCGGAGTTCACCTCATAGGAGATGGAGGCCTTCGCCTTATTGTATACAAGGAACTCCTCCATGCCGCGTCTTTCATTTCTGTCGACGCAAAGGGTCTGATAGAGCGCCTGCCGGTTGAGCTCCTTCATGAAGGGAAGGCGGATGAAGCTTCCGGATCTGAAGAGCTTGAGCGCGTTCTTCTCATCGTCGATGACGTAGTCGGCGAAATCCTCTATCACGGGAAATGTCCTTCCCTCGGGGCCGTAGCCCTTCTCCTGCATGTCGAAGAAGTACGGAACGGTCCTGGTGCCCACGTTCGTCACAAGGTTCAGTGCGCCCTCTATTCGCGCCTGCCCCGAGAGGCCCATCGTGTTGACCTCTATCTCGATCCTTACATTTTTACCGTAGAAGACACGATTCGGTATGGTCACTCTGCTGTGCGTACTGTAAGCGACGCCCTTGAGCATGGCACCGTTCTTCACATCCAGTACCAGCTGTGTCCTGTAGATACCGTCAATGTTTATCTTCTCGTTCAACTCGTCGGGCACTATGGTAAACTCAGGTTTTTTGAATTCCACCTGCCCGCCGGCAAGCTCACGAATACGTTCCTTCATTTTCTGCGATGCACAGGCATGGTGCCAGCCTCCGGCGTGCCTGCCGCACCGGAGTGAGGACTGATTGTTAATATCAGTCCCGATCATTACCGACAAAAGACCACTCTTAATAATACAATACTTTAAAGGTTTTTTCAACCCATAAAAAAAGAATAAACACCCCGTCAGAGGTGTTTATCTATCCTGTTTCTTATTTCTTTCTCAAAACCTTCGTCCGAGGGCGCGTAAAATGTGATGTCACCGGCTCTTTCGGGCAGGTATCTCTGCGCAACATAGTGCCCCGGAAAGTCGTGGGGATACATATATCCTACTCCCCTGCCGAGCTTCGCACTGCCCTTGTAGTGCGCGTCCTGAAGGTACGGAGGTATGGGCAGATTAGCCGTCTGCTCCACATATTTCATAGCCTGCTCTATCGCCACGCAGGAGGAATTCGACTTTGGCGCCGTGGCCACATATATGGCTGCCTGTGACAGTATAAGCTGCGATTCGGGCATGCCCACGCGCTCCACCTCGGCCGCTGCGCTTGCGGCAACTACCATCGCCATGGGGTCAGCGTTGCCCACATCCTCGCTCGCGCAGATCATGATCCTTCTGGCTATGAATTTGATATCCTCCCCCGCGCTGAGCATCCTCGCGAGATAATACACCGCCGCATCCGGGTCGGAGCCTCTCATGCTCTTTATGAACGCGCTGATGGTGTCATAGTGTTCATCGCCGTCGGCATCGTATCTTATGGCCTTCTTCTGTATGCACTCACTCACCACGTCCAGTGTGAGATGGATGATACCGTCCTCCGATCTGGGAGTCGTGGTGATGCCAAGCTCAACGGCATTGATGGCTCTTCTGGCATCCCCTCCCGCGGCATCGGACAGAAAGCTCACCGCCTCGTCCGTAATCTGTGCCCCGAAGCTTCCGAGTCCCCTCTCGGAGTCATTTACCGCGACAAGTATGATCTTCGCGACATCCTCGCGCGAAAGCGGCTTAAGCTCTAAGACCACTGATCTGGATATGAGAGCGTTATTCACCTCGAAATACGGATTCTCCGTAGTGGCGCCTATCAGTACGACCGTGCCGTCCTCGACAAAGGGCAGGAGGTAGTCCTGCTGCGCCTTGTTGAAGCGGTGTATCTCATCGATGAAGAGTATCGTGCCGCGCCCGTATGCGCCTCTGACATTCTTAGCCTCCGCCACCACGGTCTCCATATCCTTTTTCCCTGCGGACGTGGCATTTATCTGTTTAAAATCGGCCTTGGTCGCTCCCGCGATGACCTTCGCGAGCGTGGTCTTTCCCGTGCCGGGAGGTCCGTAGAATATCACCGACCCGAGCTTATCGGCCTTTATCATGCGCGAGAGCAGCTTGCCATCGCCTATTATATGCTCCTGTCCCACGACCTCCGAGAGCGTTCTCGGTCTCATACGTGCCGCAAGGGGAGCCTCCTTTTCCTGCGACCTCTCGCGCATATAATCAAAAAGGTCCAATTCCTGTCAACTTCCTTTCAGTTTCAGTCACATCTGACCGATCTCTTTATCGAGGCGGCAAGACTCATAAATCGGTTCCTGTCATCCTTGGTCACGGGAGCCGGGGAATAAGCCGCCTTCTTGTATATGTCCGCAAACTCCGTAAGCTGTGTCTCCCCGGCACCCCTCTTTGTAAATGTCTTCACGAGCTCGGTGACGGTGGCATTATCGTCATCTAGGAGTTTTTTCCTGCGCGCCCACGCGCAAAGTCCCGAGTAGGTCTTCATGATTCTCATGCCGTAACCCTCATAGAAGCTCTCCCTGCCCAGATGTCTCTCGTACGCCTTCTTGACAGATCTTCCCGCAAAAAACAGCGCCACCGCGATGCCCGCGCCGATAATTATCCTTATAGCCAGCATTACGCCCTGACCCGCGGGTGAGTCCATTATATTCTGTATGAAATCGGCCGTGTCATCACTCATGTCCATTCTTCCGATGCGGCTCCACAGGCTGTCGAACTCCTCATCCTCCGCGTTTCCGAAGGAGGACGGTGTAAGCTCCACCGGCACCCATCCGAAGCCGTTCAGGTACACCTCGACCCATGCATGGGCTCTTGAGTCGTCTATATCCGCCTTCACCACGGCTGTCTTACCTGCCGGTGCCTCTCCGACGATCCAGTCCTCGTATTCCTCGCCCTCGACGAACTCCGCGTCCACCACATCACTCATGGACACTACATAGCCCTCGACATATCTCGCGGGTATGCCCATGGTGCGAAGAAGAAGCGTTCCGGCCGTGGCGAAATATGAACAGTATCCCTTCTTCTGCGTCGAAAGGAAATAAGTCACGAAATCATTGCCCTTGGGCGTGACTCCCGGGTTCAGAGTGTAGGGATACTCCGCCTGGAACATATCCCTTATCTGCTCTATTATCTCCACAGTGCTGCCCGAAAAGCCCTTCTCAGCGCAGAAATGACGCAGGTAGCTCTCCACATTCAGTCTGTCCTGCTCATATCTGGTATCCGATATGACCTCAGTGGAGCTCTTATTGGCTCCCCAGACGCTTAAATAGTTGTTCCTTACGAACCTGTCTATCTCATCCTGCGGCGCCTGATCGACGTATGAGCTGTTCCAGATATCCGGATAGACATAGTAGGTCAGATCCCTGTAGGCTCCCGCCCTCACCGCGTACGGCACCCTGGTGAGCTCCGAGATAGAATATCCCGTGCCGCCGAAGCTGGTCGAGTACGCTCCGCTCGCGAAATCGAACTGCGTGTAATAAGGGTATGCGAGATAATTGATGCCCAGAGCCGCATCCTGCGGGTCCACGAGCATCCTGCCCTTTAATATCTTCGGGTCACTTTCGGCGAGCTTTTCGAGTCTGTTCGCCTCGAGATTTATCAGATCCTGCGCGCTCGCCAGCTCAGGTGAGGAATATATCACCTCGTCGTCGGGAAATGAATTTGCCCAGCCGCTGCCGTAATATGCCACACCTACATACGACTTGAGATATACCGTCTCGCGCGAATAAGGCGCAAATGTCACATACAGGTCGGTCTCGTAATCGCTGTAGACCGTGCCGTATCTGCCCAGTTTACCGGAATTAAGGCCGCTGACACCGCCGTCGCTGTCCTTATGAAAAAGGCCGTAGAATCCGTAGAGGAGCACCTGCCTGACGGTCTGATTGGTCGATTCCTTCACCTCAAGGAGCCTGCTGTCGGGTCTGTGCGCGCTGGCGGGAAATATGACCGCCATCACGATGCACACTGCCGTCATAAACACCGCAAAAACCGCCCCCACCTGCGCTATGACGCGGCCGTTCGAGAAGTGGAGGTAATAGTTATTGTGCGACATGTGGATTCGTCTGGTGTTCTTCTTTTTCGTGGGCATCGCAAACTGATGGTTATGCCTGAGGAAAAAGCATGCCAGAAGCACATATACGAGCGCCGCGGTGAGAATGACCGACGGAGCCGCATCGAAATACATACCGAACTGCAGCACCGGAAATACCACCAGAAGCACGGTCAGGGGACTCTGCTCGTTGTTGAACACAAAGTTCAAAAGCACCATCAGTACAAAGCCCACGGATATAAAGAACGCCGTGATCGTAGCCTCGTGCTGCTGTGCGAAAGCCTCGGTGTAGGTCTTCTCGAAGTCCATATCCCAGTATTCGGATATGAATACATAAAAATCATTTAAAAATCCGTTTAGTCCGCTGTTTATATAATTCCTGAAGTATATTATTACTACCGTAAAAATGACAAAGATCAATATATAGCCGATATTCTGCCACGCTCTTCTGACGTTCATGAGTGAGAGAAGCAGCGAAAAAATACCATAGCTCATCACCACCGCCGTCAGACTGTAACCGATCTCAAATGAATCGGCAAAAGCCATGGTCACACCCGTGACCATGGAGAATAAGAGTACCGCGTTTAACAGAGCATGTTTTATCTTCTGGTCTTCCGAGAACTTCACGGACCTGTTTACCACGCGTATACCGCTTACAAGTCCGGCCTTCTCCTCCAGATACTCTTCGCGCCGAAATATTCTTCTGAGAGCTTTTCTGAATGATGAACCACCGTTTTCCATCAAATCTTACCTATGTGATCTTAACTCGCACGCACTCCGCAAGCACGCGGCCTTCCTCCTCCAGCACAAAAAGGCGCTCACACGCCTCCATTCCCGCAGTGCATTCGCTGTAGGAGGGGAAAATATATATGAATTCTCCGAACTCATCCATCGTCTTTGCGCACATCTCGCGAGCCGCACCCGGCTCGGTCGACAGGTTCTCATAGTAGAGCATGGAGATCGCGTTCCTGCCCTCGGTGCGTGTACTGACCTCTTCCTTCTTGAGTTCTCCTATGGAAGGGCTGTACCAGCACAGACAGAAGGGTCTCTTCTGCGCTATGAGATGCTCCATCAGAGCAGTATACGCGTCAAATACTCTGTCAAAGGGCAGATTCCTCTTATATGTCTCCTCGGGGGAGAGACCGGTCATATCCGGCCTGTAGAGCTCCACCAGTACCAGAACATCGTTTGACGATATGGCGCCGTACTCCTTCACTATCAGCCTCTCGAGCTTCGTGGACAGCTTCCAGTGTATCCTGTTCGGCTTATCCCCCGGCCGGTAATCCCTCGTGTCTATGACCTGTGAGGAATCATTGCCCTTGGTGTCCTGCTCCACCAGCTCCGTGAGACCTGCGCCTCCTATGGCCTCGGTGGATATGTCCATCTCGGTGTAAGGCGCGTTCACTATTACAGTGGCAGATTCGCTCACGGGTCTCTTAAGCGAGAACATACCTGTGTAGTCCCAGATCTCCACCTCCGTGGCACTGATATTTATCGCGCCGCAGAGCATGCTCCTTATATCCAGCACAGCCTGCGCAGGCTTTCCGGCCGGTATGCCGCAGCCGAAATAGTAGGTCTCGGGCTGACGGTGGAACTGGTTCTCTATGACCACCTTCACCAGGCTTCGCATGACAGGCAAAAACGCGTCGCATTTAAGCGTGAGCCTTATCGTGATCTGCGCGTTCCTCTCTATCGGTGTCGGGGCAGACAGTTCAAACGATACCTTGTCCGCCACATACCTGAGCGCTATATATGACACCACGGGAACTATCGCCATGATGATCATGGCCGCCAGGAAAAAGTAGTTCACATAAAACCTGTAGCACAGTGCCATCAGCGCAAAAAAGAAGACATAGCAGAGCCTTGTATACAGATTCTTAAACATCCCGTCTCCTATGCACTGGGCAGTTTTGTGGCTGCGGCTATCTCATCGAGCGCACTGATGACTGTGGCTCCCCTTGCCTTGGCCTTCGCGCAAAGGGTGAGCCTGTGTATCGCAGTCTCGTGGAATACGGCAAGCACGTGCTCGGGAAGCACGAACTGCGCCCCCTCCATGTATGCTGTAGCCTTGGCCATCTTAAGTATCGATAGACTCGCACGGGGGCTCAGACCCGTAACGAAATAGTTGTCGTTTCTGGTGTTCTCCGTAAGTCTTACTATGTAGTCGAATACCGAGTTGTGCACGAATATCTTATCTGCGCCCTCCTGCATCTCCTTCACCTGTTCAAGTGTAAGGGTGCTGGTGAGCTGAGCGAGAACCGCTCCGACATTGCCCTTTAAGATATTGACCGCGTTCTCGTGGTCGGGGTAGCCCATGGACAGTCTGACCATGAAGCGGTCGAGCTGGGACTCGGGGAGCTTCTGCGTACCCGAGGAACCGAAGGGGTTCTGCGTGGCAATGACCACGAATGGCTTCGGCAGAGGTCTTGTAACTCCATCGACCGTGACCTTACCCTCCTCCATGACCTCGAGAAGAGCAGACTGTGTCTTGGGCGAGGTACGGTTTATCTCATCCGCCAGAAAGATATTGCAGAATACGGAGCCCTCTCTGTACTCGAATTCTCTGGTGGCGCTGTTGAACATGTTAAAGCCCAGCAGATCACTGGGGAGAACATCCGGTGTAAACTGTACTCTGTGGTACTTAAGAGACATGGTCTTTGAAATGGTAAGTGCAAGAGTGGTCTTACCCACGCCCGGTATATCCTCAAGCAGGATGTGTCCGCCCGCAATTATAGCTCCAAGCACCTTGAGAATGACTTCGTCCTTGCCCTTTATAACGCTTCTCACGGATGTCATGATCTGTTCGATATCAGCTCGCATAGTATCTCCCTTATCGGTTTTTGTTTAGTATAACCACACAAGGTAAGTTTAACACAGATTCGTTCTTTTAGAAATACTGTTTTTTATAAATTTTTCTTAACGAAATCACGAAGAAAGCATTAAAAATAATTAGGAATTGTAAAAAATGGGTTTTTGACAAAAAAAATCGCAAAAATAGTTCATTTAAAGCTATACAAATAGAGATTTTAATGCTATAATATAACCAGCAAGCAACAATAATTATTTCGGGAGGTGAATACATGGCTAAGAAGATCGATTACGCTGCCATCGGCAAGCGCCTTAAGGCTTTCCGTAAGCAGAACAAGATCACACAGGATGACATTGCGAAGGATCTGGGGGTTACAGTAGCATACATCAGCAATATCGAGAACAATAAGGTCAAGATGAACCTTAAGGTCCTCTCGTACTATGCTGAAAGGCTCGGTGTTTCTATTGATTATCTTCTGTACACCGATTCCTCAGACTCATCTAGCGTTGATGCAGAGATCGCTAAACTCATTAAGGGATTAAGCCTTAAGGAGAAGGAAAAGCTCATCAAGATTCTGCGTGTTTACAGTGAAGAGTAATCGTTTGACAGTCCGCTTTTTTGCGGACTGTTTTTTATATTATAAATGTTCTATACATAAAAAACGACCCGGAAGCGTTCCCGGGTCGAAGTGTTTTATTATCTGTTCTGGTTGAGGTTGATGAGTTTCTTCTTCATCTCGGCTTCCATCTTTGCCATCTCTGTCTCGGCGCTGGCTCTCTTCTTGCGGCCCTCGTCCTGGATCTTGATGACCTCATCGAGTGTGGTGATGAGTGACTGGTTGGTAGCCTTTAATGTCTCGATATCGACAATACCGCGCTCGCTCTCCTTAGCGATCTCGATGGTAGCGACCTTGAGGTTCTCGGCGTTCTTCTTGAGGAGCTCGTTGGTCATCTCCGTGGTAGCCTTTGTGGTCTCAAGAGCCTCCTTGGAGTGCGCGATACCGAGCGCGATGACCATCTGGTTTCTCCAGAGCGGGATGGTATTTACCAGTGTGGACTGGATCTTCTCACTCATGAGGGTATCATTGTTCTGAAGCAGTCTGATCTGAGGACCCATCTGAAGAGAGATCGTTCTGGTGAGCTCAAGATCGTATACCTTCTTCTCGAAGCGGTCGAGTCTGGTCTGAAGATCGTTAACTGCCTGAGCGTCCTCCTGAAGACCTGTCTCCTGAGCCTTTCTCTGAAGCTCGGGAATCTCTACGTTCTTCGTGTACTCTATCTTCTTCTTGCCAGCGAGGATGTACATGCTGAGGTTCTTGAAGTACTGAAGGTTCATCTCATACATCTTGTCGAGCATGGCGATATCCTTGAGCAGTTGAACCTGGTGTCCGTTGAGCTTCTTCTCAACTGCCTTGATATTGTCGTCTGCCTTCTCATACTTAGCGCGAAGGGCGATGACCTTGTTGGCCTGCTTCTTGAAGAAGCCGAACAGTCCCTTGCTCTCCTCGGTATCGAAATTCTTCAGCTCGGTAACTACCATAGCCAGGTCCTTGCCCACATCGCCGAGATCCTTTGTACGCACACCGTTGAGAGCGGTGCTGGAGAAATCGGCTATATTCTTCTGAGCGCCTGCGCCGTACTGCATGATACCGTTCGTGTTCTTAAGGTCGATCTGCTTTGAGAAAGCCTCCACCTGCGCAAGCTCCTCGCTCGTGAGCTTCTGCTCCTCAGGTGTGATCTTGTCGATCTCCTCCTGTGTGGGAACGCTTGTGGTGTCAACTGTCGATCCGAGCTCTGCTACGGGTTCTCCGAAGCTGAGTGTCATTGACGGTGCCTCGGGCATTACAAATTCCTTCTCGTCTGCCATAACTGCCTCCTAAAATATATTTTATGTGCTTATTAAAATACCAGTGTGTTGGGGTTGCCGGGATCCGAAGCATCCGACTGCGCGTTCTGCTTCAGGTTCTCAAGCTCATCCGAGCCGAGGCCTTCCTGTGAAAGGATGGTCTGCATAGCCGAAATCTCGGCCGATACCTCCATGGCAACGTCCTGATAGAGCTTGTTCGCAAGGTTCTCGAAGGCCACATTTATCATGTCGATGGTCTTCTCTATCTCCGCCTTGCCGTTAGTGATGTTCTCGCCCTGTACCGGCTGCCTGTCGAACTCATAATAGTTGTTCACAAGCTTGAGCGTAGTGGGCATGTAGTATTCCATGAACTTGTAGATCTCGGGAAGCTTCTCGGGATGCTCCTCCACGATCTTGAATACCTGCTTTGCAACGACCTCGAGCCTGTCGAGCTTCTCCGATATCTCCTTGCCTGGTATCTTGTCGTTGGCTGCGCGGATCTGCTTTATGTACTCATTGCCCTTCTCAAGGGTCTCTGCGAGCTCCTTGTTCTTGGCGACATCCTTTCTCCTTAAGTACTCCTCATCGGATACGTTCTCGGAAGCCATCCTCTGCTGATAGCCCAGCTGCGCATTTCTGTACTGCTGGTATATCTCGTTGGTCATGAGGATGTACTCTTCCTTGTCGTCGATGTGAGCCTGACGGAGGATGCCCTCCCTGATCATACGGCGAAGGTCCTTGAGGACCGTCTTCTTTTCGAAGCCGAGATTGTTCGTGAGCTCATCGATAGACACATACTGCTTGCCCATGAGGTACTTCGCGTATGCGGAGTATCTGCCGACCTGCTTCGAGCGCCTGAAGCTCCATATCGCAAGAGGAGCATTGACAAGCAGGAAGAAGAGCCCTATCATCATTCCGCCGAAATCGAGTTTTATGGCATCCGATATAGCTCCCGTGATCCCTATCGCCGCAAACAGTCCGAAGAAGGCTACTCCCAGGCCGCACATCACCGACTTCCATGTGGGAACATCGTCAATGATTGCTCTCTGCGCCTGACGGGCTCTGGCCTGCGCAGCCATGGCCTCGCGTCTCTTTCTCTGCTCCTCGCTGCGCCTTCTCATCTCCTCCGCGGAGATACCGCTGACGGGTCTGGCGTAGATGGACTTCTGTGGAACGTTGGACTTGACGCTGCTTATGACATTGTTTATCCACTCTGTCGATGCAGCCACCGACTGCCTGATCTGCTCTCCGATATCGTCCGTAGGCCTGTACTGGTTGGAGTAGGGGTTCTGGTTATTTCCCTGCATATACCTGTTGTACTGGTTGTTCCCCGCGGGTCTGGCCGGCTGGGGATTGCCGTACGGATTATTGTTATACTGGTTGTTGTACTGATTATTATTGTACTGATTGTTGTACTGGTTATTGTTGTACTGACCGTTATTATTGTAATAACCGTTTTGGTTGTAGCCGTTTCGGTTATTGTTATAATTGTTAGCCATATTTCATCCATTGCAGGCATGGTGTGCATGAGTGCCGTGCCTGCTCGGCGCTCATGGAAGGCTCATCCTTCGCACTTCTTACTCTGTCCTATCGAAGAAGGGCAGGGCGGGCCGCGGCTGTCGCAAGCCCTATCTGTGACAGTATATCACAATATGACTCTTTTGCAAACAGTCGAAGCGAATTTTTTGTAATAAATTTCAAATAATTGCGGATTATGGCAGGGCGGGAACACTGTCCTGAGCGATGCTGCCCCTCATTTCAATGATGGGACCACCCTTGTTCTCCAGATAATCCGCCGTTATGGTCACTCTTCCGATATTTGGATCCTTGGGTATCTCGTACATGATATCGAGCATGTACTCCTCGATGACCGCTCTGAGCGCCCTGGCGCCGATATCCTTCTCCATGGCCTTCTTCGCAATGATATGCAGCGCCTCGTCTGTGAACTGCAGGTCGACCGCGTCGATGGCCAGAAGCTCATGGTACTGCTTCAGTATCGCATTCTTCGGCTCGGAGAGTATACGCACGAGCATATCCTCACTCATGGCCTCGAGAGTGACGATGACGGGAAGTCTTCCGAGGAACTCCGGTATCATACCGAACTCCCTAAGGTCCTCCGTCGTGACCTTGGAAAGCACCGTCACATCCCTGTCGTAGCTGTCCTTAAGCTGCGCCCCGAAGCCCATGGAGGACTTCTTTAACAGGCGCTTCTTGATGATCTCCTCAAGATCAGGGAATGCTCCGCCGCAGATAAAGAGTATATTGCTCGTATCCACTGTGACCAGAGGTACCATGGCGCTCTTGCTGCTGGCACCGACGGGGACCTCGATACTGCTGCCCTCGAGGAGCTTTAAGAGTCCCTGCTGCACCGACTCGCCGCTCACGTCCCGGCTTCTGGTCTCGGTCTTTCTCGCGAGCTTGTCGATCTCGTCTATGAACACGATGCCCTTCTGTGCCTTCTCCACGTCATCACCCGCCGCGGAGAGCAGCTTACTGATCACGCTCTCGATATCGTCTCCTATGTAGCCGGCCTCGGTGAGCGAGGTCGCGTCGGCTATCGCGAGCGGAACGTCAAGCATCTTGGCCAGTGTCTGAACGAGATATGTCTTGCCGCAGCCTGTGGGGCCGAGCATCAGAAGATTTGACTTCTGAATCTCCACATCCTTGTTCTTCGGCGAGAGTATCCTCTTGTAATGATTGTACACAGCCACGGCGATGGACTTCTTCGCCCTGTCCTGTCCCACAACATACTCGTCGAGATGCTTCTTGATGACATGCGGAGCCGGGAGGTTCTTCAGCGAGAGCTCCTTGGAGGCCTGTGCGGCCTTCTCCTTCTTGGGGGCAGCCTTCTTCACGGGATTGATCTTGAAAAGAGGGAATCCGGTGAGCTTCTCGAGCTCCTTCATGAAGTCGCCGAAGTTATCCATCTTCTTCTCGGAGGTGCCGTCATTGATGGTGAAATCCCCCTTGCTGTTGTTGCCGAAGAAGTTCAGGCCCTTCTGAATACAGTCATTGCACAGAAGGAAGCCGCCGGGAAACTCCGTGAGCTTGCCGGTCTTGTCCTCGCCGCGCCTGCACGAGCTGCAGTATCTTGTGCGCTTCTCGGTGTCATCGTTCTTCGTCTCCTCCGTGGAAGCACCGGCCTGCTCGTTGTCCTTTACCTGCTCGTCCTCTGTGTCTTTTGTAAAATTATCTTCCATATCGTTCCTTTACCGGGCCGGCGTTTAAGCCGTCCCTTTCTGTCGCTTAACGGACGGACAAAGTCCGCCCGCTCAGAATACCTCACGTTTTTTTACATCGAATATCTCTTCGATGGATGATTTCATGACGTTATCATCGGGGTAACGCTTCAGAATCTTTATAAATTCGTCGTAGTGAGCGTCAAATATATCCACGACATGCGGATCGAAGAATTTGCCTCTCTGGTTGAGTATCTCCCTGCGTACCTCCTCCGGCTTCCAGGCCGACTTGTACACTCTCTTGCTCACGAGAGCGTCGAAGAAGTCGGCCAGCGAAACACATCTTGCGGGAAGGCTTATATCGTTGCCGATCATACCGAGATAACCTGTGCCATCGTAATGCTCATGGTGCTCATTGGCAATGATCGCGGCGGTCTGCATGATCTCACCGGGATACTTGGAGAGCATCTCCTTGCCGTAGAACACGTGCATTTTTATCTTGGTGAACTCCTCCTCGGTGAGCTTACCCGGCTTTTCGAGTATCTCCTTCGGAACAGCCACCTTTCCTACGTCATGCATCATGGCTCCGAGGCCGACCTTCCAGGTCTCCTCCTCATCCATCCCGAGCCCGCGGCAGAGCACCTTCGTGTACTCACTCACGCGCTTGACATGCATACCGGTCTCCTTGGACTGCACCTCGATAAGTCCGGAAAGCGCAGCCACAAGATTCTCCTGATCCTGATAGAGCTCGTTGTTCGCGTTCTCAAGTCTTCTCAGGAGTTTCTTGATTCTGTCGGTGATACCGTAGCACAGGACTGCAAACGCCACATACTGCACCGTTCTGGGTATGATACCGTAGTAAATGACCTGATCCATGGTCTGGAAGGGGTCATCGGGCACCATCTTCAGGTTGTAGGACAGAATATGCGCCGCTATCATCACCGGAAGGCTCAGTATGAAGGTAAACAGCATACAGCCGCGGGAACAGTACAGACAGCTCAGTACCAGGGGGAACGCAAGCAGCATGACCACATTGTGTCCGAGCATGACATAGAGCATGCCCACGAGCAGCACGATGAGCGCAAGCACGAAGTACCTGATGAGTCCGCTGTTCAGTCTGAGGATATTATAAAGAATTGTCGGTAAGCTAAGTATTGCAAGGGCAATCACGGCGGCGGGATAGATGTTATCGGCTATCGCGAAATAACCGAGCTTCGCGCATCCCACTATCACCAGCATGAGAAGCATTATCAGCCTGCATATGAAGGCAATGGCCAGATTGGCTTCCTTCGTGTGATTGCGTAGCAAAGATTCGGAAAAGTTCATTTCGTACCTCTTCTGGATCACATACTACATAACTCTGTTCTGATTTTAACTTAAAACCGCTTAAAAATCTACTGCTAACTTATTAAGACTACTTTAATTATTTCTGTAATAGTTTATGAGGCATCCGTCGAGTATGATCTGCCTCTCATCGTCCGTCATGGCCCCTATCTGAAGTGTGAACTCCTTAAGCCCCTCGGGCTTTACCACATATGCCTTGACGCTCGGAGCCTTCTCCTTAACGGCTGTCCTGATACCGGGTACGAAAATGTAATCGAGGTTTGCAAAAGGCAGCTCGTCCTCCGGGAATATGAACGGTATCATGCCCCAGTTGATAAGGTTCGAGCGGTACCTCTTAGTAGCGTACTCCTTCGCGATATTTGCCATACCTCCGAGAACCCTCTGGCAGGATGCCGCCTGCTCTCTTGCAGAACCATCTCCCGGCTTTACCGCGTAGATCACGGAACCGATACCTGTCCTGCGTCCCTCCGCGTTCGGGAAGGTCTCCTTTATCTTGTGGAAGATCTCCCTCATGTAGGGATATGTCTGTCCGATGCAGCTTCCGCCCCTTCTTACGTTCTCCACTTCCTGGATCTCCTTTGCGCGTCCCACGTACTCGGGATCCTTTCTGGAGAGGGTGAACTGCGCGAGGCCTATCGGGTTCGATCTGTACGAAGATGTTTCTCCCGAAGGGATGAGCTCGTCTGTAGTGGTCACCGGATCGTGTATCTCGGCTGTTACCTTTAAGAGGATATCCTCCGTGAGTTCTATCATGGCGGGCCAGTCCTTAATGTTCGGACCGAGCTTGATCTCCTGGCTCTTGTCCGCCTTGCCGAAGCCCTCGTATACTCTGTTCTCGTAGATCTCCCTGTCGAAGAAATACTTCGGCTTCGAGAAGTCGACGTCGATATCCGTAGCGGGTGTCAGGAAGCCCTTGTTGAGAGCTGTTGCGGCAATGGATCTCGCGTCCATGAGCGCGACAGAAGCGATCTGGCCGTTGCCCGGCTTTGAACCCTCGCGGTTCGGGAAGTTTCTGGTCGAGTGTCTGATCGAAAAGCCCTGATTTGCAGGAACGTCTCCGGCACCGAAGCATGGACCGCAGAACGCGCTCCTTACGGTAACACCGGCACCCATTATCTTCGCTATAGCGCCGTTTCTGATGAGCTCCATGAATACAGGCTGCGATGCGGGGTATACAGACATGGAGAACTCGTCCGAACCGATGCTTGCGCCCGCGAGTATATCGGCCACATCGCAGATATTCTCGAAGCCGCCGCCTGCGCATCCGGCCACAACGCCCTGATCCACATAGAATCTGCCGTCTCTTATCTTCTTTGAAAGTCCTAAGTCAATGCCGTCTCCGAGCGATACCTGCGCCCTCTTTTGAACATCCGCAAGCACATCCGCGAGGTTTGCGTTGACATCCTCGATGGTGTATGTGTTGCTCGGGTGGAAGGGCATGGCGATCATGGGTTTAATGGTCGAGAGATCTACCTCTACCACTCCGTCGTAATACGCCACGCTGCCGGGTGCGAGCTTCTTGTACGCGTCCTTCCTGCCGTGGATCTCGAGCCAGTCGCTCGTAGCCTCGTCGGTCTCCCAGATGGAGGACAGGCAGGTGGTTTCGGTGGTCATTACATCCACACCGATACGCATATCCATGGAAAGATTCTTCACGCCGGGGCCTACGAACTCCATTACCTTGTTCTTCACATAGCCGCAGCCGAATACCTCGCCGATGATGGCCAGAGCCACGTCCTGAGGACCGACGCCCTTATTCAGGCTGCCCGTGAGATATACCGCAACAACGCCGGGCATATCCACATCATATGTTCTGGAGAGCAGCTGCTTTACCAGCTCGGGGCCGCCCTCTCCTATAGCCATGGTTCCGAGCGCTCCGTAGCGGGTATGGCTGTCGGATCCCAGTATCATCCTTCCGCAGCCCGCCTGCATCTCGCGCGCGTACTGGTGGATGACTGCAAGATGGGGAGGCACATAGATACCGCCGTAGCGCTTCGCGCACGAAAGGCCGAACATGTGGTCATCCTCATTGATAGTTCCGCCGACTGCGCAGAGGCTGTTGTGGCAGTTCGTCAGCACGTAGGGCACGGGGAACTCTGTGAGTCCGCTCGCTCTCGCCGTCTGGATAATGCCCACGAAGGTGATATCGTGCGAAGTAAGGCTGTCGAACTTTATCTTCAGCTTCTTCTCATCGCCCGAAGTATTGTGGGCCTGAAGGATGGAGTATGCTATAGTCTGTCTTCTGGCATCCTCCTCGCTTACAGCCCCCGCGATCTTAGCCGCCTCCTGTGCATCCTCAACGAGCTGTGTACCGTTTATGAGGTACGCTCCGCCTTTGTACATCTTTACCATGGTAATATTATCCTTTCAAAAGTATTTATCAATCCGTATATCAGCCGTTGGCGTCGTCCAGCTCGAAATCCATGAGCTTGAGAAGCGACAGGTCTGCATCCGGCTCCGCAACCAGTCTTCTCGACTGATTCAGTATGGCATCCTCGACCTTGTTGCGCACCAGACGTCCGTTGCCCGCGTCCTTCGCGCGCACCATCTGGACTGTATTGTAGTAAATAAGCAGGCCGTCCATGGCGTCCTCATCTATCGTATAACCCTTGCTCTTCGCCGTGATCTTCGTGATGGCCAGAAGCTCCTCACCGGTGTAGTCGGGGAAGTTCACGATGTTCGGGAAACGGCTCTTGAGACCCGAGTTGGCTCCAAGAAACTCCTCCATCTCCTTAGAATATCCCGCGAGAATGACTATCAGGTTATCCCTGTTGTCCTCTATGCCCTTTACCAGAGTGTCGATGGCCTCGAGTCCGAAGACATCGTCCTTGCCGCGGTATAAGCTGTACGCCTCGTCTATAAAGAGCACTCCGCCGATCGCGGACTGGATCACCTGATTGGTCAGAGGCGCCGTGTGGCCCACATATCTTCCGACCAGATCGGCTCTCGATACCTCTATGAGCTGCCCGCCCGAGAGCACTCCGATAGCCTTTAAGTATTTGCTTATGATTCTGGCAATGGTCGTCTTACCCGTTCCGGGGTTGCCCGTAAATATCATGTGCTTATTGACCTCTGCGGCCTTAAGCCCCTGCTCACGCCTACGCTTCTGAACGCTGTAGTATTCCTCCAGGCTGAAAATATACTTTTTGATCTCATCAAGGCCTACGATGTCGTCCATCTCCTCCTTGATCTTCTCTATCTCACCGGTATAACCTCCGCCGAGGCTGGCCAGCAGATTCGTCTTCTCATCTCCTATGGTGCAGCAGATCTCGCCGTCCTCTACAGAAAGCACCGCCTGAGCGTCCTTCGCATAGCTTCCCTCAAGGCGAAGCTGCGCGAGTGCCTTGAACAGGTCATCGTAGAGCGAGATGAGTCCGCCGAGCCCTCTGCCCCTGGTGGTATAGCCTATCGAGTGCTCTATAAATTCCTTCTCATCCGCTTCAAGCTTAAACTTCAGCTTGTCATCGACCTTCTCCTTCAGTTCAGTAAAATATCTGGATGAGAACTCTCTGTAGCTGTCGTCGTCGAGCTCCTTGGTCTTGCAGATGTCGCCGAGAGCGTTTATAAACGGAGCTCCCATGGAGCCCGCCAGCTTATCGACATTCTTCGTGCTGATGATGACCAGATACTTGCCTGCGGCATTTATCGAATTCACTGTGTCCGACGCGAGCGCGTTCGTCACTCCTACCAGCTGCCCCTTCTGCATGACATATCTCTCCGACAGCCTGCATCTGCCCTGTGTCACGAGATCCGATATGTAGGTCAGATACGAGCTGTGGCAATTCTCAAAGTTCTCGAAAAGGATGATCTTTGAGTCCGATCTGATGGCAGAGTAAAGGTCCTGAATAAATACCTTGTCCATTCCGGCCGAGTGATAAATGGATAGGTCGATGGTATAGAGAGTATCACTCTTCCAGATATTTCTTCTCTTCAGCTCGGCCGCAAGCTCAGCGAGCGCCTCGTGCTTGCCGGTATCCTCCCCGCCGTACACGAATATGGAGTTCTTCGGGTAGCCCTCCTTTTCGGGCATGACTACCGGTCTCTTAAAGGCAATGACCAGCTTCTTTATGAAATCCTTCTGGCCGATTATCTTCT
>DGVE01000203.1 GCA_002395865.1 Lachnospiraceae bacterium UBA4292 | reverse complement strand
GCTTGGTGGCTGTCGTATCCATCTCGTTTTTCATCTCAAACATAATGGAAATGAACTCCGTGCCTTCATATGACTCGCGGAAGATAAAATCGCCCTTGCTTCCGGTGGTCGCATCATTATCCTTTTCAAAATACGCATTCGGGAAGGCAGTCATTCGTATCTGGTTGAACTGCGTCATGCAATGCACTTCGAGACTCTCACCGACCATCTTCGTTGATTGTTTTGCCTTGAAATCCTTCAGTCGTTCTATCTCCTCATCGCGCAGCTGCAGCTCACCCTTGAACTTATCCGTGATGCTGTTGGCCTTAAGCTCCGCCTCCTGCTTCTGAAGCTGAAGCTTCCCCTGAAGTTCCGTGATCTGCGTGCTTCTCTCAGACAACTCCTTATCCTTCTCCTGAACAGCCCTCGATATAGCCAGCTCCATCTCCGTCTCCGACTTGTCTATCAGTGCCTTCAGCTTCTGTATCTCACGATCCTTCTGTGTTATCGCGTCTGCAGCGGACTTCTCCAGCTTCGAAACAGCCTCATTGACAGCCAGCTTCCTCTCGGTCTCACCGCCCTGAAGCTTCTCCTTCAGCTGCGCTATGACCAGATCTCTTTCATTAAGCTCTGTCTGCTTCTTCAGCATCTCTTCGTCATGCTTCCTATCCTGCTCCATCTTCGCGATCTCATATTCACGCCTGTTCTTCTGTACAAGCTCCTTCTCGCGCCTGTCGAGTTCACTCATGAACTCCTTATCCCTGACCTGCTGCACTATCTGCGCATATCCGGTCTCATCCACCTGAAACACCTCACCGCAGTGAGGACATCTTATCTCCTGCATTTTACACCTCCAATGAACTACCACAAGCAACAAGTTGCATGTGGTTTCTGTGCTGACCGGAAGGTTTTCGCCACCCGGACAGTCTCCGCAAGCGTAGGTTAAGCTACGTATACGGCGCATGGCGTGTCCACAACGCCTCTATCCCATTGCGTTACCTTTGGGAATACCTTTCGCATTATATTTGCTGCTCCGTTTATGTCCGCATTACTGATGGTACCATCACGGTGGCGGTACAGCCCCCGTGCTATTCGTCTGCCGGAGAACACAAACTGCCTGTCATCGTCCTTTTTGTACACAGGGATATCATCTCCCGCAAGATAGTCTGCTTTTGACGTGTAGCTTTCCTCTGTGACGATCATGCGGATGCCTGCCTGCGCAAGCTTGTATCGGAGCATGTGTACCAGCTTCAGAAATGGAAGCTGTACGAAGTTTTGGTTATTCGCATCTCCGATATTGATGCCCTGTTTCTGGCCGGCATTATGACCTAATACAATGATATCGACATTGTTTGTTACACAGTAGCCGGTTATATACCTGCTGATCTTGTGCATACCATCAGTTATGATGCAGTTTCTTTTGTGGGTAAGCCGCCTTATCCGGTTGGTATCCTTTGCCTTATTGCAGAGTTCTGCCTTTGACTTCATGTTCGCGAGCTGTTTGTTGTAATACCTGTTAACAGATTTCAGAATAGTACCCTTGATGAGTATCGGCTGCATACCGAAGTTATTAGTCATGGCGCACAGGTTGTCAGTTCCCGGATCTATGGAAACAATGCGCAAGCCGGAAATATCCTCATATCCGGCAGCCTCTTTCAGAAGAGAAGCATTGTATTCTTTTATATCCTCCGGTAGCATTATTCCCTGATCGGCACATGATACAACGATCTCAAGGTAAAACACCCCGTTCGTGGGAACAATGCGCACTTCTTGCAGAGAGCCATTTAGTTCCTTACCGAGGTTAATTCTTGTTTTCGTGCCGGGAAGTTTCAGGTAATGACCGTCCTTTACAGTACATATCTGGTTTGTAAGAATGGTCGTCTTGTATTTTCCCTGCTTGCAGTAGCCCGGCAGTTTTGGATGGCCCTTGAACTCTTCCGGATGCGCTTTGTATTTCTTTACCGCTCCGAAATATGACCTGTAATCTCGCATGAGAAGTTTTAGTGTTTGCTGGTTGGCCTGCGAATAGACACCGTAGTAAGCCGCATCTTTTGACGCTTTCAGTACATAGTCAAGGGTTTTGTACTTAAGCCATTTACTCTGCGGAGCGTAATCAGTTCCGTCGCTTAAGGCGGAAACGAGTTCGCAAATCTCACTCTGATTTTGATGCAACGGCTTATTTTCTGCCAGGCGGTCCGCTGCCGTTACGTATTGGCGCACTATATAGTTGGCTCTGTTATACAGTCTGGCAGAGGCCATAGCTGCCTGACGGCAGTACTCATACAGGCGGGAGCCTTTTCTTATGCAGATGCGTACAGTCCTGTGCATGTCATACCTCCTTATAGTGCCTGATTTATTATACCATATATGATAGAATAAGTCAAACATTTGTTCTATGGAGGTATATGGATTATATACATTCAGCGCACTCTGTGTATATGCTTACATACCATGTGGTGTTTGTTGTCAAGTACCGCCGCAAGGTCATTACAGATGCAATCGGCGATGATATGAAGCGTTACGCCGCCTCATTACTTGAAACGCGGAACTGCCGGCTTATTTCCGCCGAAACAGACAAGGATCACATGCACCTGTTGATTGCAACATCACCGCAGACGGCTCCGTCGTCAATAATCACCATACTAAAAAGCAGGCTTTCCTATATGGTCAAAACCAGATATGCTAACCGTGTCAAAAGATACCTATGGGGGAATGCTCCATTTTGGAGCAACAGTTATTTTATAGCAACCACGGGAACGACTTCGATTGAAAGAGTTAAGCAATATATTGACTCACAGAGAACAAACGAGCATCAGATCAAGAGGAAGTAAAGGGGGCAATTCATCCCCAAGCGACAAGTCGCATGGGGTTTTCTTGCCCCAATTTGATAATGATAGTTTCCCCTATTTCCTTATCGCAAGCTCCAGTGTGCCGTCTTCGCCGACCTGAAGCTTAAGTGTCTTTATGTACTTCTCACAGAAATTCTCGATATCCTGCTTTGTTCCGGTGATCTTCGTCGCTTCGTATATGTCATACGCCACATCCATGGGCTTAAGTCCGAGGATATTCGGCAGGCGGGTCTTGAGCTCCTGCAAAAGGACCAGCTTCTTCAGATCGCCGGCATATACCGAGCAGAAGTCATCTATTGCGCAATGTGCCACATCATGTTCGTCCATGGCCGCAAGGATCGCCGAGCCGCACTTATCGTATTCATACATGACAAGGAAGCGCGTCTGCGGCATGGAGCTTATGAGCGCCCAGTAGTCCGAATCTGACGAGAACAGGAGGAAAGAAGATATCCCGTTATCGTAGTAATCCTTACTGACCGATACGGCCATTTTTATATCCACAAGGGACTTGTGCCCGACGACGCGTTCCACCTCTATATGTTCCACCGGGATATGAAGATATTTTCCCAATACATCCCATGCGGGCGTGGTGTTTGCATCGTCGTACAAAGTTATCTTGCTTATCTTCCCCAGTTTCTCCTCGTCGAGCCCCTTGATGACGCTGTATAGCTTGAAGGGATCGGAGTTCTCGCAGTCCACCGCTATGGCGACCCTCACGGCTTCGTCAATGAAATCATATATGTTGGTCTTTGTGGTCGTAGCCGCATCCCGAAGCTTCGTATAGTCGTTAAAACGGTCACCATGCTGCGCATATACGGATGTAAGAAGCTTTTTGTCAGATCTGAGTATCAGCCCGGAGCTTGCCCTCGGGTTCCAGTGTATGTACATATGGAACGGATAGGCATTGAACCGCTCCCTGTATCTGTCTTTTTCCCTGGTCAGTACTTTGCTGTCGTTGTACTTTGCGATGAAGAACATTTCCCTGAAGTACGTCCACTTGACCCAGTCGGGAAACAGCGAACGGCACGCATCTATATGCACATTTATCAGCCTGCTGATCTCCGTGCAGTACTTTTCAGCCGTGTAATTCGCCTGAACCACCGGCACACCGAGTTTCTCGAGCTCACGGATATTTTCAGCGTCAAATATCTCCTGCCTGTCGATATTCACAAGATCGTATCTGAGCCGCTTGTCCACATATCCGAACTTCTGGAACAACACCGTTCGTATCTTGCACAGGTACCTTATTATCTTTGCTTCCTTACTACCCTTTAGCCTGTCAAAAACATCCATGCAGTCGTTGTAATACTGCTCCAGATATTCGCTCTTTACTCCTATCAAGAACCCCACGAGGGCAGCGAGATCACGCGTCTCCACGGTGCCTTCTTCCTCTGTATCTGACACCGTTACAAGCTGTGGTATCTTTATGGGCTCTATATCGGGTTCCGGATACGTGGTCCCTACCACCGATACGTTCTCCGTTACACCGGATTCTCCCTTCTTCAGCTCAACTATCCTCTTTTCTTCCTCGGCTTCCGCAAGCGTCTTTACACCGCGATACATTGTCTTTGTCTTCTTCACTTTTACACTCTGCGGTTTCACGATATTGATCTTTCTGTTTTTTCGGCCCATAGATCGTCCACCTCCTTTGGTTTCTTCACACCGTCAAACAACTATATGGTATCCTGTCTCGAACCTCTCCGGCATTTCCCTCATATCCGGCTCGACGCGGCTTCTAACCTCATCCATAAGCTCTGACGGCATCCCGTGGTATGGCCGCTATTGTGTCGGTATCCCCGCCTATCGACACCACGTTTCGCACCACGTCCTCATACCGACTCCCCGTACCTCCATTCTTTATATCCATGTTTTTTTGCGTCAATATAGATCGGCCGGATCACGTTTTGAAGCAATGTTTTGGCCCGCTCATATCAGTCTACTATCCTCGAAAATCTTTTACGTCTAACTCCGTCTCTTTCTATGATCTCGTTCCACATGGATGCGGGGCGGATCCAGACCTCCCGGTTTCCGTACAGTGCTCTGTATACCACCATAGGCTCATCCGTTTCGGAGTGATGTGCTATAAATAGCACCTCGTAATCACTCCCCTTAAAATGCCTGTATTTGCCGAGAGGAATGGTTCTTACGGCCTCTTCGTAAGTCATTGAAGTTGAGTCGCGCTTGCCCTCACTACCATGGCATTTATCACCATTATTCTCTGACTCTTTTTGTGCAGACTCAGCCATCAGCTTAGAATAACTGATGGAATATGTTTTCCTTTCACGTGATGGAGCACCCATGCCAACGTATTCATAATACTTTTTCAGAGCATTGATACACGTCCTGTGGCCACGCTGTCCCAGTTCCTCACACTCACCACCGACATCATACTTTTTAACGATCTGAGCAATATTATCCTTAAGAGTCATTTGGGACATACTTTCGCGTTCCATGACATCCTCAATGTACTTTGAATACTGATATACTGTGCTCTTGTTACCACTGATACCATATTCCTTGTAGCCATTCGACAATAACCATCCGGCAAAACCGGCCATACCTCCATAATCGTTTCTTAAAACTCGTTCATTGTCATGATTAATGTCTATGTTACTCGGTTTTCTCATGATCTTACCTCGATGTTTGCATTTTGTTTTATACCATATATAGTATAATACACTTTCAAAAAGGTACAAGATTCTTATACTCCATCACGTCTCCGATTACAGTACAGGTCCCGCATCTCCTCAAGCTCCCTCTTAAACATCTCCACGACCTCATCGGGTGCTTCGATCTCCACGTCCTTCCCGAGAGCGAAGATCCAACCGAGGAACTGGTCGCTCAGGGCGACACATACATTTACCGTGAGCCAGCCGTCACGCCCTGAGGGGCGGATGGTAATATCCCTGCCGAACTGGTCGATGAATACGCCCACGAGCTCGGACTTGAATGAGATCGTGACATCAACACCGCGGCCTCCGAACATACCGAAGTTCATGCGTGTGTATTTCGCGAGATCGAACTCTTTAAATTTATCTCTTCCGGCTCTCTTTTCGTCCAGTACGTGGATCTTTTTGATCTTATCGACGCGGAAATGCTTTATTCTCCCGGCCTTCTCGTCATACGCGATGAGGTAGTAATTCTCCGAGTGCCATGTCATTGCCCAGGGGCTTACGAGGTATGGCTCGTCATGTCTGGGCACCAGCTTCTTCTTCGCGTCCCATTTCATGTACTCAAATGTGATCTTTTTGTTTTCACTTATGGCGCGGTGAAGATCGTCCACGAAATAATATATGCTCTCGTTCATGGTCTTCACTCTGCCCTGAACGACCACCTGGCGCTTCAGCTGCGAGGCCTCGTACTCGCTGGCGAAGGACGTCAGCTTCTTTATAAGCTCGCCCGACTTCTTCTCTGTTATGAATTTGGATGCCTGTATGGCATCGACCAAGAGCTTCAGCTCGGCCAGCTCGAACTGCTTGCTCCCCACGTGGTAGTAATACCCTCTTCCGACTTTCTCTCCTATTATCTCCATACCCATATCGCCGAGTATCTCGAAGTCCTCGTAAAGCGTCTTTCTGTTGGCTTCCACCCCGTAAGCCAGAAGATGATCCTGTATCTCCGGCATGGAGATCATGTGGTCGTCATCGGTCTTTTCCAACATTATCTTGCTCAGATAGTACAGTTTAAGTTTCTGGTTAGCTCCCTTCGGCATAGCAGAATCCCCCCTTGATGATATGATACGCCTATTATATCATATTATTTCAGATTAAGGGAGATTTATTACACATTTATTTTAAGTTCTTTAAGCCTTTTTTCGGCCTTGATCGCACAGTCGTCTTCCACGCCATACTTCTCCTTCATTTCAATTTCATTTCCCATATGAACTGTGTACCTCCGTTTTTCAGAAGACCGGTTAACGTGGCCGTAAGGGTCTCGAGATACTGCACAAATCCCGCGTGCTCCTCCTCGAGCTGGCTGAGGTGCGCCTTGCGCTTCTCCCGGCTCTCCAGTATCTCACCGTATGTGTAAGGCGCGGTGGTGACTATGTCGTTTATCTGTCTCTCCACGCGCTCAATTTTCTCCTCAAGGTCCTCCTTGTCAGGCGCATAGCCGGCCTCGAGAAAGCCTGCCGTCTCCGACTTCTTCGCCTCATCCGTCTTCTTCATCATCCCCTTCTGCTGCGCCTTGTATCCCTGCATCTCCCTGTCAATCTCCGCATGCATATTTGCGATGTCTATCGCAATGCCTCTGTTTATCCTTCTCTGGCAATAGCTTATCGCCTTCTTCAGCCTGATGCACTCGATCCTTATCTCAAAATTCGAGTTTATCTGCTCCCCGAACTGTGCCGTATACGCTGCCCTGTAGGACTCCGCCTTCGCAAACAGCTGATCCCTCCTCACCAGAAGATCCGCGTATTCGTCGTAACGTGCTTTCATTTCCAGCGTCTGCTCTGCAATATTTACGTCAATCATTTTCACCTCAGGATGATAAACTCGTAATAAAACCCAATATCAATTCTCGCGGTTTTATAGTAGTGCTTGAGATGTCCAATAAAAATGACTCGTTTGGGGGCAGGGGGGTACGGGTCATCGTGAACTATGTGCAGATCTGCACATAGTAAAAGACCGCCTGTGGAAAACCACAAGCGGCCGAGTCTTGGTGCTGTTCATTATTACTGATATCTATTCCGGCTGTTTTATATTCCGATCAAGTATTGCCCGTACTCCACAACTCTTCCTTGATCTTGCCTATAAGTTTTATATCCGCAGGCAGCCAGTCGACACTGTTTATCGTATCCTTATCCAGCCATCCGGCGGCTTCGTGTTCCTTAAGTGTCAGTTGCCCTTTTTGCACCCTGCACCAGTAACAGTCCATAGAAAGGTGAAAATCCGGATAATCGTATTCGATGGTCTCCAGCAGTTCCCCAACCGATATCTCCGTATCCAGTTCTTCCTTTATCTCTCTCCTAAGCGCCTGTTCAGGAGTCTCCCCGGCCTCTATCTTTCCCCCGGGGAACTCCCAGCCGTCCTTATATTTGCCATATCCGCGCTGCGTGGCGAAAATGATCTGCTCTCCCTTTTCATTTTCAGCCCGGATGATCGCAGCTGCAACTCTAACTGTTTTCATTTCGTCTCCTAACAAACATAAACACCAGACACACCGCGGCCTCCGCCAGAACAAATGCCCCCATGGTCACAAATGGCATGATCAATACACCCCACGATCTATCGATCAGTCCGAAAGGATCGGCGGTAACAAAGAACCAATTGAAGTCATTATCATATTTCCCGGCGGAACCGTAGTACAAAAGATTACCGATGACGGCCCAAAGGGTCATGTAAAAAACTATTTCCGCATGTTTTCTAAAATTTGCAAAACCCGGGCGGAATTCTTCTGAAAGTATCGTGATCGTGCAACCTGCGGTCATTATCGCATGGAACGCAAGCGTCTGGATCACGCGGTAGCTCAGAGGATGTACCGCGTGCCACATCACGCCGGCGGGATAGATCAGATACACGAGATTCGATACAAAGCCAAGCAGCGCAAAACTGCCATGGTATGGCCTGCGATTCTCTGATCGTCTGCTTATGAAGCACATCACACACATGGCTGTGCACACATGAAACGGAAGCTTTTCGATGTCGATCTCTTCATACGCAAACGGCATCAGGAAAAAATCCGCTATGTACAAATAAAAGCCGAGATCGCACAAAAAAGCGCCTTCTTTTTTCATAACGACCTCGTGCGCAAAAGAGTCATCCCCTCTTTGAGTCCGAAGAAGAACGCATACTACTATCGTCACCGCCGCGAGCATATAAAAGAAATGCCATCCGCCAAAAAGGACAAATATCTCGCCGCCTTTCCTGTCTGCCAAAAGGTCATGAATGATCGGATACATTCGTCATCGCTCCTTATATAGATCAAGTTTAAATACACTCTTATTCTAACACATTTTCTTGCGAAATCAAAGTGATCTTTTATGGCAAAACGAGCCGAATGACAGATCATTCCATCATCCGGCTCGTTTATCCTGAATTATTCTTATCCGTCTGCTCTATCCAGTCGCAGATCACATCTATCGTCAGCTTTCCATTACCCACATTACAATGATTCTGAGCGTCTTCCTTATCGGTAAACAGACGGAAGGTAAGTGACCTGACGTTTTTGAGCATATTTATCTCCCGCCCTATTAGCGTGTAATCAATGAAATGATCTCTGTTTGCTCCGAGAATCAGCATATCCTGAGTGATCTTGTCTGCTATGGGTTCAAGATCATACAGTTTCAGTTTTTTAGCGTAGGAATACGCATCCTTCGCTTCATATGCATAACACCCATGCTTAATACCCCAGTCAATTACCGGTGACTTCTTTGCTTTCTTACCGAAGACAAGGTTCATAAGCGGACGTGCATGCAGCTTCATCAATACATGAAAAGCCTTTTGTATATTTGCCGGCTGCATACTTACGAGAATGTCCTGAAAGCACGGAAATACCGACCACGCGACCACCTTCGTGATTCTCTTGTCAAATGCCGCAGCTCTGGGGGCAAGGTATCCGCCAAGGGATATGCCTATGATCGTCACATCCTTCAGCTTGAAATAGTCAAGAACAGCTTTTACAGGCTTCTCCCATTTGTGAGTAAAATGCATCCCCTGAACGCGCATCACACCGCCCTGTCCGGGGCCTTCAAACATATATACCTCAAACCCTTTCTCCTGCATGTACAGAACAGTAAAAAGAAATTCCTCAAAATAGCTGTCATTTCCACCATGAAGCAGGATAGTTCCCTTGCTTTTCCCCTCCGGCACCACATGCATCACAGGCAGCTTTACATTCTCAAAATGCACGTCATATCTCTCGCTTCTCGGATGATCCCCCTCAAAGGAATCCGCATAATACTCATAAAAAAGCTTCGTTGCCTTCTCATAGTATTTTCTCTTATCCGGATCTCCGTCATACATAAAGAACTCGCTCATGCGATAGTAAGCAATGGCATTACCGGTTCTGCCTTCCTTCATAGCCATATCACCGAGTCCGATAAGTTCTCGTTTCCAGTCCGCGCTGTCATGGATCTTACCGGCCACCTTCTGCACATCTGACAGTTCACCGCCGTCCCAGTTGATCACGCGGTTCAGCTGGTAGTTAAAATTTGCCTCGTCATTTAACTGATACACACCCTTCTTAAGGATAATGGGCTGATGCACATCATACTTTTCCATAAAATAAGACCTCCTGTTTATGATGACATAATCTAATATCACTGATCCCGGCATCCCGAATTCAATAATCTGTCGGTGCCGCCACTACATCAAAAAAGTCAATCCAAGAAACATAAACGCATTGGCAATATTACCCTTAGCGGGAACCTTAGTCGGCGCCAATACCATAAAAGCAGGGAATGTATTGATAAAACATGCCCATCTCGGAAGATCGGTTTCTCCCGCTGCCACCAGGACAAAAAGAAGTACTGCAAATACCAGCAGACCCACATAGGCTATCGCTGCTATGATCGTGCTCTTAAAGAAATCCGTGACCGCCTTAAGTGCCTCTTCCGTTCTTCCAAGCTTTACATAGAACCACTCCACTGCTCCGCACAAAACATGATGAGCAGAGATCAAAACAATAAAGAACATTGAAGCAATGAGCATGATACGACCTGTCACAGGCGCTTTTTCTGAGACCCATCTGCTTATCTCTATATATCCGAAGCTTGCCATAAACAGCGCTAATACTCCGACAAGCATTGCCAGCACTACCTGCTTTAACGGCATTGACGAAAAGATCTTCTGCATCCTTCCATTATCTTTTATATCCGAAAAATCAAATCGTCCATCCTTTGTATATGCCAGCATGCAATCTGTTATCCCACAGATCAGATGCCCAATACCGGCTACGATAAGCACTGTC
Source organism: Lachnospiraceae bacterium UBA4292 (assembly GCA_002395865.1). Classification (GTDB taxonomy): domain Bacteria; phylum Bacillota; class Clostridia; order Lachnospirales; family Lachnospiraceae; genus UBA4292. The sequence goes on along the minus strand of DGVE01000203.1, from coordinate 2,673 downwards.
TTCATCTCACCATCTCCCACATGTTATAGTATTTCCCTTTGTACTCCATTGTATATAATGTCACTCCATGCCCGACCTGCTTTGGGGCAACCAATTTCATGCCGCAGTGTTTTCTTTCCTCATATCACTTCATTCATCGGTATGACCTCATAGAACCTGTCATGAAGGCTCTCATGACAGCTCAGTAACACCTCCCCCCGATTATCCCGCTGTATGATGAATAATTCGTTATCCGCGAACATAGTTTTCTATAACATCCGCAGCTGTAACAACGCCGTTTTCTTCTCTGATCTTCTGTGATACTTCCCGTGCCCTTGCATCATACCGGCCGCTCACCAGTTCCTTCAACGCATCAGCTATCTCCTCGGTACTGCACAGCTTCTTACGTATGTACAAAGGCTCCGGCCCGCATCCAATGCGGTGATCCATCCTGCCGTAAAAATACTGATCAAGCGCAAGAGCGATGACAAGCGTGGGCAGACCCGCTCGGAGGCCCATTCCATTTGTAGTATTCCCGCCATGATGCACCACTGCCCGAACCTTTTCAAAGATATAAGGATATGGTACGGCATCTATGAAGAACAGCTTGTCCGTGTTGATTCTCTCTTTTTCCGGAATCTGAAATGCCTGAACTATGGCTCTGATTCCTATTCTTTTCAATGCTTCAAGAGTAAGCACCTGCAATTTGGCAAGTTCCGGCGACTCCGCCTTTCCAAAAGCCACAAATATAGGCTTTTCTCCCGATGCAAGGAAATCTGCCAGTTCCTTTGGTTCCATATAATTTTGTGCCGCTTCTTCGGGATGATACCAGTATCCCGTCACGTGTATATGATCGCCCCATGAGGGATCCGGCGGCATCAGAACCGGACTGGTCGGATAAAAGGTAAGAACTTTTCTGCCATACATCTCCGTGTAGCGGCTGCCGATCTTCCACCTGGGGAGCCGACCGAACGCCTCCATCCGTTAAGGGCTATCATCGTCATAAGGCTCATTCCCTGTGGCAATCCGTTATAACTCTTAAGCACCTTATCAGAATCATACTTATCGCAGTAAAGGGAATACTGTCTTGTCGGATCCATAGGGCTGTAGAACAGTCTCGCACATGGTATATTAAGATACTCAGCCGCATGTCTTGCAAAAGCCGCGCAGGTTCCGTACATAACAAGATCAGACCCCTTTATTGCGTTAAGGGTCTGCTCCATAAATCCGGGGTTCTCTTTTTTGAGCCTGAACATACCCTTTGCAAAATCAAGACTCGTCTTATAGTCTGTGACCAGATACTTCATGACATGATCCGCATCGGTATCAAGTTATATAAATGTAACACCTTTGTTCTCTATGAGCGGGCGGAAGGCTTCGGATGTCAGTATCCTGAACTCATGCCCTCTTCTTATCATTTCCTCGCCGAGCTCAGCCAGTGGATTTACATCGCCTCTGGTTCCGACCGCAACTGCTGTGATAATCACGTTATACAAACCTCTTCTCTATCACTCCGTTCCGGTTTATTTCATCACGGATACAACTCATCTTTTTGTGATAAAGCTTTCCATCTCTTCCACATATTCTTTTGTATGTTCTGCCATATATCCGCAGTGCGGATAACCTTTCCTTATTACCGGCTTTACGTTCGGCAAATACTTTGGCAAAGACTTCTTCGACAGCTTCAGATCAAAGTCTTTTTCTCCGTATTCGAGATGGAGCTTTCGCTGCTGTTTGTCTGTAAGCACCTTCATGTCGTAATGACAGCAGGCATAACAGATCGCATCGATATCGTCGAACGTGATCCTCTCAAAGTTCCTCGTCATCATCTTTGCGAAGTCATATCCATACCAGTTCACAAGACTCTGCGAGGCTTCCACGTGCGTCTTCTCAAGCTTCTTCTTTTTCTTTTTGAACATCTTGCTTACAATGATCTCTGCCATACGCGAAGGCTTTTTGCTAAGCGCAACTCCATCAAACCACGCATGCTCCAAGTTAAAAGCATCATCCATAAATAATCGCCAGCCAACAGCCACACCCAGTGATGCACCGTAAACGAGTTTAATGTCAGTATAGCCGTTCTTTAACAGGTATTCCCTGAGCTGTCCGTATTCATCATCTGCACTGACATATGCTCCCGCTTTTCCGTGTCCGCCCTGATCAGGCGCTATAATAAAATACTTACCTTTCAGATATGGGCTCATAAGATTATAAAGATCTGCTCCGGACACCATCATAGGTGCCAGCAAAATCAGTTTGGGATCATTCGGATCTCCATATTCGTTGATATACATTACTCTTTTCCTCCTTACGCCCCTGTCGGACGCTTTCTATCCGGGGCAACCAGTTCTACCATCTGTTTCCAGCCTTCCTGCGTTAGCATACGCTAACCCTAGTGCCTTATTCAACTCCGCCTGCACGGCGGAGTCTACCTGAACATTTTTCATCTCCTGTATGATAACACTAAGAATCGAAAAAAGCAATGTGAAAATGTCGATCACCTTTACAAAAAAAATACAGCCACCTGTCAAACAGGCGGCTGTACAACTATTGCTTATCCTTCGATCTGTATCAGTTTCTTCTCAGGCACTTCTGCCTTTTCCTTTTTAGGAACCGTGAGCCTTAATACCCCGTCCTCGAACTTTGCCTTGATCTCCTCTTCGGTCACATTCTCACCGACATAGAAGCTTCTCT
>DGVE01000017.1 GCA_002395865.1 Lachnospiraceae bacterium UBA4292 | reverse complement strand
CGGACTCGATCACGTCGGGATAGATGGTTCCCTGCACCAGATAATCCACCTCTCCTATCTTCTTTGCTTCCTCCTCGAATACGCGGATGAATTCTTCGCCTATGATCTTCCTCTTGGTCTCGGGATCTGTAACACCGGCCAGCTTATCGTAGTAACGCTGCGCGGCATTCACACGGATGAAGTTGAGCTCGTAGGGGCCGTTCGGTCCAAACACAGCTTCCACCTCATCGCCCTCGTTCTTTCTTAAGAGACCGTGGTCGACGAATACGCAGGTGAGCTGCTTTCCAACCGCCTTCGACAGAAGGACGGCAGCCACCGATGAATCCACTCCTCCGGAGAGCGCGCAGAGCACTCTTCCCTTACCGATCTTCTTCCTGAGATTCTCTATGGAGGTCTCGACGAAGGATTCCATCCTCCAGTCACCGCGGCAGCCACAAACAGTCAGCACGAAGTTCCTGAGCATTGTCATACCTTCACGTGTGTGCATAACCTCGGGATGGAACTGAACTGCATACAGCTTTCTCTCGGGGCATGACATTGCGGCAACCGGGCAGACTGAGGTGTGCCCGGTGACTCTGAAGTTCTCGGGCGCCTTTGCAATGTAGTCGGTATGGCTCATCCAAACGACTGTATTTGCAGAAACGCCGTGAAACAGCGCATCCCTCACATCGACTGCGACCTCGGTATGTCCGTATTCGCTGACAGGCGCTGTCTTCACCTCGCCGCCGAGGCTGTATGCCATGAGCTGCGAGCCGTAGCAGATGCCCAGAATGGGAACACCGAGTTCATAAATGGTTGCATCGTAATGCGGAGATGTCTCCTCGTAGACGCTGTTTGGACCGCCGGTAAAGATTATGCCCTTTGGTGCAAAGGCCTTTATCTCTTCGAGGGTCTTCGTATACGGCCAGACCTCACAGTACACATTGCACTCTCTCACTCTTCTGGCAATGAGCTGGTTGTACTGTCCGCCGAAATCAAGTACCAGTATTTTTTCCATATCGATAATCTTTCTCTTGGTTGAAATCAGTTGAAACGCCGGCGCCGTTACGGCGCCGGCAATGATCATTTATTCCTCTGTAAGTGCAAGAAAGCCTTCGGTGAGCGCCTTAAGCTTCTCGCCTGCATTCTCGAATGAGTTGCCCTTCACACCCATGTAGAACTTGATCTTGGGCTCCGTGCCTGAAGGTCTCACGCAGCACCATGCATTGTCATCGAACTGATAGTAGAGAACGTTCGACTTGGGAAGACCGGTAGGGCTTACCTTGCCCGTAGCCATATCAAGGACTGTATCCTTCTTGTAATCTCTGAACTCGAGCACCTTGTAGCCTGCAAGTTCCTTTATGGGATTGTTCCTTAAGCTCTCCATGATGGCGTTGATCTTTGCTGCGCCGTCCATGCCCTTAAGGGTGACTGTGTGCAAGCCCTCGCGGTAGTAGCCGTACTTCTCGTAGATCTTAAGCATCTGATCCCAGAGAGTGAGGCCCTTCTTTCTGTAATATGCCGCAGCCTCGCAAAGAGCCATGACTGCCACTATGGCATCTTTGTCCCTTGCGTGTGTGCCTATGAGAAGTCCGTAGCTCTCCTCGAAACCGAACTGATAGCTGTATGTATTCTGCTCCTCGAAGAACTTGATCTGCTCACCGATGAACTTAAAACCTGTGAGGACTTCAATCAGCTTCATGTTGTACGCGGAAGCGATGGCCTTGCACATATCTGTGGTAACGATGGTCTCGACTACCGCTCCGTTAGCCGGAAGGATGCCCTTCTCTGCCTTCTGCGAGAGCTCATACTCACACACGAGACAACCGCTCATATTTCCTGTAAATGTCACATACTCGCCCGTAGCCGAATCCTTCGCGTACACGCCGAGTCTGTCGGCGTCGGGGTCGGTCGCGAGAACAAGATCCGCGTCGACCTCCTTCGCGAGCTTAAGCGCAAGCGCAAATGCCTTCGGATCCTCGGGGTTCGGATATGACACTGTGGGGAACTCTCCGTCAGGCTTCTCCTGCTCGGGAACTGTGTATACGTTCTTGAAGCCGATCTCATTCAGGACGCGGCGAGCGGGAATATTGCCCGTGCCGTGAAGAGGCGTATAGACGATCTTCATCTCCTTACCCATCTCGGCGCAGATCTCCGGGTTGATGACCAGCTTCTTGAGCTGGGCAATGTACTTGTCATCCATATCGTAACCGATGACATTGTAAAGGCCCGCAACGGAAGCGCTCTCTTTATCCATGGTCTTGCAGGCGCTGTAATCGGTTATGGAGTTAACCTCGGAGATGATCTCCTCATCTCTGGGAGGTGTGATCTGAGCGCCGTCCTCCCAGTATACCTTGTAACCGTTGTACTCGGGCGGGTTGTGGCTTGCGGTGACCACGATACCTGCGGTGGCTCCGAGCTCTCTGAGTGCAAATGACAGCTCCGGTGTGGGGCGAAGCGAGGGGAAGATATATGCCTTTATGCCGTTCGCTGCCAGGCAGAGAGCTGCCTCGTTTGCAAACTCAGTCGACATTCTTCTCGAATCATGCGCGATAGCCACGCCCTTAGCCTGCGTGCCCTGCTTTATGATATAGTTGGCCAGACCCTGTGAAGCCTTCCTGACCGTATATACATTCATTCTGTTGGTGCCGGCACCGAGTATTCCGCGAAGGCCTCCCGTACCGAACTCCAGATCCTTGTAAAATCTCTCCTGGATCTCATTATCGTCTCCCGCGATGGCGGCCAGTTCCTGTCTGGTCTTCTCATCAAAATAGGGATCGTTCATCCACTGCTCATAACTTTCCTTGTAGCCCATATATAACCTCCGTCCTCTGTGACCGGGCTTCGTACCCCGTGAGGCCGCTGCCCGAAATCCACGTTCGATTATAGCGAAAAAACGTCGATTTCACAATAGAAAAATACAATATTCTTCAAAAAAATTTGCTTTTCTCCGCGCTTTATGGTAGTATGTGCATTGCCGCGCTTTTCGCGGCCAGAAATATCCGAGGTCATTTCCATGAACTACATTAAAAAAGGCCTGAAATGGTGTGTCACCAACCCGCACACATGGGCAATGCTATATCTTGTTTTTTACCTTATCACTTTTTTCACTCTTGATAATGTGCTCAAACCGAAGTACATCATCTACAGCCCCATAGACGATCTGATACCCTTCTGCGAATACTTCATACTTCCGTATTCCACATGGTTCATGGTCTTCCCTGCGGCACTCGTCTACTTCATGATAAAGGACAAGACCGAATTTCAGGATCTTTGGTTTATAATGTTCACGGGCATGAACCTGAGCTTTCTGATAAACGTCCTGTTTCCGACCGGACTGGATCTTCGAACAGACCTGCCCAACCGCAATATATGCGCGACTCTGGTAAACGCGATCCGTGCAGCAGACGATCCCGTCATGGTCTGCCCTTCGATACACTGCTCGTCCTGCTCAGCTATAATCATCGTGGCCGTGAAGTCGAAATGTCTGAAAGGTCATCTGCCGCTTCGCATCACCATGATAGCAATGAATACGCTGATCATTATCTCCACTCTCTTCGTAAAGCAGCACTCTATAATAGATGTTTTCTGCGGTGTGGGCGTGAGCATCATACTTGCGATCATCTGCTACCATACTCCATGGCGCGAGGGTGTTAAAAAGACTGTCCTTAAGCCTATCATCTGACATAAAAACACGAGCCCGGACTTTGGTCCGGGCTCGTGTTTTTATGTTAAGCGTTCTTCATTTCCTTTTTTCTGCGCGCTATTACCATGCAGAATACGATGATGAGGGCTACCGTCACGAAGGGGCCCGCAGTCTTGATGGAGAACTTGATGAAGGTTCCCGACAATATACTGCCTGATTGAACCGTCGCTTCGCTTACCAGTGTGGTCGCGTCATTTACCTGCCTCTCGCTGAAGCTGGTCAGCATGGCATTGAAATCGTCCTCGATGGACTTCACGTTTGCGATGAGATCGCTGATGCTTCTCTCAAGGGCAGTCATTCCTGTGGTGGTCACGGAATAGGTATCATCAGCCGCACCTTCCATGAGATGGCTGTCCTCCTGTGTCTCTTCCTGATCTTCACCGTTTTCATCATCCGGTGTGTCGGGAAGAGGCTCCTCCTCGCCCATTATATCCTTTATCTTGAGCTCATAGCCGGCTATCTCGGTATTGATCGATGTGATCTGCTCCGAGATCTCGACACGCTCCGCCACGAGGATATCGTATGTCTGTGAGGAATTGCCGTCGATCTTGGTGAGAGACTCACCCGAGCTGATATATATTATCTCGTTCTTGTCGTAGGAATCCAGAAGCTTCTCAACACGCTCCAGTCTCACCTTGTAATGCTTAAGCTGATTGTTCAGCTCATCGATCTCATAACGGTACTGTGTCAGGAGTCGGTCGGTATCCTTTGTAAGGCCATCCATGGTCACGATGGCGCGAAGCCTGGGTATCTCGCTGTCCGCCAGGCTGTTGAGTCTGATGTAGATATCATTGAAGCCTGCCCCGCCGATCACTGCGCCCTGCTCGAGCTCATACATTTCGGCCGCATATCCCGCAGCCTGAGTTATCCTCTCGTTAAGGACGTCGAGCTGCTGAGAATAGTCATAGGCGTCAAGGTTCAGAAGATCTCCCGTCCACTTAAGGCCCGTCTTCTCCCTGAAATCGCTCTTATAGGCAGTCATTATCCCGTCGAGGATCCCGGCAAGATCCGCGCCCGGTATCTTACTGTCAAAGCTGTTGTTGAGCGTGATATAGTAGAGCGTCGCGTGATACCCGTCAAGGCTTAATGATCTGCTGCCCGAAAAATCAAGCAGCGACTCGTAGCTTACAAGCTGCCTTGCGATATTTTCAGGGTACTCGCCCCTGAGTGACAGGGCCTTTCTGACTTGGGCCGTGTCGTACTTACCGGTCAGCTGAGCCAGCTCTATACCCTTTTCTATCACGGCGTCATCCAGCATCTGTTTTATATCGAATTCACTGCCGGCAGGAGTCTTCCCGTCCGCTGAGCCGGCAAATGTAAATGCTATCGTAGCAGTGGCCGTCTTTCTCGACGAAATTTCCGAAAACTTAATGATTGATACACTAAGCCCTATTACGGCCGCGATAATGATGAGTATCAGACTTCTCTTCAGGAGGCTGTTTTTTACTGCTTGCTTTTTCATGCTTTTGCCTCCTTCTTCTTTTCATCCGTCTTGAACTCAGGAGCAAGTGCCGCTATGAACCACATGAAAAGCGCGATAACCCCTCCCGCAGCGACACCTATTATCAGCTTCTTTGTATTGGCTGTAATGAAATTCTTCGACTCACCGGCTGAAGCGGTGTGCTCAAGGAACGATGTGTAGAAAGCGCTCTTTGTGAGCTCATCCATATGGTCATATACCAGCCTGTAGGTATCGGAGCATGCTTCTATCACCTGCAGAAGCTCCGCCTTGACGGCCTCACTGACCGCAGCGGCCTCCTCGTTCTTCTCAAGGCTCGCTATCTTGCTCTTAAGGTCCTCGACCCTTATCTCAAGCTCGGCTGCCTTCGCGTAGTTCTCCGCCTGAGCGATGACCAGATTGTTATAGTACTCCGTTGTTGTCTTGGTCGACTTGACCGTATCGCTGTCCTGGCTGGATACGGATATCTGATCATTTTTATAGGTATCGAGTATCTGCTGGGTGGTGGCGATGTTCTCATTTATGGCGTCTATCTTTATCTGCTCGTTTCTGAGCTGATATCTGTAGCTGGTGAGCATCGCAGCCCTGTCCTTCGTGGCCGAGCTGGCGTACACATACGAGTAAAGGTAATCCACATTTACTATCTGTACCGTGCGGAGGCTCTCCATGAGATCCTCAAGAGAATGTCCGGTCCTGTATGACCTGTATGCCTTTACGGCATCGGGCTTCTCTGCGCAGTAATTGTACAGATTCTTCATGTCTGTACGGAGCATGTCAAGGCTCTCGAGCACATCGAGCTTATCGGTATCGATAGCCGATATCTCATTATCCGGGAGCTTGAGATCCGCATATGTGTTGTAGAGATAATTATTGTATGACGCTATCACGCAGTCGAGCACGCTCGAAAGCTCCCCATCCTCCAGCTCGATATCCTTACCTGTCTGCGCGTCCGTAAATCCGTTAGTAAGAGATATCACGAAACGGTTCTCGTACTCCAGCTTCAGCTCCTTGGCCTGCGAATAGGCAGCGGTGTTCTTGTTGGCGATCATGTCCTCCACGATCTCCTGCTGGCGACGACTGTTCTCGGTAAGTATACGGCTGATCTTTATGTTGTTGCGAAGGCTCTCTATGGTGATCGAATGCGAAAGGCTGATACCCGAGAGCGCATTCTGAAGGACATACGCCGATGTCACCTGTGTAAGGTCGAGCTCCGTTCCGTCAGGCGCCGTCAGTGTCGTCACAGGATTGTTATTCGCATCGTCGTAATTCAATGTAACGACTGATGTGACTGTGAGCGGTGTTTTTGTGAACTGGTACAAAACAAGCGGTACCGATGCCCCGACTACGACAAACAGGGCAAGGACCCATATGTAGAGCCTGCCCTTTACAGCAAAATTATGAAATACATTCGCAAGACTTATGGTATCTTCGTCGAAGGGGCTGTTTACGACCAGATTGATCTGAGATGATCCGTCGGTCACCTCGTCGATCCGGCTTTTTACATCCTTTTCAGGCTTCATCATCTTCCTCCGTCTTGGTATCGGCATCCTCGCCGGCATTCAGGCGCTCCTTCATCGTCTCGAGAAGAGCGGTTATGCTCTCGGAGAACTTAGCTCCGTCCCGATACTCGAGCCAGACCAGATCTCCTATCTGTTTCTTTATCTGCTCCACTGCCACCCTCTGCTTCGTGGCTGAGATGGTCTCATTGATCTTGGTGCCAACTGCCTTGGCTGCCTCTCCCGTTTTGGAAGCGCCCGCCTTTACGACCTCAACCGTTTTTCTGCCTACGATGGCGGCATCCTCTTTGATCTTATCGATATTGGACATGATTATTACACCTCCCTGAAAAATATCCGTAATATTATATCCCAACATTGTTCAAAAAGCAAGTAAATAATACTTCCTGCCGAACCAACCGTCAATAATTGGTGATAACAAGATGCAGAGCATCCCTCTCATTGCGGCTCTTTACGTTGTAGCTGTAGGTGTTCTCGAAGGTGGCTATGTTGAACCTTCCCTCGTAGAGTCCGCGTATGAACTCTGTGTTTTTGATGACAAGGAGGAACTTCGCGGGGGTCTCGGACAGATATCCGGCCAGTCTCTCGTGATCCCTTCTTGTGAAATCCCTTCCCTCGTAATCGGAGAAATCCGTGTCATACGGAGGGTCCAGGAATATGAAATCCCCCTCATTTACCTTTATGTTCCTGCAGAAATCGGTAAAATCCTGCGAATAGACCTCGCATCCGGAGAACACACGCTTCACGTTCGAATCAAACATGTTATCTATCTTCGCCCTGAAGTTCTTGTTGTTATAGCTGATGCCTCCGTAGGGGATATTGAACTCTCCCGCTTTGTTGTAGCGGAACATGGAGCCGTAGCAGTACTCCCTCACGAAATAGAACACCGTCGCTCTGTAGCCGCTCGCATATACGGGTCCGCGGTTCAATATGATATCGTTGTAGACATCACGGAAATACATGTAGTAGCCTGCGTGAAAGCCGGTCCTGAAGTTCTCCACCCTGTCGATATCCGTCATGCCGCTCTTCTTCTCGTGAGCCGCGGTCCTGATGAGCTTGTCGCTCACGTTGTTCACGAGCTGTGCCTCGAAATGTTCTCTATTCTTGACTATCGGCTCGGTGAACATCGCCATGATATCATCCATGACTGACGATATGAGCTCGGCCACAAAAAGACACAGTCCGTCGGCATCTCTCCTGCCGCTCATATACGTGTGATAAACGTCCAGCAGCCGGTCGTAGACCGCATCCGCCCTCTCGCTCATTCCTGTAAAGCTCTTCTCGAAGCAGTCGAGATAACGATAAAATGTTGCATCGCCGTCCTTTATCAGGCAATAGAACTCCATAAGGTCTCTGGAGATATCGTTTATCGCCGCCTTGTCGGGCTCGAGCGCAAAAAACACCGCCCCTCCCCCGAAGAAGGGCTCAACATACCTGTCGTATTCTTTTGGGAAGAGAGGCAGAAGCTTCTCGAGCTCCCCTGTTTTTCCTCCCGGCCATTTGATCAGCGGTCTAAGCATTACAGATCCCTCACATTTTTATCAAGCACAGCCGCCGCGTCGCACAGATCGCTAAGGTAATCCGAGCCCGAATAGGTCGAGTAAAGAGTACCAGCGCTGACCAGTCTGCGCCCCTGTCGGACATATCCGTCGATTATCTGGTTCCATGCCTTCTCGGCATCGTTGCTGTTAATGAAATAACCGTATCCTGCCTTCTTCAGATAGCTGTATCTGTCGCCGCTGTAGTATCTCCAGTCACCGATATCCTCCCTGTTGGGAAACATAACTATATCGGTATCACCGACGACAGCCGCGATATCTCGCTTCCAGTTCTCGCACGTATTTACGAATTCATCATATTCCATGGAGCAAAGCTTTGCTTCATAAACATATCCGTTAAACGCAAATTCATAGCCAAGCTCACTCAGCTTATTCGCTATCATGGCCGCAGTCTTTTTGTTCGCTGCGGCATCCGCGGAGTAGATGATGTCATAGCCGAAGAGCGAGTCTCCTCCGGATATGCCCAGCACAGCTCTCGCGCCCCTGTATGAGAACGAAGGGTGCCTTGCGATGAAGTCCTCGAGTATCGGTATCATGTCGAATGCCCCTGTCCGGGTCTCGCCCCCGATATCCATCTCGCAGTTTATATTGCCGTAGGCATCGATTATCAGCCTGGTGGCACATCCATTCGCGCTCTTCTCCTTCGAATAGCACATATTCTCCTGTGAGAGAACTATCGGCTTCTTTCCCTTCGGGAGCATGATGGAGCCGGTCACGAATTTCCCCTTCTCCTCGGACCAGTATGCCATGTCGTGTATCGACACGAGCACATAATCGTTGATATAGAGCTGTTCGAGAAAGGCGGTGAATTCCGCCGTCGTAAGATAGGCCGAATTATTGGCAAGTGCCTTGTAGCTTCCGGTCGCGGCCTTGGTGGTATTGGCTATGAGGCTGTTCACATAGACATGGGGTATCCCGCGAACATCCTCGTATTTCACCATGGTCTTCGCCTCGTTTTCGAGCGCCTCCGCCGCCTCGAGCATGGTGAGGTCGTTCCTGTAGCCCTCATCGGACTTCAGATACTCGATAGCCGCCTGGTAATCATAACCGTCCGCGATAAGTCTCGCCTGCTCTATGACGGAGCGCGCCCTTATCTCCTCGAAAGACTCCGTGCTCGGGACTTCGGCTGCGGTGGTCTCAGGCTCCTCCTTCGCCGCAAATCCCTTAAAAAACTGCTTTATCCTATAGCTGTTGCTGACTGCAAGCAGAACAAGAAGAAGGGTCAGTGTCAGTCCGACGATTATACCGGTGGTGATCCTGTATTTGCGTATCTCACGCTCGCGCCTTCCTGCCATGATGACCTCCTTTCTCTATGTTCTCACGTATGTTCTGAAATAAAACTCCAGATCGAAATATGTCATCTCGTCGCTCTCCTCCTCAAGTGTCCAGTCGGGAAGCTCATCGAGACACGGCATATGCGTATCCGCCTCGTAATCATAATCGATCATCGTAATAAAAGCCCTGTCGCAGTAAGGAAGAAGCAGTGAATATACCTGTCCTCCGCCTATACAGAATATCCTGTCCGGACTCACGCCCGCATCCTCAAGGGTCTTTATATATGCCACGCACTCATCCACGGAGTGGACGACCATTGCATTCTTGCATTTGTAGGTCACATCCTTGGTGAGGACCACATTTTTCCTGTCCGGAAGGTAGCCGGGGTTCGGCAGGCTCTCAAAAGTCTTCCTGCCCATGATGACGACTCCGCCCATAGTCACCGACTGAAAGCGCTTCTGGTCGAGCGGTATCCTCACCAGCAACTCTCCTCGTCTTCCGATGCTCCAGTTTCTGTCGACCGCTGCAATAAGTATCATATTCTGCTCTTTGCTCCTGTATCAAAAAAGGGCCGGCCTTATGGCCGACCCCTATAATAACATTTTTATGCAGTTCTTGCAACCATTTCTCCGTCAGGCCCCACATCTATCTCGATGACATCGCCCTCGGAGATGTTTCCCGAGAGGATGAGCCTTGCCGAAAGGGTCTCGACATACTTCTGCAGATACCTTTTGAGCGGTCTCGCGCCGTATACGGGGTCGTAGCCCTCTTTTACGATCTTGTCCTTCGCGGCATCAGTGAGCCTTATCGAAAGCCTTCTGTCAGCCAGACGCGAATTGATGTCGTCGATCATGATTCTCACGATGTCGGTTATGTTGTCCTTCGTGAGAGGCTTGAACATGATGATCTCATCGAGACGATTAAGAAACTCAGGTCTGAACGAGCCCTTCAGGCTTCCCATGACCGCATCCTCTGCGCTCTGCGTTATATTGCCGGCATCGTCAATGCCCTCGAGAAGGAACTGCGAGCCGATATTTGATGTCATGATCAGAATCGTGTTCTTGAAATCCACGGTCCTGCCCTGGGAATCGGTTATGCGCCCGTCGTCGAGCACCTGAAGCAGCACATTGAATACATCCGGATGAGCCTT
>DGVE01000196.1 GCA_002395865.1 Lachnospiraceae bacterium UBA4292 | reverse complement strand
TGGTCGTGCCCCGCATCCACAGCATATACATAAGCCGCGCCGTGGCTTAGAAGGCAATCCGTAAAGCCTCCGCTCGAGGCTCCCAGATCCGCGCACACCAGCCCGTTTACATCAGGAGAGAAAACATCGAATGCTTTCTGAAGCTTCAGACCTCCGCGGCTCACGAAGGGTATGTCAGAGCCTGTCACGTCTATCTCGCAATCCTCATCAAAGGCCTGTGAAGCCTTTGTGATCACGCGTCCGTCAACGGTAACGTAGCCGCCTTCTATAAGTCCCTTAGCCCTCTGTCTGGAGGGTGCGAGCTGTCTGTTTACAAGCAAAAGATCAAGCCTCACACTCATAGGTCACGGAGCCTTTCGACAACTCTTGCCGCAACCGACTCCGCGTCGATGCCTGCGAGCTTTTTAAGGCTTGCGCAGTCGCCGTGCTCCACATAGCCGTCTTCTATGGCTATCCTGAGCACATGCACGCCGAGGCCGCTGTCATTTACATAGGTGCTGATTCTCTCACCGAAGCCTCCGGATGAGATATTCTCCTCCATGGTGACCAGAAGCTTGTGTCCTGCGGCAAGCTTTTTCACCAGCTCCTCGTCGAAGGGCTTTACGAAACGCATATTTGCGACAGTAGCTGAAACACCCGAGGCAAGCATGAGTTTTCTCGCGTCAAGCGCCGTCTCCACCATCGCGCCCACAGCCAAAAGCGCTACGTCATTGCCCTTATGGATGAGTTCTCCCTTGCCGAACCTCACATCAATATCCACATCTATGCCGCGTGTGCAGCCCCTCGGATACCTTATGGCTATGGGATGCTTAAAGCCCGCGGCAAACTCGAGATCGCTCTCGAGCTCCTGCGTGCTGCCGGGTGCCATGACGGTAAGTCCTGGTATTGAGTTTAGATATGACAGATCGTATATGCCCTGATGCGTCTCGCCGTCCGCGCCCACGATACCTGCCCTGTCGATGGCAAATATCACGGAAAGATCCTGCATGCAAACATCGTGAAGTATCTGGTCATAGCTTCTCTGAAGGAATGACGAATAGATCGCCACCACAGGATGGAAGCCCTGTGTGGCAAGTCCCGCGGCAAATGTTACCGCATGCTCCTCAGCTATACCCACATCGAAGAAGCGCTCCGGGAACTCACTCGCGAAGGCTTTAAGCCCCGTGCCCTCCTTCATGGCCGCCGAGATGGCCACGATATTCTTATACTTGTAGCCGAGCTTGACCATCATATTGCCGAATACATCGGTGTAGGAACGGAATGCGCTGCCGACGGGCTTGCCCGTCTCCACATCGAAGGGTCCCACGCCGTGGAAGCGGCTCGGGTTCTCGCTCGCAGGCGAATATCCCTTTCCCTTCTGCGTTATGACGTGGACTATGACCGGTCCCTTCACCTTCTTTGCGTTCTTGAAAGCTGTGATGAGCTGGCTCACATCGTGTCCGTCGTAGGGTCCGAGGTATGTTATGCCCATGTCCTCGAAGAGCATGCCGCCCTTCACGAACGCGGTCTTTATCGTCTTCTTCGTGCCGCTGATGGTCTGGTATATGCTCTGGCCGAACTTCGGTATCTCCTTGATACCGCCCCTGACTGTCTGCTTCAGCCCGGTATACGCGCCGGACGTACGAAGCCCCGACAAAAAGGCGCTTATACCGCCCACATTCGGGGAGATCGACATCTTGTTGTCGTTAAGGACAACTATGAAATTCGTCTTCAGATTCGAAGCGTTATTCAGCGCCTCGTAGGCCATGCCGCCCGTAAGCGAGCCGTCGCCTATCACGGAAACCACAGAAAAAGTCGAACCCTTCAGGTCGCGCGCGGTCGCGATACCGAGTCCCGCGGAAATGGAGGTCGAGCTGTGGCCCGTGTCGAAGCAGTCGCAAGAGCTCTCACGCCTCTTAGGGAACCCGCTCATACCGTGCAGGGATCGGAGCGTATCAAAATCTCCCTTCCTGCCCGTAAGCAGCTTATGTGTATACGACTGGTGTCCGACATCCCATATGATCTTGTCCCTGGGCGGATTGAAGGCAATGTGGAGAGCCATAGTGAGTTCGACCACGCCAAGATTGGAGGCCAGATGGCCCCCTGTTCTGCTTGTCGATGCTATAAGAAACTCTCTTATCTCCGCGGCCAGCTTATCGTAATCCTGAGGCGGAACACGCTTAATATCACCGGTCTTATTTATACTGTCAAGTATCATATTATTACCTTAGTAACAAACGTCATCCTGAGTTCGAAGGATATTTACTTCCTCCTGTTCACAAGTCCGTCGATGATGGACCTGAGCTTGCCCGACTCGATATTCAACGATGAGAGCATCTCGTCGGCCTCATCGGTCAGTCTCTTAGCCTGCTCCCTTGCGGCATCTATACCGAACAGTGTCACATAGGTAGTCTTTTCGTTCTTCTCATCCGAGCCCACGGGCTTTCCGAGCTCTTCGGTAGTCGAAGTGCAATCGAGTACGTCATCCACTATCTGGAAGGTGAGTCCAACATTGCCTGCGATCTTCTCCACAGTCTTCGCCTGCGCCTCATCCGCGCCGGCAAGCAGAGCTCCGCATACCATGGAAGCCTCGAGAAGCGCTGAGGTCTTGAGCCTGTAGATGTAGTCCAGCTGTGCCTCGGAAAGGCTCCTGCCCGTGTACTCCACATCCTCGCTCTGACCGCCCACCATGCCGTATATACCGGCCTTCTCTGCCAGATATGAAAGTGCCCCGGCCACCCTGAAAGGCTCTGCGGAACCAGCCGCAAATGCCTTAAGCGCGGTCTCATAGGCAAAGTTTAAAAGCGCGTCACCGCACAGCACGGCCATGTCGAAGCCATAAGCCTTCCATGTGGTCAGCTTACCGCGCCTGTACTCGTCGTTGTCCATGCAGGGCAGATCGTCGTG
>DGVE01000171.1 GCA_002395865.1 Lachnospiraceae bacterium UBA4292 | reverse complement strand
TCCTGCACCTCAAGTCTTGCCTCATCTTCCCGGTACAGGAGCTGATTTGCAAGAAGTCCCTGGCTGTTCTTATATGTGATCTCAAGCACAGCGCTGCCAAACCATTTAACAGCAACTACCTGTACCGATTCATTATTCACAAGACCATTGACGCTGCAGCCAACAGTCAGTTCTTCAAGCTTTGACATATAATGTCAGTCCTTTCATCTACTTATTTCTGTTCCGTGGCATTTTTATCCGTAGTTTCAGCCACTTCAACCATCTCCATGATTTCTGAGAAATCGCACTCAAGAGCATTACAAATCTTCACCAGAACATCTGTCGTAATATTCGCGTTTTTCCCTAGCTTTGCAAGCGAAGCGGTGCTGATTCCGCTTTCCTCCTTCAGTTTTGTGCGATTCCACTTCTTATCAATCAGTTTTTTCCAGAGCTTATCGTAACTTATGGTTTTTTTCATGGCTCTTTCCTCTATCATTTCACATACAATACTTGTTACTCTTCTTCAGGATTTCTTACACTTTGCAGGAATCCATACCGCCCCTGCTCTTCATCCATCGTAAACGTTATCCTATTAGCATTCTGATAATTTACTGTCTCTGGGAGCTCATTTTCAGCCACGATCAGCTGATTATTGCCACAATGATCGATAATGTATTGGATCAACGATTCCCTCATTCCTTTTGTGGCCTTCTCGCTTTCTTTGATGCTGTACTTCTTTTCCTTCAGAGACAGGATTGGCGAATCCAACACAAGAAAATGTGCCGCATACTTTCCGCTGCTCTCAAGGTACTTCATCAGGTTGAAAAGCATTATCGTATTAAGAAATGCCCGATATCCTTTACCCTGGTTTTTCTTATGTCTTCCCCCAACAACAACATCAGCTGTATTAATATTCAGATACGATTCAGGTCTTCCGGTATAAGCGCAATCCTTTATCATTTCATTGACGGAATCACTCAGATCCTTCCAGATGTTTTTATCAAAATTCTTTTTTGCATCAAACTTTGTCGCAGTCTCATCCTCTTCGTTTTCCTTCTCGAAAACATCTGTACCCAACTCCGTCGACATATATGATATGGACTGCAGTTGCTGCCTTACCTGCTGAATTCTACGGAATTCTGCAACAGCAGCCCTGAGCTCTGCAGCATGAGGTCTGAGATTTTGATTCAACAGTTTTGTAATATTACTGTTCTGAGCATTTAGTGCCTTCAGTGTTTCTTCAAGTTCTTTTATCTCTTTTCTGGTATCTGTCTCCGTTACTTCCAGATCACCCAATTGCAGTCTGATACGTGCAAGTTCAGATTTAGCAGATTCAACGTATGAAGAACGATCCTCTTCTTCGGCATCCATCTCATGCCCGCAGAACGGACAATTATCCTTGTGATGAACGGTCTTCCCCTTAGCATCGCCATCCACAATAAAATTCAATCTCTTAATATCAGACATATATTGTGAATGGAGTGCCCGGTATCTATTGCCCAAGAATCTGGCTTCCTGAAGCTTTGCATTCACTTCATATATTTGTGCAAGTAACTTCCGGCTTTCCTCAGAGGCATCGACAATCTGCCTTTCAACCTTTTCTATTTCAGCCACAAACTCATCTATCTTGGCATCAATATCTACGCCATCATCAGCAGCCAAAGCTTCTTCGAGCTGTTCCTTCTGTTTTGACAAGTCCGCTATCTTCTGATTCAGGTAACTAATGACCCCTGCCTTCCGGGTAGCTCTCTTCTCTAGCTCATCAACGCTGATTTTGGGCAGGAAACGGTTTAAATCATCGGCTGTAAGGAGATAGATAAGCGAAGTCAGACTCTTGGTAATCTTGGAATGATCCGGATTATCAAGCGGAGTTCGCTTTTCAAATATATTTTCTTCACTCAGGAAGAAGAAATGAAAGATAGTTCGAATAGTCATTTCTTCATCCGTCGGTGCCTGCGTTGCGATAATTTTAGGGACTTTATCAATACCTATAAGACTCAACAGCAATGTGCTGTATTCCCCGTTACTAACTTTATATTCGTCTTTGTCTACTCCTGGAAAATCAGAGTACACTTTCACAACATTCGATCCCTTATCACCGCTGCTTCCGTCTTCTATCTTTCTTTCAGCCTTAAACGAATAGCCATCGTCAGACTCCATTTCCAACATAACAGTGTCGTAACCGGTATCATCTTTTGAGAAAGGTACCTCTTTTCCTGCAAACATGAAGTCGATGCAGCCAATAACATAAGACTTTCCCGTATTAGAAGGTCCTTCAATAAAATTAACGCCATCCTTAAACGGTACTGATGAATACTCAACCTTCTCTCCGGAGGCAGCAATCTTGGTAATATAAAATCTGCTCATTGATGACCCTCCTGTCGATAAGATTTGCCGCCAAGCTTAAATATCTCTGCGATCAGTGATCTCTCGGACTTTCCTTTGGTTGCATTGATTACAGATTTTGCGGCTTTCCTGTACTCACGGGCATATTCACTCGTTAGAGCACCACAGTAGTCCTCCCCCTCCGGGGTGATGATATATGATAGCCCATCCTTGTAGCTGACAGCCTCTGCAGTACCGTTCAAAACAAGTTCCTTTAATGCTTTCTTTACAAGATCCCTTTGCGAAGCAAACTCACTAAATTTCAGGTCATTATCGCCGTTTAGATTCTGCTCTGATAAGCCAAACGGCTCACTGTATATTGTCATAAAGTCCACCGCATAGAGCATGTCCAGCGTCTGCGGCATATCATATTCATCCAGTAATATCAGCAGGCGTAAAGAGTTTTCAAACGTTGAATTAAACAATCGGTCCATCGTCGTCTCTCACCCACCCTTCTATAGTGCCGTCCTTAACAAGGAAGTGACATACCCCTTTTTTCTGAGGTACGCCTACCCAATCTGTATCTCTCAAAAGCCAGCATCTATTCGAATTAAAATCTCGTACTCTTCTCAACACAGCTTTAAGTCGAGCCAGGCCGCTTTCTGCAGGATCCTCATAGTCATCCTTGATATATTCATATGTTTCACTTTTCAGCAGGTCGAACTGATCCTCTTTGTCGTAAATATCTCGTGTGCTACGTCTGACAGCCTCTGCAGCAAAATAGTACTTACGCTGTTCTGAAAGATGCTTCTCATACTTCGGATACTCTCCGATTCTATCCATAGGAAAGGTTTTTATGTTTTCTGCTTGAGCATAAGCTGCGGCAAGTGCTGTCGTATATTCGTGCTCTTCCTTTATTATCGTTTCCGGTATTTCCGCATCCTCCAGCGGATGTCTCTTGTACTCCTCTAACTCTGTATCCAGCTTGGCCTTTGCCTCAGGTGTAAGGACATTATCTCTGGTAAGAGAATACAGGTAGACTTGTCCTAAGAATTCATCAAATGTTTCCTTCTTGCCCAAACGAAGAAGCTCATCTTTTTTGCTGTCAGATATTTTACCGTCTGCCTTTATATCTCCTCGAAAATGAAAGATAATTTCTTCTTCCATTCCTGGCATAAAGTGCCGCGTGACATTCTTTTTGAAAAAGGCTCCAATTGATGACTTAACTTCAGGATCTTGCGAATGGCCTTTTATGAGTCTAAGCGGATTGCCCTGTGGTGCCCTGTTCACAATCTTGCTGGCGGTACCTTTACCCACTTTGCTTAATGTCATCCCCAACGGTTCAGCTACACCTCTATAAAGAAGCTCTATGAGTTCAGGATCACTGATCTCATCAACAAAAGCATTCTTTATTTCTGCCACTACCGTGGCTAAAACCAGCTCCCGCAATCAGCTCACCTCCTCAAAAAGAAACTTTATGATAACTTTATAGGAACCGCTCTAACCCCTTAAAATACTGACTTCTCAAGGTCTTTCGGATATAATGACAGTGTGGGAAGAGACACTCTCCGAACAAAGCCAATACTCCAAATAACAGTATAGCACAGTTCGGGCGATAAGTAAATAAATTATTTGCGTTCGCAGATAAATATTTCATTCGATTCCCGCTGCAATTCCTACTCCGGGCGGTAGGATCACAACCAAATAACCATTAATGCGTAATGCAGCCTGACCATCGGTGGAAAGGATGCAAACCGAAACGGATTTTCCGTTCGATTTGTATGCCTTCCACCGATTTTATTTTGCGTACAAATCTATAACGTTCACAGCGACATAGTTCGGACTTTCCGTTTCGGCCCTGGGTCGAAGGAGGGCCCGAATTATGTTTCAGAGTAAAAATTTCTCAAGCAACGAAAACCAGAGTAAATACGGAAACAAGAAACCGTACAACAACATTCCGCCAGCAGCGAACGAAGAGCTTGCGCCGATGCTCATGACGAAGGAAATGTTCAAAGACAAGTCCATCATCAGAGACAACATCGAGACCTGGAATATCAACGGTCACAAAATCCCCGTGGCTTTCGCTCCAATCCAGGCAGGTACCCTTGATAATTGGATGAGATTCTTCAACGCTCAGGTTCGCACATATATTGCAACCGGCGGCACAGAGGATTTTCTCAAAGAAAATGGTCATGAAGACGATCTGTCTTACAACAAGTTTCAGGACGATGCTGAGGGCGACGAAGATCAGAGTGGTTTTGAACCCGGAGAAACACCTTCTCTCGAAGACACCGTACTTCTCGGTATCATCATCAAGGAACTGATTGCAGAAGTAAAAGGCATCAGCCCCAAATATGGCAGAATTCTTGAACTTCTCGGCCAGAACCGTTCAAAAGGCCAGATCCTCGAAGAATTAAATCTGGGCAAAAGCCAGGGATACGCCGATATCAAGGCCGCCCAGAAAATGGCACGAGACCTTTACTATAAAGATTGATTCATTGAGATTGCTGACCGATTAAAATAAAGGGAGAGCGGCATGCCCGGATGCTGCTCTCCTTTTTGCTGTGTGCCTCTATATTCGATTTTATCTCTTAGACGGTCTGCCCTGCATCTGCCACCTGTCGTGACTCTGTATGCTCCGGACAGCCTGCTTCAAACTATTCGCACGACCGTGCTGGTGATATGGATGTGATGCCTTATGCTTATGGAAAATGATACATGTCCCCGGTGTCGGATACTCCGGATTATGAATAAACCAGAAGTGCCCTGTATTCCGGCTCATAATCGTCACATCAAAAGCATCTGTAAATATGATGGAGAAATACTTCGGATCCAGAACGGAAAGTTCATTCGCATCAAACATAGGCCTTCCCCCTCTCCTGATCCTTAGCATATTCTGCCTGCCGCTCTGCCACAAACTGTGCGTGGAGCTTTTTCTTTTCCTTCAGAAAACGTTCATGCAGCCTTCTGGTTTCTTTCTCCATAAACACCTTCTCAGCTTCCATCAGCTCCGCTCTTGCAGTGTCCAGGCTGATGATGAGCTTACCATCCTCGCACTTGACCAATACAGGATCTCCGATATGGAAACCGGCAGTCTCCAGCCACTGTCCCATCAGCCGGATCGCCGGAACGGATTTGTAGTTGTATCCGCTCATTGCGCAAACCTTCAGTTCCCGTTCATTCTTCTTTGCCATGTGTTTTTCCTCCTTTTTTCAATCGTTTGGCTTAAGACAAAACAAGCTGCAGATCTCGGATCACTTCCGCATCTGCAGCTTATCTATTCAAATTCCTATTCGATTGTGAGGCTGAACTTTAGGTGGTAGAATTCTTCCCTTCGTTCTTGATGCGGTAGTAGTCTTCCATCTCCACATCAAGCGTGATATAGGATTCCTTCTTAGGTCTTTGGGTGTTGCTCAAGAGGCACACAGTCTCCACCCCCGGTGTCTGGGGGAACATGTCCACAGGCTGTACCTTCAAGGCGTCATAGCCGAGCTCCTTTAATATCTTCAGGTCGCGGGCAAGTGTGGCGGGATCGCAGCTGACATAGGCGATTCTCTCAGGCTCCATCTTCGCCATGGTCTGAAGAAGAAGCCCGTCGCAGCCTTTTCTCGGGGGATCGACGACGATCACATCCGCGTGGCAGTGCTCCTCCTCAAAAATGCGCGGCACGACCTCCTCAGCCCTGCCTGCGTAGAATACCGCATTATCCACGCCGTTTGCGCGGGCATTCTCACGAGCTTTCTCCACCGCCTCGGGTATTATCTCCACGCCACGCACACTTGCCGCGTTCTTCGCGAGGAAGAGTGAAATGGTTCCGGCACCGCAGTAGAGATCCCATACGGTCTCGCTTCCGGTGAGGCCCGCGAATTCGAGTGCCTTCGAGTACAGCTTCAGGGTCTGGACCGGATTGACCTGAAAAAAAGACATGGCGTCTATCCTGAAGGAGAGCTCACCGATATTATCGGTTATGTAGCCGGGGCCGTAGACCGTCCTGCAGTCCCTGCCGAGTATCACGTTTGTCCTCTCGCGGTTTATGTTTATGACCACGGTGGTGACGCCCGGCTGTGCCGCCTTAAGCTCCTTTGCCAGCAGCTCTGCCTTCGGGAAGCTATCTCCGTTTATCACGAGGCATACCATTATCTGCCCGGAGGTGAAGCCTTTTCTTAAAAGGATATGCCTGAGCAGTCCTGTATGACCCGCCTCATCGTAGGCGCTGATACCGTTCTTTTCGCAAAAGTCCAGTATGATGCGTGTGATCGCGGCATTTTCGGGAAAAGTTATCAGGCAGTCGCTCTGAGGTATGATGGAATGTGTCCTCCCCGCGTAAAATCCGGCCACCATCCTCCCGCTTTTGTCATATCCGACCGGAAGCTGGGCCTTGTTGCGGTATCTCCACGGCTCATCCATACCTATGACCGGCAGCACGGGTATCACGCCCTCTCCGGCCTGCGATATGTCATCCACAGTCGAAGCCTTCAGGTCGCCTATCCTCTCTATGCAGTCCCTGACCTTCTTCTGCTTAAACGACAGCTGCGCCGCGTAATTCATGCTTTGAAGACTGCAGCCCCCGCAAGGTCCCGCTATGGGACATTGGCTGTTGACGCGCTGCTGGGATGGCTCTATCACGCGCTTTAGCCTCGCAAAACCGTAGGTCTTTTTTATCTTCATGGCCGCAGCCTCCACCGTATCCCCCGGTATGGCATCCTTCACGAACCATGTGAAGCCCTCCGCGCGACCTATTCCCTCACCGTCAGCCCCTATATCCGTTATCTTCAGCTCAAATGTATCGTTTTTTTTCATAAAAACGTTACCCTCTTTCTGCTCAAAAAGGGGCTGCGAACAGCCCCTTCCATTTATTCGCCGATCACTCCGGTATCGGCGTGGTCTTTCTTATATTCGCATCGACATACTTGTTAAATCCCAGCCAGTCCATGCTCTGTGTGGCATTGAACTGCTCCGTAAACAACTCCATCCTCGCGTCCGTGGTGTCCGCCAGATAGAGCGCCATGGCCTCCATGAGCGCCGGCTTCTTCGGCGAACCGTACTCCAGATTGCCGTGGTGCGCAAGTATGCAGTGACGAAGCTCTGCGGCAGTCTTGGCCGGAAAATCCGGTATCTGTCTTATCCTCTCGCTCACCATCTCGCAGCCGAGCACTATATGCCCTATCAGCTGACCGTCATCGGTGTAGTCATTGCCGGGAAAATCGGATATCTCCCTGAGCTTGCCTATATCGTGGAGCATCGCGGCCGCCAGGAGCAGATCGCCGTTTAACTTCGGATAACACTTGAGGTAGAAATAGCAGAGCCTCGTAACGCCCAGTGTGTGCTCGAGTAGTCCTCCGATGAAGCTGTGGTGAACCGTCTTCGCCGCAGAGTGCATCTTGAAGCGCTTAACGACCTCCTCATCGTCCACATAGAAGCTCTCCAGAAGTTTCCTGACAGACGCGTTCTTCACCTTCGTTATGTACTGCAGAAGCTGCTCGTACATCTTATCGATATCATATACCGATGTCGGAAAATAATCCCCCTCGCTGTACTCACCCGCTCCGGCCTTTCTCAGTCTCCTGATGTTCAGCTGAAGCCCGACATTGAAAAATGTCACATCCGCGTCTATCGCCACGAAATCCCCGGCCTCGAAGTCCTCTATTCCGCCGGAGTTGGTGTCCCATATCTTTCCGTCGACCGTACCGGTCTTGTCCTGCAGTGTCAGGGAGTGGTAGGGCTTGCCCGTCTTGGAGGTCTGTGTCGCCTTCGACCTCACAAGGTATACCACCTGGGCAATGTGATCGTTTTCCTTAAGTGTGTTGATGAATCTCATATCCTGTTTATATTGCCTTTCTAAGGAGCTATCTGGCTCCGAGAGTAACGTTTATACTCATTTCCTTGTAGCCGTCCGCACTGTCGCGCATGATGCGCAGTATCACGGTCTCGTTCGGCAGATGCGCGCTGAGCAGCTTTCTGGTCAGCTGATCCACTGTGGTGATCTCCTCCGTGCTGATACCTACTATGATATCTCCCGCGGAGATGCCCGCGTTGTAGGCTGCATTGCCCGGAAGCACAGCCGATATATACACTCCCTGAGGCATAGCGTGAGCACTCACCATATCCGGTGTGACTGTCTGGCCGTAAATGCCCAAAAGACTTGCGGGGCGGCCCGAGCACATGCTGTTGAGCGCCATGGTTATCTCATCGGTCGCCACCGCGGCCGCATAGCCGGGGTATTCGGGCGAAGCGGAAGAAGTCATCACGCCCACGAGCGCTCCGTCGATATCGATGAGGAAGCCTGTTCCCCCTTCCGGTATCGATATATCGGTGTAGAACATGGTATAGCAGGAGTCGACCGAAGAGATGTTTCTCTTGATACCGGTCACACGCCCCACTCCCACGCTTCCGGGAGTCACATAGGGACTTCCTATGGCCATCACCGTATCACATTCATTTACGCGGAAATTGTTGCCCAGAGGCATGGCTCGAAGCTTCTTTACCAGATCCTCGGGTATAGCCGCGGAGTCCACGCTGATCACGCTCAGACCGTACACGTGGTCATATCCCTTGACCACAGCGTCGTAGCTCATCTCCTGAAGCGGATAAAAGCTCACCTTTATGCCCTCAGCCGCAAGCTGCGTGGTATTAGTGAGTATCAGAAGCTCTCCGTCGCCATCAAAATGTATGATCACTCCCGGCATGGTCACCGAACCGGATGTCACAAAGGCCAGGCTGAAGCAGCTCTCCCTGTAAATGGCGTTGAGCGCGCCGTCGAGCTCGCCGTAATCGCCCGAATTCAGCGAATATCTTCCGAGCCCCGCGTTTATCTGGCTCCTGATCCACGCCTTCTGAGCGTCCGAAAGCTCAGCGGAATCGTCGGGAACGGAAGGCGAATCCTCCTGAGTGGTGGGCTCCGGTGAGGTGTCATCCGGCTCCGGATAGGTCCTCAGCTCCACGGACTCCGCGGTGGTCTCCTTCGTATCCGTGGCGAGAATGATACCCTTTTTCTCCATCCACGGGCGCACTATCACAAAGGTCACTCCGGCAGTCACACCGAATACCACGGCTACGCATATGGCGAGAAAGAATCTCATGAACCATTTACCGATTCCTCTGGAATGATTCTTCTTTATTTTTTCCTTTATGTAGGGTTTTTCGTCTAAGCTGTTGTCTTCCATATCCTTACGCAGTTCCTTCTGCGGCATGTCAACAATATTCCATGCTACTTTACCACAGAATCACAAATTTTTAAAGTACGATTTTTCGCTGGGGGTTTATTAGTTGCAAAAGATGTGCTATAGTTATCATGGCACGACTATCATCATACAGCCAATATTTGTACAGTTTTTTAACAGACAGCGAGAATTTTATGAACAGCAAAGCACTTAAGACACTGGAATACGATAAGATAATAAATATGCTCTCGGAATATGCCCAGAGCCGCCCCGCAAAGGAGCGCTGCGCCGCACTGCTTCCATCCGACGATATGGAAACTATCACTCTTCTTCAGAAGCAGACCAGCGACGCGCTGTCGCGTCTTTTCACAAAGGGCAGCGTGTCCTTCTCGGGCAATGCGGACGTGACGGGAGCCTTAAAGCGCCTCGAGCTCGGGGCATCTCTCTCGGCACCGGAGCTTCTTCGCATGGCTTCGCTTCTTCGTGCGGCGTCAAATGTCAGAAGCTACGGAGTGCGCGACATAACGGAGGAGGAATACGACAGTCTGGACGCGATGTTCACGCAGTTGAACGATCTTCCCACGCTCCGTCTTGAGATAGAGAGATGCATCATCAGCGAGGAGGAGGTCGCCGACTCCGCCAGCCCCGGACTTCGCGATGTCAGGAGACGCATGGCCTCCGTATCCTCCAAGATACAGGGCGAGATGACCTCCTGCCTGCAGACCTACAAGAGCTACCTTCAGGACGCGGTCATCACCATGCGCGACGGAAGCTACTGTCTTCCCGTAAAGAGCGAACACCGCTCCCATGTAAGCGGTGTCATCCACGACCAATCCTCCACCGGCTCCACTGTATTTATTGAGCCGGCCTCCGTCATGCGCCTTTGCAACGAGCTGAGGCAGCTCACCCTCGAGGAGCGGAAGGAGATAGAGAAGGTACTCGCCACGCTCTCATCGATGTGCGCCTCACAGACGGAAGCTCTGAGAACGGACTGCGAGCTCCTCACCGAGCTCGACTACATCTTCGCGAGAGCCGCATTTTCAAAGAGCTATAACGGAAGCGAGCCGGTATTTAACGAAAAAGGCTACATAAATATCAAAAAAGGTCGGCATCCTCTCATTTCGAAGGATAAGGTGGTCCCTATAGACGTCTATCTGGGCAATGAATTCGACCTTCTGATCATCACCGGACCGAATACGGGCGGAAAGACGGTCACATTAAAGACCATAGGCCTGTTCACACTCATGGGTCAGGCAGGTCTTCACATACCCGCATTCGACGGTTCATCACTAAGCGTATTTACGGAAGTGTGGGCGGATATAGGAGACGAACAGTCGATAGAGCAGAGTCTCTCGACCTTCTCTTCGCACATGACGAATATCGCTCCCATACTCGAGGTGGCGGATGAGAAGAGCCTGGTGCTCTTCGATGAGCTGGGCGCAGGCACCGACCCCACGGAGGGCGCGGCTCTGGCGACCTCGATACTCTCCTATCTTCACGGACTCGGTATCAGAACGGTTGCGACCACACACTACGCGGAGCTCAAGCTCTACGCGCTCTCCACACCGGGTGTGAGCAACGCCTGCTGCGAGTTCGACTTGGAGACGCTGCGCCCCACCTACAGGCTGCTCATCGGTATTCCGGGCAGGAGCAATGCCTTCGCCATTTCCGGCAAGCTGGGCATTCCCGAGCACATAATAGACGACGCGAGAGCGCGCATCAGCTCGGAGGACACCCATTTCGAGGATGTGATCTCGCAGCTCGAGAAGGAGAGACAGGCACTCGAGCGGGATATGGAAGCCCTCGAGAAAAAACGCGGCGAGCTCTCCTCGCGCGAGAGCGCAGTGGCGATGAGGGAGGAGAAGCTGGCCGCAAAGCAGGACAAGATACTGAAGGAGGCGGAGGACAAAGCCTCAGCCATGCTCGCGGACACGAAGGCATTCGTGGACGAGACCATCAGGGTGGTGAACAAGCACACCTCGGGAGGTGACATCGCAAGGCTTCTCGAAAAGGAGAGGACAGCGGTACGCGAAAAGATGAACAAGACCGTAAAGCCGAAGGATGTCGCGCCCACAGCGCCGAAGAAGGCCGCGGACCCGAAGAAGCTGAAGGTCGGCTCCACGGTCATGGTCAATTCCATGAACGTAAAGGGCACGGTCCTCACTCTCCCCGACTCCCACGGACAGCTGAAGGTGCAGATGGGTATCCTGACCACGCAGACGGGTCTGGACGACGTCACGATACTCTCCGAGCCGGAGACCACGCTCGAGGGTGGAAAGATATCCACAGGAAGCAGGGGACTTGGCATGATTAAGGCCATGAACATTGCCTCCGAGATAAACCTCATAGGTAAGACTGTGGACGAGGCTCTGCCCCTCCTCGACAAATACCTGGACGACGCCTATCTGGCCCACGTACCGAAGGTGCGCGTGGTACACGGCAAGGGCAGCGGAATACTCAAAAACGCCGTCCACAGGCATTTAAAAGGCATGAAAAATGTCGCCTCCTTCCGTCTCGGCGAGTTCGGAGAGGGCGACGCGGGTGTGACCATAGTTGAGTTCAGATAGACTCCCTGCCGTACAGCGCAGGCAATGTACGGCACGGCGCACTGCCTGCGGTATATATTATGGACAAGCAGAAAATTCTTATAGTTGATGACGACGAAAACATAGCCGAGCTCATAAGCCTCTATTTGATGAAGGAATTCTTCGAAACGGCGATCGCCTCAGACGGCGAGGAAGCTCTTAAGCTCTTTAAGAGCTTCGGACCGGATCTGGTGCTCCTCGACCTCATGCTGCCCATCATCGACGGCTACGGTGTCTGCCGCGAGATAAGGAAGCAGAGCAATGTACCGATCATAATGCTCTCGGCCAAGGGCGAGGTGTTCGACAAGGTCTTGGGGCTTGAGCTGGGTGCCGACGACTATATGATGAAGCCCTTCGACTCGAAGGAGCTTGTGGCGAGAGTGAAGGCCGTTCTTCGCCGCACATCGGCAGCTCCCGCCGTGAAAGAGGAGGCTCCCCCCGCTCCCGCCGCTGCAGGCGAGTGTGTATCGTACACGGATCTCACGGTCAACCTGAACAACTACTCCGTCATTTACATGGGCCACTCTCTCGATATGCCTCCTAAGGAGCTGGAGCTTCTGTACTTCCTTGCGAGCTCTCCGAACCGCGTCTACACGCGCGAACAGCTTCTGGAAAACATCTGGGGCTACGATTACTCGGGCGACACGAGGACGGTGGATGTACACATAAAGCGCCTTCGCGAGAAGATCCACGACCACAGAGAGTGGAAGCTCTCGACGGTCTGGGGCGTCGGCTACAAATTTGAGGTCAGACAATGAGACGTTCTCTGCTTCTGAAGTTTCTGGCGCTCTACATACTCGTGGCCGCGTTGGGACTCACCTTCATCACCACTTTTTCGTACCAGATCGTCTACAGCAACAGGCTGAAGGCCTTCGAGAACAGTCTTTACTCCACGGCGGGCAGACTCTGTTCGGAGTACGGAAACTCATTTTCAGCCTCGGGGCTTGCTTCAGGCTCCGCCGCCACGGTCTTTTCGGAGATAGAGAAGTCCATGGGCTGCCGTGTGATCGCCATCAGCAAAAGCGGCTGGGTCATCTACCCTGCGGGGACCGAAGACCGGATAGAGAACTTCGATCCGACGAAGAGTGACGCACGCCACGGCTTTCCGGGCAAGAACTACGAGTACTTCGATCCGGATGATATCTGCGTCTACGCACCCGTGGTAAACAGCTATGTCACTCTGGGCTATTTCATTCTCTCGCGTCCGGGCTCGGAGCTGAACAGCGAGATCAATCAGACTCTGAATGTCGTATACCTGACTGCCGGCGTCATATTCGCGCTCTTCCTTCCGGTGCTGCTTCTTCTGTATCTCCATGTCATAAGGCCGATCACGAAGCTGAAAAAAGCCGCGAAGGAGTACGCAAAAGGCAATCTGACCTACGAGTACCGCTACAAGAGCCAGGACGAGCTGGGAGAGCTATCCACGGCCCTGACCTTCATGGCCAGCGAGCTCTCAAAGACGGGCGAGGACCAGAAGAAGTTCATCACGAACGTCTCCCACGACTTCCGCTCGCCTCTGACATCTATCCGCGGCTACGTGGACGCGATGCTGGACGGCACCATACCGCAGTCAATGCAGTCGAAATACTTAAATGTCGTAAAAGACGAAACGGACAGGCTCACGAAGCTCACTCAGAGCCTGCTGGATCTGAACACCATTTCCAGCAACGGCACTCTTCTGGAGCTCACGGACTTCGATATCCACCACGTCATCAAAAAGACTCTGGCCACCTTCGAGGGGCGCTGCACCGACAGAGGCATCAGCTTCGAGCTTCTCTTCGCCTCACGTGAGCTCTTCGTGCACGCGGACATGAGCCGCATCCAGCAGGTCATCTACAATCTCACGGACAACGCGATCAAGTTCTCGGGCCAGGGCATGACCATCACGATCGAGACATCGATCAAAAAAGGCAAGGCCTACATCTCGGTGAAGGACCAGGGCGTCGGCATCAGCGCCGAAAACCTCACCAAGATCTGGGAGCGCTTCTACAAGACGGACTCCTCGCGCGGCCGCGATAAAAAGGGCCTGGGCCTTGGACTCTCCATCGTCCGCGATATCGTCACGGCGCACGGTGAGACCATCGATGTCATCAGCACCGAGGGCGTCGGCACCGAATTCATCTTCACTCTTCCCCTCTCCCACTCGGCCGAGGAGTAGACCATCCCCCGCGCGGCTGCGGCCGCGCGGATTTTTGAATCCTCCGGGACGTAAAAAACCCCCGGCTCCTGCCGAGGGTTTTTCAGAAGTGTTACTTCTGTAAGGGGGTGTTACAAAATATAATGTATTGGGGGGTTTACGTTACGTAGTATACCAAAAAGATGCACAAAAGTCTGCCCAAACTTTAAGAAATTACGGGGTGTTTTTTGTGCATGTCACACAAAAAGCGCCTCAAATTCATCGCGGCCGATCTTTTCCTTCTCCATCAGGAGCTCTGCGCTGGCGTGAAGAACGTCCAAATGCTGCGAAATGATCTCGTAGGCTTTCTCGTAGCAGTGGCGGACGATCTTCTTGACCTCCTTGTCGATGAGCGCCGCCGTCTTCTCCGAATAACCCTTCTGGCGGGCCATGTCGCGGCCTATGAAGACCTCGTCGTTGTCGTCGTCATAATTGATCAGGCCGATCTCATCGTTCATGCCGTAGCGCATCACCATTGCCTTGGCGGCATTTGTGGCATCGCGTATGTCCTGAGTGGCTCCGGTGGTCACATCGCCGAATATTATCTCCTCTGCGATACGTCCGCCCAGGCACACCTGGATGTGCTCGAGCATCTTCTCCTTGGTCACATACATCTCATCCTTGCCCGGGAGAGGGAATGTGTAGCCTGCCGCTCCGACGCCTGTGGGTATGATGGATACCGTGTGGACGGGTCCCACGAGGGGAAGGACATGGAAAAGGATCGCGTGGCCGCTCTCGTGGTAGGCGGTTATCCTCTTCTCCTCGTCGGAGATCAATCTCGACTTCTTCTCGGTACCGATCGAGACCTTCACAAAGGCTCTGTCGATATCCGCCTGGTTTAAGAACTTCCTGCCCTGTCTTGCCGCGGAAATGGCCGCCTCATTCATCAAATTCTCGAGGTCCGCGCCCGTATAGCCCGCGGTCGTGCGGGCTGTTTTGGCCAGATCCACATCGTCGGAGAGCTTCTTGCCATCCGCATGGATCTTCAGTATCTCCTCCCTGCCTGCCACATCCGGTCTTCCGACCATTATCTTTCTGTCAAAGCGACCGGGGCGCAGTATCGCGGGGTCGAGTATATCCGCACGGTTGGTGGCCGCCATCACGATGACACCCGAATTCGGCGAGAAACCGTCCATCTCCACCAGTATCTGGTTAAGTGTCTGCTCCCTCTCGTCGTGTCCGCCGCCCATACCGGTTCCGCGGCGCCTTGCGACCGCGTCGATCTCATCGATGAATACTATGCATGGAGCGTCCTTTTTAGCGCTGTCGAACATGTCGCGCACTCGGGAAGCACCCACGCCGACGAACATTTCCACAAAATCCGAGCCGGATATGGAGAAGAACGCTACTCCGGCCTCACCTGCGACCGCCTTCGCCAGAAGTGTCTTACCCGTTCCGGGCGGACCCTCCAGCAGGATGCCCTTGGGCATGCGCGCACCTATCTCGACATATTTGGAGGGATCCTTTAAAAAGTCCACGACCTCCTCGAGCTCCTCCTTCTCCTCCTTAAGTCCCGCGACCTTGGAGAAGTTGATGCCGTCACGCTTCGGATCGGCTCTTCTCGCACGGCTCTTGCCGAAGTTGAGTATCTTCGAGTTCTGCGCATCGCCGCCTGCGCCCGCCATCATTCCGAACACTATAAAAAGTGTCACGCAGATGAGTATTACCGGCAGCAGGGTGGTGAAGAAATAGCTGTCGCGCTTTATGTCGGTCAGCTCGTAGCCCAGCTTCCTCTCGTTTAAGTAGGACTGCATCTCATTTACATCGCTCACCTCTATGCGGTAGGTGTTGGACGAGCCCTTGACCTTAAAGAGCACGTAGCCCGCGGGGACCTCCTTCTCCTGCACGATGGTGATCTTCTCTATCGTGGAGCTGTCGATACCCTTGTTAAAGGCCTCTCTGGTCGACTTCCTCGTAAAGATGCTGTCCGAGTTCATGAACAGATACAAAAGCCCGATCATCAGCACGATGAATATGAGCCCCGTACTGCCCCTTCTCTCTCTCCTAGGGTTCATTACTGTATTCCTCCGTTATTCATCCACGAACTCCAGAACGCCTACATATGGCAGATTTCTGTACTTCTGGTCGTAATCAAGGCCCATGCCCACGACAAATTTATCCGGCACCGAAAATCCCACGTAGTCCGCTTCGATCTTCTTGAGTATCCTTCTTTCGGGCTTATCGAGAAGCGCGCAGACCTTTATCTGCTTCGCTCCGCGCCCCGCGAGGCTGTCCCTTATCGCTGCGAGCGTCATGCCTGTGTCGATGATATCCTCCGCGATGAGCACGTTCTTTCCCTTTATGGCAATGTCCAGATCCTTCATAAACCTGACATCACCCGACGTCGATGTGGATGCCCCGTAGCTGGACACCTGCAGATAATCCATTATCACGGGTACAGTGAGCCTTTTGGACAGTTCACACGCAAAGGGAGCGCCTCCCTTTAATATGCCTATCACATGGACGGTCTCACCCGCGAAATCGGCGCTTATCTGCTTGCCGAGCTCACGTATCCTTCTGTCAAGTTCTTCCTCGCCTATCAGTACACTTATCACTTCTTTACTCATTGCCTTACATACTCCGCTTTCAATACTGTTTTTGTCGTCTCATCCACGAAGAAGCCCTCACACCTTCTGTGGCCGCCCACGTACAGCACGCAGTTGCCCGCCGCAAGCACCGGAATGTCTCCTCTCATGGATGCGGATATCTTCTCCTGTTTCAAATACTTCGCCAGCTGCTTTGTACCGCCCTGCGCGTCTGTTATCATGTAGTCGCCGGGCATGGGTCTTCTGACCACCGGCTCAGCACCGCAGTGCTCGAGCACCTTGTCGTAGTCGAAGCACTTGACTGTCGCGTCTCTTCTTAGATCCGGCGCCTCTCCTTTGTAGACAGCCCTTGTAAGGCGTATACTGCCTCCGTCCCGCGCCTCAGGCCCGCAGCCCTTAACGACAAGTCTGTCAAAATCCCTTAAGGCTCTCATGCCCCTCGGAAGAACGATCTCACGTCCGCTCTGCGCCTGCGTCAGCTTAAGGACATCCGCCGTATTTACGGCCGAAATATCCGTGAGCCCTCCGGCAGCACTGACCATGCGCCTGATGACCGCCTGTTTAAGAGCCGGATGAGCCTGTTTAAGAGCCTGCACGCTCACCTCCGCCCTGCCCTGCTCACACATTCCGTGCTCTGTCAGAAACGTTCCGGCCTGACCCTCGAGATAGTCCGCTATATCCGTGAATATCGCCGCCTCCCTCTCGCATGTGGCTGTAAATGAGGGATAAAGCTCTCTTATGCGCGGTATTATGTCGTTTCGCAGTACATTTCTGGTGCAGTCGTTTTCCGCGTTGGTGGCATCCTCGCGCCAAGTCCTTCCCATGCGCGTGAGCTCGCCGCATATCTGCGCGTGTGTGAGTCCGAGCAGAGGGCGCAGCACTGTGATCTGTTTACCTTCTCTTTCAATGACCGAGCTGTGCTTTATGCCGGCCAGTCCTTCCGCGCCCGCCCCCCGCAAAAAGTTCATGAGGATCGTCTCCTCGTTGTCGTTTGCGTGGTGCGCAAGAAAGAGGATATTGCTCCTGTCCGTTACGGCATGCGCGAAAAATTCCTCATACCTCACCATCCGCCCTGCGGCCTCCGTGCCGGTATGAAGCCTCCCTGCAAGCTCGCAGACATCCTCTCGCCTTACATATAGTTTTACGCCCTCCGCCTCGCAAAGCGCTCTCACGAACTCCTCATCGCCGTCCGCAGCCTCCCCGCGAAGCATATGGTTGATATGCACGGCACTCAGATCCGGTCCTCCCAGTCTTCTGATCTCGCACAGGACATAAAAAAGAAAGACCGAGTCCGCGCCTCCGGACAGGCCGAGCAGCACATTTGCGCCTTTTAGATCATATCCGGACAGTATCTGCCGTGCGAGCTGCGCGAGATCCATAATCCCTCCAAAAAACATATAGGCGGCAATCGCCGCCTACTCAGTCCCGGCCGTCCCCGGCCTTAAAAACCATCTCATCGTCATAGAGAAGTCCGAACTTCTTTCTCGCAACATATGCCTTGTACTCGTCGGACTGAACATATCTTCCGTATTCCTCTATCTGCTGCGTCCTCTCATGCTCGGCCTCTATCTGCGACTTCAGGAGCTCCTC
>DGVE01000093.1 GCA_002395865.1 Lachnospiraceae bacterium UBA4292 | reverse complement strand
GAACATGCCGAGAATCAGCCAGAACTTCATGAGGAATGTCCTGCCCTTAAATCTCAGTCTGGACAGTGCATATGCAACGCACAGGACGACCGCAGTCTGGATGGCGGAAACGAATATCGCGATAATGAGAGTATTTCCATACCATCTGACAAAACCGCTCTCACTGCTGAGCAAAAATCTGTAATTATCCAGTGAAAAAGCTTTTGGTATTACATATACCGCCGATGTCGACATCAACTCCTCTCTGGAGATGAAGCTCTGACATACCAGCATAAAAAACGGAAGAAGCCATATAATGCTTATGATTATAAGCACAGCATAGGATATGCAGTTGCTTATTCTCTCTCTTCTTTTGATAGATGAAGTCGGAACGATCTTATTGTTTTCATTCATCACTGGAAGCCCTCCTCATCTTTTACTGAAGGCAGCATGTTATAAACAACAAGGCTTACTATTGCCACCACTGCAAATACCATGATACCGATAACTGCTGCCATTCGGTAGTTAGTATCATTTACAGTCATCTTATAAAGCCATGTTACCAGAAGGTCCGTATGGCCCGCATTATTCGACAGATCATTGCCGAGAGGCTTACCCTGTGTCAGAAGGTAGATGACATTGAAGTTGTTGATATTACCAGTGAATGATGTAAGCAGGTAAGGTCCCGTAACGAATAACATGTACGGAAGCGTGATATTTCTGAACATCTGCCATGAGTTCGCGCCGTCGATCCTGGCCGCCTCGTAATAATCCTCGGGAATATTCATCAAAATACCCGTAGCAACAAGCATCAGGTAGGGGATACCTATCCAGAGGTTTACGATGATGACCATGATCTTGGACAGCGTCGGATCAGTCCAAAACGGTATCTCATTACCCTTTTCTATTAGGCCCCATGCCACAAGATAGCTGTTGACCAGACCATCGTTCGTGAACATCTTATACACATAGAGAAGTGATACGAACTGAGGAACGGCAATGGTGAGCACCAGTATGGTTCTCCACATTTTTTTGAACTTTATACCCTTCTTGTTGATCAGGATCGCTACAGCAAGGCCAAGGAAATAGTTCAGGAAGGTTGCAAAAAAAGCCCATACAAGCGTCCATAAAAGGACCTTCAGGAATGTACCGCCGAAGGAAGCACTTCCGCTGGCTCCAAAATTCACCAGTTCGCCGAAGTTCTCGAAGCCGATCCAGTGGAACAGCTTCATCGGAGCCTGATGGTTTTTATCGTAGTCAGTAAACGCTACGCAGATCATAAAAATGATCGGCACGACAGTAAAGACAAACACGCCGAGAACCGGGAGAGCCAGGAGTGTCTTATCAAAATGCTTATCAAGAAGTGTGGCGATATCATCACCCGCGTAGGGCAGCCGCTTTCCGGACTTGATCACTTCCTCTTCATTCTTCTGCTCATGGACATTGATCACCCAGACAACAAGAAATACAAGTGTGAGAACGATAGTTACGATGCCGAACAGCAGTATGAAGAAGGAATTGTCCCCGTAGATGACCTTTCCACCCCTTGCCTTCTGAGTCTCGACAGTACCTAAAGTTCCCAGCTTGCTGATATACTGTGCGCCGAAGAAAACCATGTAGCAAATGTAAGCCACCTCAGTGGCAAGCAACGCTATTCCTCTCAGCCATGCACCGCGCAGGAAGCTGCCAAAGCCCATTACAAAAAATGATACTTTTGTCTTCCAGTCTCCCTTGACAAATATATTGCCGATATTCTTAAACTCAGCGCCAACTGAAGCAAAGAATCTTTTAAATCCGTTTTCCCTGGATTTTTTTTCGTCTTCTTTCATATCCTATGCGATGGGGCAGGCATGGTACGCATCGGTGACGTGCCTGCTGCGGCACCGATGAAAGCCCGAAAGCACGGCTGTCAGGCTTTTGTTGTCCTGTTTCTTCAAAAAGGGGACCGGCTTGTTCCGCCGATCCCCGAAAAATCATTGGACTTATTCAAAATCCGTAGATCATTTCTCAGTCAATTACTTTGCGTAAGAGATGCAGTCGTCCTGGAAAGCCTGCAGATACTTCATAAGGTCTGCATCGCTTGTATCCTTTGTGATCTTTCCGGCGATAACATCATCAACAAGTGCTGTTGCTCTGCTCCAGTAATCGCCTGCGTACTGTCCCTGAGGGATGCAGAAGCCAAGCTGCTCGCCGAGAGCCGCAAGAGCCTGATCAGCCTTAACCGCGTCGGAAACCTGTGCCTTCTTGTTTGAAGGGCCCCATCCTGCTGCCTCAAATCTTGCAAGCTGAACCTCTTCAGATGTGAGGTACTTTGCAAGAAGGTTGCAAACGATAAGCTTCTTGTCATCTTCCTGAGGTTTAACTCCGAGAAGCTTGAAGCCGCCGAAGCCGCTCATCTGATAGGTTTTGCCATCTGAACCTGTAAAGGTAGGAAGCTTAGCGCATGCATAGTTGTCACCCAAAAGAGTCTTTGCAGAACCCGAATCCCATGTACCCTCAACGATAGCAGCGACATTTGTAGCCGCGTCAATATCAGAACCATTCTGGAAAGCAGGGCTTGAAACCATATCAATGATCTCCTTGAACGCTACAACACCCTTATCGCTCGCATAATCAATATTGCACTTTGTGAAGTTTCCATCCTCATCTGTATCATATGTAAGTGTGCAGCCCGTGCCAAAGAAGAATGCAGGGTTGTACCAGCCGCTGTTTGCCTCGAAATAGAAGTTCTTGCCGGCCTTCTCGCACTGCTCAAGGATGCCCTCAAGAGTGGACACATCCGTAACGACGCTCTTGTCATAGTAAAGGAAATATCCGTTATCACTAGTCATAGGATAAGCATAAGCCCATTCACCTGCGCATGCAGCTGCTGCAGC
The DNA here is from genome assembly GCA_002395865.1 of Lachnospiraceae bacterium UBA4292. Taxonomy (GTDB): domain Bacteria; phylum Bacillota; class Clostridia; order Lachnospirales; family Lachnospiraceae; genus UBA4292. Next base: position 14,760 of record DGVE01000093.1, on the reverse strand, counting down.
ACCAGCATCGTTGTTATCCTCTACCCATCTCTGATCCTCCTCTGAAAGAGAAGCGATGGCATTTGCAGATACAAGTCTTGCGAGCTGATCCTGAGGGAAGCCAAAAATATCGGCGCTGCTCTGGATATCAGTAAGTACCTTTTGAGCGGTATCGCCCTCTCCCACTGCCTCAAGCTCAACAGTATAGCCCTTATAAGCAGGATTGGAAGCAAGGAACTTCTCTGCCTGAGTCTTTGTGAAGTCCATGACCTCCTGAGCTACCCATATCTTGATCGTTCCCGAACCATAATCCTCAAGAGGAGCTGTGGTGGGAATTTCAGCCTGTGTGGTGGTCTCGCCGGGCTTGTTCTCAGTTGTTGATGTGCTTGTGTCGCCGCCCTTTGAGCATCCTGCAAGTGCAGAAACAGCCATGGCAGCTACAAGGCTCGTTGCCAGAAATCTCTTTTTTGTCATAATGTGCCTCCTTAAAGCATTTACGATTTCTCGGTCGGCTGCAAGTGGCATTACAGCCTCGCACTGTTGCGCATCTTTGCGCAGATTTTTGTGCAACCGATTTCTTACAAGTGCATAATACCAATAATCTTTCTTGTTTACAACGTGTAAATTCACCAAGATTTCATTTTCTTTTTGTGTATTTTTCCTTAAACGTTTTAATTTTTGTTCCACTCTGTTGCCCTTTTCGCCATTTGTTGCGCACTTGTTGCACAATTTGTGCATCTTTATGGCGCAAAGTAGGTGACGGCGGCTTACTCTTTTTCCGCGGAACAGCCATCAGAGTAAAAAAACCCCGGCGGACACAACCTCCGCTTCGCTGCGTGATGGTCCGCCGGAGTATTTTTACTCCTCCGGCTTACACTGTTATGGGCCCGCCGCCTGACAGTTGCCCCACCACGCACTCCGCTGACGACGTCACTCAGCGAAAATCTCACTGCGGCACAAAAAAACTTTGAACGCTTTGTATTCAAAGTTTCATCGGCATTCGCCGATGCGTACCATGCCTTCGGCAAAGTACAGCTGGTCGTGCTTTGTTCGATTTCCGCTTCCCTCCGTCTGACATTATCAGGCGGAGATATATAGGCAGATTCACAAGACACGACCAATGCTCTTGTGTCGCAGTGAAACTGCCTATATATCTTCGGCGTCCGGCGTGCACGTGGTGGTTATACCGGCAGGCGGCGGGATCTTAGCTGTGTAGGGAGGAGGATGAAAATACCTGAGCCGACCATCACGAAGGCTGCGTCGGCGAGGGTTTTTTCATCCGACGACCGTTCCGGGGCCTATGAAGTAAGCCGCCGTAGTATTAGATCCTTCGACTCGCTTCGCTCGCTCAGGATGACATAGTGGCGGGGGACTTGAAAAAGGCCGGGGGATGTTGTATAATCGCACAGCATAGAAGGAGGTGCCGCGATGTACAAACAGGAGACACTAAAGAGCCTGGACAGGTTCAGGCTGGTGGACAGCATACTGACGACGATCGGTGCGACCGCGATATGCGCGCTCGGATTCATCGCGGCGATACTCGTGTTCGTGTAGAGGAAGGCAGGGAGAGGGAATGTCAGGTTCGACGATAGGGAAGATGTTTTGCGTGACGACCTGGGGCGAGTCCCATGGGCCGGCCCTCGGCGCCGTGATCGACGGATGCCCCGCCGGAATAGAGCTGGATGAGGAGTTCGTGCAGAGGCTGCTCAATAAGAGGAAGCCCGGGCAGAGCAGGTACTCGACGCAGCGGGGCGAAGCAGATAAAGTGGAGATACTGTCAGGAGTGTTCGAGGGAAAGACCACAGGAACGCCCATTGCCATGATGGTGAGAAATACCGACCAGCGCTCGCACGACTACTCGCAGATAATGGATGTGTACAGGCCCGGACATGCCGACTACACCTTCGATATGAAGTACGGCTTCAGGGACTACAGAGGCGGCGGAAGGAGCTCCGGCCGTGAGACCATAGGCAGAGTCATGGGCGGCGCAGTCGCCATGAAGTTGCTCGAACAGCTGGGCATAAGGGTGACGGCATTTACCGAGTCGGTCGGTCCGGTAAAGGGACAGACGTACGATGAGGCAGAGATAGAGAGGAACCCGTTCAGGATGGCTGACGCACAGGCCGCAGCCTCTGCGGCTGAATATGTGTCCGCGGCTGCAGCAAGGGGAGATTCGTGCGGAGGTGTCGTAAAATGCGTGGTAAAGGGCGCACCCGCGGGACTGGGCGATCCGGTATTTGATAAGCTTGATGCCGATCTGGCGAAGGCCATGATGTCAATAGGCGCGGTAAAGGGCGTGGAGATAGGTGCCGGGTTTAGCGCGAGCGAACTCACAGGCACGCAGGATAATGACGGTTTTTTCTCACAGGACGGACAGATAGGCAAGCGGACGAACAATGCAGGCGGCATCCTCGGAGGCATAAGTGACGGTTCCGACATCGTCATAAGGGTGGCATTCAAGCCCACACCTTCCGTGAGCGCCCTTCAGCAGACAGTCACAAAGGAAGGCGAAAATACCGAGATATCCATTCACGGCAGACACGATCCTCTGATCGTAGCCAGAGCGGTCCCCGTAGTCGAGGCCATGGCCGCTATCACGATATGCGACGCCCTGCTTCGCGGCATGAGCTCGCGGATGGATAACGTCAGCAAAATATGGAGCAAATAGAAAGATCCTTCGGCTCGGTATGAGTCGAAGGATCTTTTTAATTATCTTATTCTCTCGGGGAAGCCGATCTTCTTCTGTACCTTCCTGAGGGTCTTGTTTGCGTAGTAAGCTGCCTTCTCGGCATTCTCTTTGATGATACCATCCACGAAAGCCTTGTCCTTTGAGAGCTTGTCGTACTCGGCCTGTATGGGAGCAAGCTTAGCGACTACCGCGTCCGCGACTGCCATCTTGAAATCGCCGTAGCCTCTGCCGTCGAATTCCTTCTCGGTGTCCTCGACTGACCTGCCCGTGCAGGATGTATAGATATCGATCAGGTTCTTGATGCCCGGCTGCTCGTCGCTGTATCTTACGATGCCCACAGAGTCGGTAACCGCGCGCTTGAACTTGCGGACTATGTCATCCGGCTTGTCCAGAATGTGGATGGTAGCGTTTTCATTTTCATCCGACTTACTCATCTTCTTCGTGGGGTCCTGAAGACTCATGACCCTTGCGCCGGCCTTCGGAATGTATGCCTCCGGTATGGTGAACACATCGCCGTAGATGTTGTTGAAACGAATGGCGATGTCGCGGGCCAGCTCAAGATGCTGCTTCTGGTCGATGCCCACAGGCACCAGATCGGTCTGGTAGAGCAGGATATCGGCAGCCATCAGTACAGGGTAGGTGAAAAGACCTGCGTTGATATTGTCGGCGTGCTTGGCGGACTTGTCCTTGAACTGGGTCATGCGCGAGAGCTCGCCCATGTAGGTGTAGCAGCCCAGTATCCAGCCCAACTCCGCATGAGCGCTCACATGTGACTGATAGTATATGCAGCACTTCTTAGGGTCAAGTCCCGCTGCGATATAGATCATCAGCACCTTTCTCGCGTTCTGGCGAAGAGTCGCGGGGTCCTGACGGACGGTTATGGCGTGCTCATCAACAACGCAGTAAAAGCAGTTGTAGTCATCCGCCAGATCCACCCAGTTGGTGAGGGCTCCGAGATAATTGCCAAGTGTGAGGTTTCCCGTAGCCTGCATTCCGCTGAATATAGTCTTCTTATCGTCTAACATACTTCCTCCGAAGCCCCGCAGGGCATTTTATATAGTGATCATGTGATTTCTGTAACCGTGAACACGGGAACTATACTACATATCGCACACTTTTTCAAGACCTGAAGTTCTTTTTCCCCATGACAGCCGTGGCGGCTATGACGGTGAGCGCGCAGAATATGCTCTGCACCATTAGACTTATGGTGTAGAAATTATTGGCCGCTATACCCGATGCGTTAAAACCGAAATACTCAAACAGGGCGGTATATGCCCTCTCGTTGCCGGTCTGCTGTGTGAGAAATAAAAGAAGCGTGGCAAACGGATTCAGCATCAGGATGTAGCGCGTAAAGCCGAATACGGGTGACACATTCTGCAACAGTCTGCTAAGGAGCGGAACCCCGGCGCAGTTTATTATCACAAAGGCGTACGAGCAGATCATGGCGGTCTGCGTACTGCCGGTGAGCGCGGATATAAACAGCGAAACCGCTCCCGTGAACATCGCCATGATAAAGAGCAGCAGGAACAGAAGCAGTATATCCAGATGAAATACCCCGCCTGCCATCAGTATCACCCACAGAAGCGGCAGTGTGGTGACCACCGTCAGAAGCGCTACCGTGACTCCCGCGAGGAGCTTGCCCGTGACTATCTGCAGATGCGGGATACCGGTGACCAGAAGGATATCGAAGGTATTGCCCTCCCATTCCCTGCTGATGCTCCCGGACAAAAGGCCGGGCAACAGAAGAAGGACCAGAAGTCCGTTGATCAGAGACAGGATCACATATAGTCTGTGAGTCCACTCCCTGTCTATCCCCGAGATGTCTCCCGCGTCCCTGTAGAGGATGATGAGAGCCCCGATACCGGCCACCCACAGAAGAATATTGTATATGATGGTCAATGCTCTCTGACCGGGAGTTCTTCTAATGCGTGTGAGTTCCCTGTCAAATATCGGATTCTCCGTCATGATTTTTCCCGCCTACTGATAATATACCTCAAACACCTGCTCAAGAGTCCTTGTTTCGCTTGCAAAAACCACTGTAGCTATACCGCGCTCCATAAATGCTCTTCTGAGGATATCCACGGAGCCGGCTCCGTCAAGTCCCACCATCAGCTCATCGCCCGAGTAGGATATGTTCTTCACCTGCGCCGAAGCCAGGAGAAGCTCCTCAGCCTCCCCCATGCGATCCGAATCTGCCAGCACTATCCTCACGCGGCTGTTTTCCATATCCCTCATTCGTACATTTTCTATCGACTCCATCAGGCGGATGCTCCCGCCCTCCAGAAAACATACATCCGTACAGAACTGTCCTGTCTGAGAGAGATTGTGCGAACTCATAAGTATGCTTCCGCCCTGTGATGCCCTCTCCTTTATAAATTCCGCGAATATATCCCTACCCTTCGGATCCATGCAGTTTAACGGCTCATCAAAGAGCAGAACCTCGGGATCGGTGAGCACGCTCCTCACGATATTTATCCTCTGCAGATTGCCGGCGCTCATATGGCTTATCTGCCTGTCGCGGTTCTTTGTGAGCTCGAACCTCTCCATCAGGCTCTCTATGTTCCTCTTGGCCATGAGCCCGCGCCTTCCCGCGCAGGAACTGTAGAAATACAGGTACTCGTAGACCGTGGTGGAGTTGTATACACCGAACCTCCACGGCGCGTAACCCACATGTCTGTAGATATCCGCCCCCGGATACTGCACGCCGCAGACGCTTATCAACCCCGACGCGGGTGGTATGATACCTGCCAGAGTCTTTATGAGCGTAGTCTTGCCGCAGCCGTTTTTACCGGATACGAGCAGAATCTGCCCGCTGTGAAGGTCAAAGCTCACATCCTTAATTATTTGCCTCGAGCCGATGCAGACGTTCAGCTCCTTTACTGACAGATTATCCATATCCTTTAGGCTCTCACCTGCTGTCGAAGTTTTCGCCCTCGAAATCGTAGTTCTTCGGAAGCTTCACCGTAAATACCGTACCGTTTATGTCACTCGCGCAGCCTATGCTTCCGCCGTGAAGTGAGGCGATATTCTGTGCTATCGCAAGCCCCAGACCGGTCCCGCCGGTCTGGCTCGACCGCGACTGCTCTACCCTGTAGAACTTGTTGAACAGGTAGGGTATCTCGTTCTCCGGTATCACTGCGCCGTAGTTCTTCACCGTGATCGTCACCTGATCGCCGTCGACCAGTCTCACTATGATCTGTTTGCCGTCCTTGCCGTATTTCACGGCATTATTTATCAGATTGTCGAACAATCTGGCTATGAGCGTCCCGTCGGCCTGCATCTTCAGCTCCGGAACGGAGCTCGAAAACGTACACTCTATACCCGCCTTCTCAAACACCGGATAGAACTCGTCTATCAGCTGGTTGAGCAGCGCGACCATATCAAGAGTCACCGGTTTAAGCGCTATCCTTCCGTAGTTGAGCTTCGTAAATCCGAAGAGCTCCTCGATAAGCTCCTGAAGGTGTCTCGCCTTGTCATATGCTACGGCGGTGTATTTTCTTCTCGTCTCCTCGTCGATATCCGTCCTCTTGTCCAGAAGCTCCAGATATCCCAGAATACTGGTCAGAGGAGTGCGCAGATCGTGCGCCACATTCGTGATCAGCTCGTTCTTGCTCTTCTCCGTCTGCCTCTCCCTCTCTATGAGGGTCTTTATATCGTCCGCCATGGTGTTGAGTGACGCCGCTAAGCTCGCAAGCTCGTCAAATCCTCTCACCGGCACATCTATATCCAGATTGCCCTTCGAGAGCTCCTTCATCGCGCCGTCAATGGTCTTTATGTACGCTGCCTGCTGCGACTGAAGTATCATGAATACCACCGCATTCAGCGCGATGCCCGCGAATGCCATCAATACCGCAGTGTATTTCGGAGCACCGGCTCTGTCGATACCGAGGTTCTCCAGAACATTTCCAACCAGGTCGATGAGGCTCGTCAGGTTCTCCGTGAGCACAAGAAGCAGAAGCCCCGTGGCACCGGCGCTTATCAGAAGATTCAGTATGGTCGCTCCCCTGTAGCTCTGCTTCAGCTCTTTGTTCATACTTTACTCCGATCAACCCTCGATCTTGTATCCTACTCCCCAGACTGTGGTTATGATCTTATCGGCTCTCTCGTCCTCGCCGAGCTTCGTCCTGATACGCCTGATGTGTACCATAACCGTGTTGTTCGCCTCGTAAGCCTTCTCGTGCCATACCTGCGCGAATATGTCCTCTATGGAGAAGACCTTGCCGGGGTGGCTGGCCAGAAGCACCAGTATATCGAACTCTATGGGTGTGAAGCGCACCTCCTCGTCGTACACCCAGACCCTGTGGCTCACAGTGTTTATCAAAAGACCGCCTATCCTTATCTCCTCAGCGAGAGCTGTCTGGGCCTGTGTTCCGGGGTTTAATGTGGTGTATCTCCGAAGCTGTGATTTTACCCTGGCAGAAAGCTCGAGAGGTGAAAACGGCTTTGTGACATAATCGTCCGCGCCTGCTCCGAGACCCACTATCTTGTCCAGCTCCGCGCCCTTAGCGCTCACCATGATGATCGGGATATTGCTGGTCTCGCGGATCTTTTTGCACATATCGATGCCGTTCATCCCCGGCATCATTATATCGATGAGTGCCAGCTTTATATCCTCCTTCTCGAGGATCCTCAGGCCGTCATACGCATTTACCGCCTTGAAGACCTGATAGCCGTCGCTCACGAGATATATCTCCGCAAGCTCCGCTATCTCCTTCTCGTCATCCACAACAAGTATCTTTTCGTTAGCCATGATAACCTCCCCGGTGTGTCTGCCATTCACATTTAATCGATTGCGTCACAAAATAAATTTGAATGTTCAAAAAATGTTTACAAATTCACCATTACCAGTTCAATATTGACCGATATTATCTAACCATAGACAAGAGCAAAGCACATGCAATTGATTTTTTTCATAATGGGCCGGCAGAAAGCCTGCCGGCCTCTCCTCCTTTTAAAGCAATGATTACAGCAGCCTGAGGGCTGCTTTTTTCTTGCCCTAATTGATGGTCGTTATATCGTAAGGAGTCGTCTGATATACATAGAAATTCAGCCAGTTTGAGAAAAGAAGCTGGCCTGCGGATCTCCATGTCACTATGGGCTTCTTCGTGGGGTCGTCGTCCGGGAAGTAATTCACCGGAGGAAGCGGATTCAGCCCCTTTTTCACATCTCTTTCATATTCCAGAAGCAATGTATCCCAGTCATACTCAGCATGGCAAAGCACAAAGAAATGTCTGCTGTCTATGCTCTTGCAGATGGCGACACCCGCCTCGGGCGATGTGGCCATGATCTCGAGGCGCGGGTCTGCGTTTATCTGCTCCGCGGTGACCTCGGTAGCCCTTGAGTGCGGTGCCCAGAACACATCGTCGAAGCCTCGGAAAAGAGGCGAGCCCTTCTTCCACACATCGTGCGGGTAGATACCGGAGAGCTTCGGAAGCCTGTCGCGCTTTCTGATGCCGTAGTGGTAGAAAAGTCCCGCGAACGCTCCCCAGCACAGATGAAACGTGCAGTGAACATGAGTCTTTGTCCATTCCATTATCATGCACAGCTCATCCCAGTAATCCACCTCGGTGTAATCGATGAAATCAAGAGGCGCGCCGGTGATAATCATTCCGTCGAACTTCCTGTCCTTCACCTCGTCAAATGTCTTATAGAACATCTCCAGATGCGAGGGGTCCACGTGCGAGCCGGTGTAGCTCGCGGTCTTTAAAAACTCCACCTCTATCTGAAGCGGCGTATTGGACAGCTTCCTGAGAAGCTGGGTCTCGGTGACCTCCTTCGTGGGCATAAGGTTCAGTATAAGCACGCTGAGCGGTCTTATATCCTGGTGCATGGCGCGGAACTGCGTCATAACAAATATGTTTTCACTTTCAAGTATGGCTGTTGCGGGCAGCTCATTAGGAATTTTGATAGGCATCTCTCACCTCTAAACTATCAGTTCTCATCAGGCGTCCACAGGTCCACAAGGCCGACCACGTTCAGTTCGCCCGGAGTGACATCCGGAACCGAAAGCTCCGGGAAGTTCCCCAGTATCCTGCTTATACCGCTCTGTGAGTGTCCCACCCAAACATCGTCGGGGTAGGTCTTATTAGCATATTCATAATAATACAGGGCGTTCTGAAGGTCTGCCACCATCTCGTAGGCATAGCCCACATAGTAGACGGTCCTCGCGCTCTCTCCCAGCAGCTGGTACGCCAGCTTGTACTGGTCCAGCGCATCATAGTATGCGCCCTTGTCGATGAACTCGCTTCCGCGGTAGAACGCGCGGTAGCCCATGTTCACCTTGTAGTCATTTATCAGTCTGTTGTACAGATTTCTGTACTGCTCATCCTCCTGGTCCCTGTCCAGAGCGGATATCGCATCTATTATCTCCACGACATCATTCTTTATATACGCATTCAGGACAGGAAGGAAATCCTCGTAGATGTTGGTATCATTCACGTCCGTGCTGCCGTGCGGCTGCTCCATGAGCTCCGCGATCTGGGCGGTCAGTCTTTCATTGGCCGCGCGAACCGAAGCCAGCTCGCTGTCGCGCGTGCTCAAGCTGTCCTGCATACTTATCAGATTGTTCGTGTTCTCCTGCTGATACCTCGACCTCTCCCCCGGTATGACTATGTAGTAGAGTATACCGGCTCCGAGTATGAGACCGATGATCACATAGAGCAGGTTCATAAAATACGAGTTGTATTCTCTTGTATTCTCGGGGATGATGACGTCGCTGTTCTCCCTGCCTGCCTCAAATACCTGGGCCATGGCTTCGATATAGCTTCCGTCACGTCCGACACGCTTTCTCTCGGCTATCTCCTCCAGATACCGCCTGCACAGCATATCTCCGGTGTCCTGCTTCGCGCAGGCCTCCAGAAGCTTTTTGGCCTTCGAGAGGCTGCCGCTCTTTATGAAAATGAGTGCGAGCAGCTCCTTCGCCTTTATCATGCAGTAGGGGCGGCTGACCACCTGCTTGAGCGCGATCTGCGCCATATCGACGCTGCCGGATCTGACATATTCCACCGCCTGATTGTATTTTGAGACCGACACTCTGATCGAGTGCAGGTTCTTTTCAACATCAGCCAGATATCTCGAAGCGATGTTGCCGCTCTCCTTGAAGCTCGCGCTTATAGCCCACTCCCTGACGGCATACGAAGGCTCACCCAGCTCATAGTAGACCAGTCCGAGCAGATTTCTCGCATCGATATTCTTTTTATTGAGCATCAGACTCTGCCGCAGATAGTTCTTCGCGCCTGTCAGATCACGCTTCTTCGCCAGATACAGCGCCTCGTTGTACATGTGGTCGGAGGTGGCCATGATCTTCTTGTACAGCACAACATCCGTGCCGCATTTCAGGCAGACATCCTGCTTGGTGAGCAATGCCCCGCATTTAAGGCATATCATAGGCTTCCTCCGCTCAGCCCTCCCCGGTCTTCCCGGTCGAAAGTCCGGTGAGCTCCTTCAGTATATCCACCATGTCCGCGAGTGGCTCACTGCTTATGACCTTCTCCGCCTCGTCTATCTCGGGCAGTTCCTTGAAGTTTTCAAGCTCTTCCTCAAATTTCAGCATGTAAACATCCCCCGTATGGCTTTTCTGTAGAGGTTTTTGGCAATATCGAAGTAATCCTTCGAATAGTTAGCGAGATTCTCCATCATCACCCCGCCGTTTATCTCCATGATCATGAATCTGTCCCCGCAGCTCACTACATCGACGGAGCAGAATTTAAGTCCGAAGAGCTGCGCGGCCTTTCTGGCAAGGTTGATAACTTCCGTCGGTATATTGCCGCGGTCAATGACCTCGGGCTTCGCACCCTGGCCGAGATTGTGCTTCCAGATAAGGTGAACTCTCTCCCCCGCCTCAGGTACGGCGAGCAGCTCTTTTTTGGACATGGCGCCGGCGGCTCCCACTATCTCCGCGGCCTCTCTTCCGCCGAATGCGGCCGCCACACGAGCGGCAAGCTCGCCCACGCAGCTTCTTCCGTCACCGGTAACGAAGGGTCTCTCCTTGCGAAATACCAGTTCGGGCTCGCCGCCGTACATTATCACCCTGTACTCATCCTCCAGAGGAAGGTACGGGCTTACCGAAAGCGACTGCGCCGTGGCGAAGATCATATTCGCCGCCTTCTCGAGCTCCTTCATGTCCGAGGCCCTGTAGATGCTCCTGCCTCCGGTGCCGAGATTATCCTTGACTACCACGCTTCCGTACTCCGAGAGCTTCTCCTCAAGGAACCTCCAGCCGCTGTCGAGTGTACAGAAGGCGGGCTCGGCGGGGCTCATCACGCAAAAGTGGGGGACGCATGGTATGCCGGCATCCTCCATGAACGCGGCCGCTGCGGCCTTGTCCTTAACCACGCCCGAGGCCGAAGCAGCGTCCAGCCCGAACTGATACCCGTATATGAATCTGCGCCTCCCGTCCTTTGTAAGACAGAAGGCCCAGTCGTCAAAGGAGGAGAGGGTTATCCCCTCCTCCCCGCAGATTTCCTTTATAAGCTTTACAAATGTGGTCTCCCAGTTCGACATATCCTACCTCTTATAGTCATAGTCACCGGCCACAAAAAGAAGGGATGTCAGAGGTCCCAGGGACGCCTTCAGATAACCATCGTTTACCGGGTACATCTCGCGGCCGACATTGCAGCCGGATTCGTAGGTGCACATGATGCGCTTTACCGCCTGCTCCCCGTCGGGTATGCCCAGCTGCCATACCGGAAGAGCCACGCTTCTGGTCTCCTCCTTCGTGTTGATGACGACCACCGCCTGATTCTTCTCATCGAATCTTCCGTATGCGATCAGATGATCCGTTCCGATGAGCGGCTTTACCGAGCCTGTCCTCAGGCACGATATCTTCTTGTGCATGGAAATGATATACTTGTGGAACTCGATAAGCTCCCAGTTCTCATGTCCCCACGGAAATGTTCTTCTGTTGTCCGGATCCGTCCAGCCCACAACGCCGGTCTCGTCGCCGTAGTAGATGGTGGGTGCTCCCGGCCAGGTCATCTGGAACACCACGGCCGCCTTTAAGAGGCCGTACTTGATTCCTCTGCCGGCCGCATCCGACCCCCTCGTAGCCAGTCTTCCGACCGTGGAGTTCGTTCTGGTGAGGAAGCGGCTGTGATCGTGATTTGAGAGCTCGTTCATGGCCACGGAAAGCGAGGCCTGCTGGAACTTGCTCATGTTGTGGATTATATTTTTAAAGAACCAGTCGCCGTTTCCGTGCAGGCCCGCATTGTACTCGTCGGAATGCTTCTCCAGGCCTGTCAGAAACCATGTGATGGGCTCCATGAACGCGTCATAGTTCATGACGGTGTCCCACTGGTCACCGTTCAGCCACGGCGAAGGATCGCCGTAGTTCTCCGCAAGTATGATGGCGTCGGGATTGGCAGCCTTCACGGCCTTCCTGAAATCGCGCCAGAACTTGTGGTTGAATTCGGGTGTGTGACCGACATCCGCCGCCACATCCAGTCTCCAGCCATCGCAGTTATACGGCGGGGATACCCATTTCGCCGCTATGCGCATGATGTCCGCGTAGAGTTCGGGAGACTCCTCGTAGTTGAGCTTCGGAAGGGTGTTGTGTCCCCACCAGCCGTCGTAGGAATCATTGTACGGCCATGTATCCTCAGAGAAGGAGAAGTAATTCCTGTAGGGGCTGCGGCTGCTCACATAAGCGCCCTTCTCGTAGCCCTCGCGGTTCTCGTATATGCCCTCGCGGTCCAGCCAGCGGTTGAATGAACCGCAGTGGTTGAATACACCGTCGAGTATGACCCTCATACCCATCTCGTGCGCCTGGGCCACCAGCTCAGCGAAATACTTATCGCTCGCCGCGAGATTCTCCGGATCTGTGGTACGGATTATGTACTTGCTTGCCTTTGAATTGTCGGTCTCTCCGTCCTCTAAAAGCTCGCCGCCGTCATTTATGATGACTCCTATGTGCGGGTCGATGTGATCGTAATCCTGCGAATCGTACTTGTGGTTCGAAGGGGACACGAAGAGCGGATTGAAGTAAATGACCTCGACTCCGAGGGAGCGCAGGTATTCGAGCTTGCTGCGCACGCCCTCCAGGTCTCCGCCGTAGAAGCATCTGACGTCAAACACCTTCGGAAGCTCGTACCAGTCCTTCACGCGCACGCTCGGGCCGTTTATGTAGAAGTATTCATTGTCCTCAACGTCGTTCGTCCAGTCGCATCTGCAGAATCTGTCAACGAATATCTGGTAGATTACCGCGCCCTTAGCCCAGTCCGGGGTCTTGAAGCCGGCCGTTACCCTGAACGCGTAGTATGGGTCGCGGCTTAACACCCAGCCGAGCTTGTTGTAGTAGAGCGTCTCCTCCTTGCCCACTATCCTGAAGTCGTAGCTTATGGTACCTTCGGGCATGACGAAAGAAGCCAGATAATATACAAACCTGCCTTCCGTATAGCCTTGTTTCATTTTTATCTCTTTGTCGCCCAGCAGAAGCCAGACGCTTACGCGATCCGACTTCTGCGCTCTGAACTTCACGGTGACCATGTCGCCCGCATTCGGTTCTGAGGGGTTGCGAAACATCCCGGTCTCATCCGAGAACAGACCGCTTCTGCCAATGAATGATCTTTCAGGTTCCATAAAATTCCTTCTTAAGGAGCTCCTCGGCATACTGATACAGCTATTATTTTATACTATAAGCCGCAAAATAACAAGAGTAAAATTTCATCACTCCACAGATTTCAGTGATTCGACCATATCGATACGCTTCAGCTGGAAATACATAAGCACATTTACCGCCACAGCAAACGCAAGTGTGAACAGAATGCATGTAATATAGCTGTCAAGATTGATATTTCGCCCGAACATGAGCATGTCGACCTCGACGGTGTCGATCACGAACGCATGCAGGAAACGCCCGAAGAACACGCCCGCCACACAGCCGAACGCAGTCAGCCATATATTGTCCCTGTATACATACGCGGCGACCTCGCCGTTGTAAAAGCCCAGGACCTTTATCGTGGCCAGCTCGCGCCTTCTCTCTGAGATACTTATGTTGTTCAGGTTGTAGAGAACGACGAAAGCGAGCAGTCCGGCGGATATTATGAGCACCCAGATGACGCCGTTCAGGCTCACGAGCATGTTGTCGAGAGTACCGCTGAGGCCCGATATGAACGACACGCCCCCTGCGGCCGGAAATGTCATTATAAAAGTGCTCAGCCTCTTCTGGAGTTCCTCATCCCTGCTCTCGTCCATAAGGAAGAGAGTATTGCATTCGGGCGCGCTGCCCGTCAGCTGCTCATAGGTCTCAGGTGATATCATAAGATAGTGATAGACATAGTTTTCGAAGATGACCTCGATCTTCACGCTGCAGCTTCTGTCCGCAAGAGTGAATTCCACCTCGTCCCCCACCTTTACGCCGAGCTGTCTTGCGGACTTTTCGCTTATGGCGGCTCCGGTCCTCGGGTACGCGTACACTTCACCGCTCTCACGGTCGCGAAGCTTTATATAATTATCTATCTTTTCGATGTCATGGGGCACGTAGAGGGTCACATTCCGTGTGGTATCGCCGTAAATGAGCTCCAGATTCTGAGTGAACATGCGCATCGTGTCATTGACGCCATCATAGCCGTCTATGGCGTCCATCAGCTCCTTTGCAGCCTCGTCGGAGGCATCCGAGCTCACCGTCACAGACGCGTCGTATAAAAAGAGCGTCTTGTACTGGGTGTCGGTAATGGTCATGATGGAATCCTTAAGCCCGTAGCCGACCATCATAAGTCCCATGCAGCCCGCGATACCGAATACCGTCATGAACAGCCTCTTCTTATACCTGAAGAGGTTTCTCATGGACGCCTTGGCGGTAAAGCTCATATGCTTCCACAGGAATGGTATATGTTCCAGTATTATACGGCTTCCGGCCCTGGGCGCGGGGGGTCTCATAAGCGCCACCGGCTTCTGTACGGATGCTTTCAGGCACGATGCCAGCGCGGCCACCGTCACGGAGCCGATCGCAGCAACGGACGAATAGAACGCTATCCACCACTGATACGGCGCGCTCATTACGGGGATATCAACAAAAAGTATCCCGTAGCCCTGCATTATAACTATAGGGAATATCTTCTCGCCCGCGAAGAAGCCTATGACAGAACCGGTCACCG
>DGVE01000201.1:581-11038 GCA_002395865.1 Lachnospiraceae bacterium UBA4292 | reverse complement strand
GCTCATGGCGGGTGCGATGATCGGCGGAGGCGCGGGAGCGCTGGTGCCGGGGAACCTTTATTTGGCTAATGCGGAAGAAGCTGAAGTGCCGGTTAAGGAGTATACTCTTGACAGCTGGTGGGATAATGATGCCAAAACAAACAAGAAACTGTCAGAGTTTAATGAATTTGCCGCATGGTATGGTACCGGTATTGGTGGCTGGGTTAATGGTAATGCAACTAAAGGATATGATATTTCTAAGGCATGGATAGAGTATGACGTAGATGTGCTTAATGAGATTACGGAGCCTAGTTTTACTGTATTTAAAGTGCCTACTAATGATTGGCAGGGTGAATTGTTTTCATTAGCAGGGACATCCGGTACAACAAATTACAAGGGAAAAATCTCGATATCGGAATATGGATTGACATCGACATACGTAGATAATGAATGGTATTCGGTTACAATACAGGCTGGACATTTTGGCATAAAGGTTAATTCACTTAAGCTGGTTGTGCCCCTTGCCGATACTGATTATGCTGTAGTTGATGGTAACACAATTAAAATGTCTGATTCGACATGGTGGACAGAGGGCTGGATCACTAAAGCACAACTATATGGAAACCTGGATCCTGATCAGGTTGAGTTGACAGGAATAGAGTTTACAGGCTGTAGTGATTTTGAAACAAATGGAAAAGCCGGATTTAAGTTGGGCTATAATGGATTTGCTCCTGAAGCTACAACCAGTACATGGACGGAAACAGATTTTGCTAAATCTGTATCAATCAGCAACATGGATGTAAAAGATGGAACTGATGGTGGTGCTTGTAAGGTGGT
The DNA here is from genome assembly GCA_002395865.1 of Lachnospiraceae bacterium UBA4292. Lineage (GTDB taxonomy): Bacteria > Bacillota > Clostridia > Lachnospirales > Lachnospiraceae > UBA4292. Next base: position 10,222 of record DGVE01000201.1, on the reverse strand, counting down.
TATAAATGCAGCCGACTTTACAGAATACTCTGTGTCATGGACAGTAACCGGAACACAGGTACACTCTTATGGAGATGTCGATTATTCGTGGAGTGATGATCTCTCCAGTTGCACGGCCACTATTACTTGCTCTAATGAAAAGTGTGGGCATGTAGTTACAGAAACAGTAAAGACTACCTCTAATACCACAGCTGCTACATGCACAGAAAAGGGTGTAACGGTATATACAGCCACCTTTACAAACACGGCATTCTTTACACAGCAGACAGAAAATGTAGACATCGATGCCACTGATCATGCCTACGGCGAGCCGGAGTATGAGTGGTCAAATGACAATTCAACATGTACCGCAACCGTTAAATGTGCTAACGATGAGTCTCATGTAATAACTGAAACGGTTAATTCAACTTCCAATGAGACCGCCAAGGCTACATGTACCACAAAGGGGTCTGTAACTTATTCGGCTGTATTTACGGATACACACTTTACAGCTCAGTCAAAGGAAGTTGATATCGATCCTCTGGGCGTTCTGAACACTGAAACCGGTAACTATGAGCACAGGTGGAGGGTTGAAAATGGCGTCAAGGGCGCATGCGAGATCTGCCAGCAGGAGTACTGTGACCACAAGGGCATGGAGACTGAGGTCAGGGACGCCAAGACAGCCAGCTGCACCGAGAAAGGTTACACAGGCGATATTTATTGCAAGAACTGTGGCAGCAAGATCGGAACAGGTAGTGAGATCGCTCTGGCAGATCACAGCTGGAGCGAGTGGACAGTGACCACAGCGCCTCAGGTAGGTGTAAAGGGCGTGGAGACCAGAATCTGCTCAGTATGCAAGACTGAGGAGACAAAGGATGTAGATGCTGTAGTTTACGAGTCTGACGATATAGTAAATAGCGTGGTTACATGGAAGGAGGATGATGACAAGGATCTTACCCTCACATTCCACAGAAGCGCTGATGATGAGAATGCCATAGAATACTACAAAGGAATTACGATCGGCGGCGAGGCTGTCGAGGCAGACGCCGTAAAGGGCAGCGTGAAGATCACCATTTCCAAAGATATCCTTTCAAAGCTTGAGGATGGTGAGCACGATGCAGTCGCAGAGTTTACTGACGGCAAGATCGAGTTCAAGGTGAATGTTGTCCGCAAGAAAGCGGCCGATACGGCAGGCACATTCCCTGTCGGAGCGCTTGCGGTGCTCATGGTCGGCGCAGCCTGCGCGGCAGGACTCAGCCTTAAGAGGAGAAAGGCCTGCTGACAGGCTTAAATAGTAATTTCAATATCCCGGGCCGGTACAGGTCCGGGGTATTTTAAATTATCGATAAATTTTTTGTAAATAATATTTCGAAATCGATTGCGGCGGTCGGCGTCCTCTTGTTTGTAAATGGGGAGTGTGTTAAAATAATTCATTAACAGATAGACAAATAACGATGGTATAACAGACATTTCACCAATATAAAACACACAATTCCTGAGGTTGAAAATATGAATAAGAAGAACAGAAACAGGGGCTTTACCCTGATGGAACTGATAATAGTCGTCGCGATAGTGGCGATACTTTCTGCGCTTATCTCGGTCAATCTGCTCAGGTACCTTACGAAGGCGAAGAAGGCGATGGACAAGGTAACGGCGGAGGAGATAGCGAACGCGTATGAGCTGGCAGCGTTAACTGATCCTAATATTTATCGGTTATATAAAATGTGGGAGTCACAGAGTGATCCAAGTATCAAAAATCTAGTAACCACTGTGTCAGCCACCGTGAATGGTGTGACGGAAAGATATAAAGTTATTTTAGTGGTTGCCAGTGAGCTAACATATTTCACCGGAGGTCAGACCCAATATCTCACAACTGACTTTTACAAGGCTCTGAATGATGCAATCGGCCTTGAAATGACGAAAGATGCAAATGTTGCCATGATGCCTCGATACAAGATCAAGCTGGAAGGTCCCCATACCGCTCCTGATAAGGCGAGGGCAGGAGTGGAATTCGGATATGTCGACCGCTGGCGAATCGTTCTTCGGTGCGATACCGGAGAAGTGGAGGTGTGGTCTGCAGACGGTTCGAAGTTCGGCGGCTGGCCGCAGTTCCGCGTCTACCCGAACCCGGATGATGCATACAACTGATGGGTAACATGTTAATAAGAATAGAGGATGGTAAGGTACATAAGGCCCTCGGAGCGTAATGCCCCGGGGCCTTATGTGTTTTCACATATTCGGCCATATCCTGTTGGACATCTGTTGGACAGGCGGTGATATATTCCCTCCCGAAAGAAAAAAAATACTTTTTCTCACAGGAGGATAAAAAGATGCCCGGAAAACTTACCGAACAGCAGCTTAAGAACACAACCGATATTAACGTACTTATAGACAACTATGACCTGCAGGATCCTGCATGGAATAAAAGGTTGAATGAATTGACGGGAATCACATACGACGAAAAAAAGCTGGATCGCTTTTTTGCAGGAGTGGGCGGTGATCCCGGTGATTACAGAAACGTAGGCTTCTCAGCCGATGGTCCGGTCAGACACGCAGGCGTATTCGGCGCATACCTGATGGGTGTAAAGGGTATGAGTTTCAAGCAGGTGCTCGATCTGGACCCCGACTCGCAGGAATTCAAGAATTTGAATACAGATTTCGCGAAGTTTTTGAAGGAGAATCCCGTGGAGAATAACCCGAAGGGAGCAGAGGTCTGGGGCAATCTCTTTTTTAACGCTTCGGCGAAGATGGGCGAATACACGATCCCGGATATAGATTATTCAGATTCAAAGCAGGTACAGAGCAACCTGTATGAGCTTCATATCATGAAGGCGATACAGTTCAATATCGTCCAGGAATACGAAAAGTACGTCAAGAAGGCAGGCGAGGATACTGTTGAAAAGCTGGCCGGAGGTGCCAGGGAGCTTGAGGAAAAGATGGGTGCTACCATTGCACTCAACGAGTTCTCCTCCATGATCGATACGGGATATGACACATATACGATCACCCATCCCTTAAAGAGTAAACAGCCGGAGCTGGCCAAGAAAAATCTGTCCTCCATGGCTGCGTCGAGGGCGTCTCTGGCTGCATACGGAAATTCTATCCGCGGAAAGAGTGTTTCGCAGATAGTCGCGCAGAAAAAGACCAAAAACGGAAGAGATTTCTATGATGATACTGTAAAGGCTACCATCGGTGGTTTCATTTCCATGAAGCCTTCGAATAAAGCAGCCGAGTATATCACCGGCATATCAAACGATTTTCTGACTGACTATAATAAAAAATTAAAGGAAGTGGAGTATGATGCCCGAACGACCTTTAACGGGACGAGCTCCATGAAACGCTGCGCGCTTGATTTCGCCGATATGGTAAACGCATACGGTGCTCAGGCAAATGATCTGACTTCAAAAAACAATGATAAAGCCATTCTGGTAACGCTTACGAGCGGAGCGCTTAAGGCGGATGAGGTGGATCAGTATATTGAGATCGATAATGATGCCAAAGCAGTAAAGGAGCATATAGAAAAATCCTTCAACAAGCTTTTTATAAACCATGATGTTGCCACATTTCATAAGGCTGCGGGCATAAAGGATCCCCTGAGCATCATCAAGATAGACGGAAAGACGCCCGGAGAGCTCTGGGGCGAGAAATATAAGGATTTCCCTCCCGAGAAGAAGGATTTCATGCTCAAGGCCGAGGTCTACAACGAGATGATCGCGGGCAAGAGGGATGTCACCTGCGATGTCTTCATGATAAACGAGAAGGACGAGATAGTGCCTGCACGTCCCGTTTGTGTAGCGAAGAGCGATCATACCGCCGGCAGAGAGACGGCATATTTCAGAGGCGTTTCCAAGCTCCACGGCTTACTCGGAGAGTTCAAGGACAGGCTGTGCGCTACGCAGGCTGATCCGGAGGCAAATTTCACCCGTAATCAGGGGAAAATGACTTATACCGGGTCGGAGTCTTACATGAACATGACTGAACAACTGAACAAGCTGATGGACGGCCTGAAATTCACCAACGCCGGAGGTCATGAGGGAACACTTACACATGAATCCACGCTTGAGACCATGAAGGAGCTGAAGAAGGCTGCCAGGGAGTACTATAAGAGCCACACCGGTATCCACAGGATACATGCGGGATGGTGGAAGGAAGGACGCGAGAGGATAGCCGTAGCCAAGGCCATAATGGAGTGCAGTGATTCCGAGATCAGTAAGCTGAAGGATCTTGCCCAGGGGCTCGATCTCAAGAAGAGCAAGGACGAGGCCGGCGCAAGATATCAGCTCAAAAACAGATGGGAGTCGGTAAAAACGTATGGAAACGGTCGCGGCCGGAAAATGACCGATAACACTGCGCAGTACGGAAGCCATTTCCCTTCTGCGGACAAGCTGATCCATAAGGCAGAGCAGAGAGAGGAATTAAGGCAGGGCCTCAGAAACATATTGAAGGGGCACAGCAAAGGCCTCGCCATTGAGGAGGGCATGAGCAGCCTGTATGAGGGCGGAAGTCCTTTAAAGGTCGCTAACGACTATCTGAAGAAGAAGTATCTGACTTCGATCGTAAAGGCCGGAAGAGGAAAGGGAACACATTCACTGGATGACCTTGAGAGGTATATGAAGAACGGTGATATGAAGAAGGCCTACGACGAAAAGATCGCTTCCTTGATGAATAATGAGATATTCCTCAACAAGGTCAACTCCGATCCCGACAATGCCCTTAAGAACTGGGAGGAGCATGAGAAGGTCTGGGATGACAGTAAGTTTACGAGTCTCGCCGGTTCAAATGATGTTTATAAGAGACTTGTGAAGAAGGATCCCGAGGGTGCGCGAGAGCGCTGGACCGTGGCCGAGGAGCGTCTTGAAATGTGGAAGGCCGAGAACACCCACGCGCAGGAAGAGATAGATGTCATCAAAAAAGACCTGCGTCCCTCCGGAGAAGGCGTTTCGCCCTTTGCCACAGAGCTCACCGGAAATGAGGCACATGACATGGAAGTTAAGAGCAACCGTGTGGATGCCGGCAAGGAGTACGCGAAGACGCTCGGACGCGTTCTTGCCATAAGCTATGCGAATGACATTCTGGTCACCAAGGGAAGCGACAGCGCCATGGAATTTGCCCTCGACGCGAACCAGATGGATAAGGTCTCAGAGTACATCGCCAAGGGTCTGGAGAAGGATGTCTTCGGGGCAAATGCCACAGACGCAACGATAAATGCCAACCTTAACGATTTCGAGGAGCTGAAGAAGAAGGCCTTCGGATACGTAAAGAGCGGCGTGGAGGCAGAGAAGAACGCGCAGAAGAAGCACGAGGAAAATGTGATCGAAAACGATCAGCTTCATGCAGAGCAGGAGCCTGTACTTCAGTAAATCATAAAATCAACTGTCCGCCCCACGAGAGCGGGCAGTTTTTTATTGACAGTGAACGCTTAAAAAAGTATAATTGCATCACATAGTGCGGCAGATTTTAAGCTGCAGCAAAAGGAGGGTTACACTGATGAAGAAAGGAAAGGTTATAAGGCAGGCAGGTTCTCTGGCACTGGTCGGGATGATGCTTGCGGGAACGCTCAGCGCGTCAGCTGACGAGGGTGATTTCAGAATACCGTTTGAGGTCAAGGCACCGCAGAATGTGAGCCTGTCGAGCGAGGAACATGGTTCCGACAGCCCCACGACACATGGAATTTCGTTCTCCATGGACAATGGTCTGAACGGCTTCCTCATCAAGCTCGATGAGGCGGCCTTTAACGGAACAGCTGAGGAGTATCTGGCGCAGTACGGTATGAGTGAGTTCATAGTCACCGTGCAGATCGACTGGGCGCTGGACGATGTTAATGACCCGGTATCCGGATGGCATTACAACAAATACTGGGATTATGACCCGTATTACGGCTTCGGCCGTGATGACGAGGGACGTCCCCGCTGCAGCGAATGGGACTGCGTGGAGTTCGGCCTGAATAGCAACGACAGTATACAGAATTACTGGATATTCAGAGGTGTTCCGAACGATGACAGATGGAACGGCAATCCCGAGACCGGCATTCCCGGTGTAAAGGATCAGTTAAACCCGGACCAGTACAGATATGACGAGTCCGAGGAGACTCTGTATATCGATGAAGCTGAGCACACCTTCTATGTGCGCGCCAGATATGTATTCTGGGGAACAAAACTGGATGAGGGTGACAGAGAGCTGTTCGCATACTCAGACTGGTCTGAGGTCGCTTCCTGCGGCAAGGATGCCGAGAAGTCGGGGCCTATCACTGCGGAGGATATTCCGGCACCGGATATCACTGACCTTCGCATGACAGACGAGGAGTTCAACGGCAATCCCGTGGTGGCGTATACGCTCACCGTTCCCGATGAGCTCGCGAAGCTGGCCACTGCCGCTGCATCACAAAACTGCGGTATCTACATCGATACGGAGGCCAGAGTGAAGGGTGACAGTGAATGGACGGACATGGGCAACACCGACAGGACCATCAAGACCGGTGAGATGAAGTGCGCGCTCCTCACACTCATGAACGATGAGCACCCTACGATAGACAAGAACACGCAGATCGAGCTTCGCTGCCGCTACAGATGCACGCAGCCGGGTCTTGATGATGTGTACTCCGGGTACTCGAAGGTCATCACCTTCGCCACAGAGGAGATAAAGCCCGGTGAAAATGTCACCGTGCCCGAAGCTACAGAGAAGCCCTCCGAGGAGGCGGTAGCAGATAAGCCCGCAAAGGACGAATGTTCCATCTGCCATTTCTGCCCCCAGCCTCTCGGACTGTGCATATTCATATGGATCGCTATAATACTTGTGGTGCTTGTAGTGATATTCATTATAGTGAAGGCCACAAAGAAGAAAGACGATAAGAAGTAATATATGACAGCGAAAGAAAAGCTCCTCCGACCCGTGCGGCCGGAGGAGCTTTTGCTTCTTCAATGTCAATATATCAAAAATGCAGCGGCACCGTGAGGTGCGATGGCGCACTTTAAAACGGGTACATCTCGTTCACACTCACCGCTCCAGAGCTCGCGGGTGTGTCTGCTTTCGAATATCTCCAGCTCCGAAAGGGGGATATCCGCCGAAAGCTCACCCTCACCGAGGTTGAAAACGGCGGCAAACTGTCCTTCATCGCACACGGAGGTCCACAGGACGCATTCACAGCCGTCTATGTCACGCCTGAATACCTGGTGGGCGTGACGCCCCCTGAGCATGGAGAGAATGTCGGAGTTGGTGAGAAGGCTGAGCGTAAAGCCGTCCATGGATGTCATCTCGCTGCCTATCATGAGGGGCGCGCGGAATATGCACCACAGAGTCATGAGGGTGATCTGCTCATCCTTAGTGAAATGTGTTCTGTTGGCTTTGTCATAGTCCTGAAGAATGGCGCCCACGGGCAGCATGTCCGCGTCCGGCCAGTGACCGGGACCGCTGTGGACGGACCATTTCTCGCAGCGCTCGAACATCGCGTACAGCGACTCCCAGTTGTCCCAGAAGTCGTCGGTGATGCGCCACATATTTGAGTACTGCTTGTAGAGCTCGGCCTTTTCGAGAAGAGAGGGGCCGGGTGAGAGGGAGAGGATCATGTCGCGGCCGCAGCCCTTCAGACACTGAGAGAGCAGTATCAGCTCGCTCTCCTCGTGAGGCAACTCTCTGGCGATGTCGTCGCATTTTATGTAATCCACATCCCACTCGGCGTAGAGCTTAAATATGCTCTCGTAGTACTCTTTTGCGCCCTCCTTTTCGGGGTCGACGCCGTACATGTCGGTATTCCACGCGCAGATGCTCGAGGTCTTGGCTATCTGCCTTGCGGTCTTATCGGTGCCGTAAATGGCGGTGTTTCTGTGGACCGCCTGGCGCGGGATGCCTCGCATGATATGGATTCCGAACTTAAGGCCGAGCGAGTGCACATAGTCGGCGAGGGGTTTGAAGCCCTTTCCTTCCGACGATGAGGGGAACCTGTTCGGGGCGGGTATGAGCCTCGAATACTCATCCATGCAGAGCTCTGTAAAGGGATGATAGGAGTGGCTGTCGGCGGTCGGCTCCGACCACTGTATGTCCACCACGACATATTCCCAGCCGTATTTCTTCAGGTGCTTCGCCATGTATTCGGCGTTTTTTCTTACGATGTCCTCGGTCACTGCTGCTCCGTAGCAGTCCCAGCTGTTCCAGCCCATGGGCGGTGTCTGTGCGATCATAGTGTTCTCCTTTTTCGTGTGATCTTTCTGATTGCATCATAGCCCACACCACCCAATACGTCAATAAAAAAAGCTGTTTACACGCACGATTCTACGAAACAGGTTGACAAAAAACCTCTTTTGGAATAATATTTGCTTTAAACGTCCGCGGCAATACATTTGCGGATGAATACGGAGGAATTATGGCTGACAATAAGAAGTTCGTTGAACAGATAACTGCTATGGAGACCGACTTCGCGCAGTGGTACACTGATGTGGTGAAGAAGGCCGAGCTGGTGAACTATTCGAGTGTGAGAGGCTGCATGGTCTACAGACCCTACGGCTACGCGATCTGGGAGAACATCCAGAAGGAGCTCGACGCAAGATTTAAGGAGACGGGTGTGGAGAATGTCTACATGCCCATGTTCATACCCGAGAGCCTTCTGCAGAAGGAGAAGGACCATGTCGAGGGCTTCGCGCCCGAGGTCGCCTGGGTGACACAGGGAGGCCTTGAGCCGCTGGCCGAGAAGCTCTGCGTGCGCCCCACATCCGAGACCCTGTTCTGCGATCTCTACTCACAGATAGTGCAGTCCCACCGCGATCTGCCGAAGCTCTACAACCAGTGGTGCTCCGTAGTTCGCTGGGAGAAGACCACGAGGCCCTTCCTGCGCTCCATGGAATTTCTGTGGCAGGAGGGACACACCGCCCACGCCACCGAGGAGGAGGCAGAGGAGAGGACGATACAGATGCTGAACCTCTATGCAGACTTCTGCGAGGAGGTGCTCGCCATCCCCATGATCAAGGGCCAGAAGACCGAGAAGGAGAAGTTCGCGGGAGCGAAGTCGACCTACACCATCGAGGCTCTCATGCACGACGGCAAGGCTCTTCAGTCCGGTACCAGCCACAACTTCGGCGACGGCTTCGCGAAGGCATTTGAGATCAAGTATACTGACAAGGACAACAAGCTCCGGTACGTTCACCAGACCTCATGGGGCATGTCCACACGTATAATCGGCGCCATCATCATGGTTCACGGCGACAATTCGGGACTGGTCCTTCCTCCCCGCATCGCGCCCACGCAGGTAATGGTTATACCGATCGCGCAGCACAAGCCCGGCGTTCTCGAGAAGGCCGAGGAGATAAGAGAGAGCCTTGCGGCAGCGGGCATCCGCGTGAAGGCCGACGAGTCCGACAAGGGTCCCGGCTTCAAGTTCGCGGAGCAGGAGATGCGCGGAATACCGCTTCGTGTCGAGATCGGTCCGAAGGATCTGGAGGCAGGTACGGCGACACTTGTAAGGCGTGACACCAGAGAGAAGACCGTGGTAGCATTTGACGAGCTTGCGGCTGCAGCTGCGGCACTTCTTGAGAACATCCAGGCAGATATGCTCGCGCGCGCTACTGCACACCGCGACAGCCACGTGACGGATGCAGTCAATTACGACGAGTTCAAGGACGCTGCGGACAATAAGCCCGGCTTCATCCGCGCCATGTGGTGCGGCGATCAGGCCT
>DGVE01000201.1:202-424 GCA_002395865.1 Lachnospiraceae bacterium UBA4292 | reverse complement strand
GCGAAGAAGCTGGTATACTGGGGAAAAGCATATTAAATATAATTTTCTCCGGCGGTTGAAAAAACCGCCGGTTTCTGTTATATTTAGCACATAATAAAACAGCAGGTATACCCTGCGGAAAGGTCGGAATATGAAACCTAAAAAACTAACCGGACGGGTGATAACACTTATCGTGTGCCTTGCAGTGGCAGGCATAGCGCTTCTGGCAGGCATTCTCTCGGG
>DGVE01000201.1:0-148 GCA_002395865.1 Lachnospiraceae bacterium UBA4292 | reverse complement strand
AATCTCGGGCTCGATCGATTTCAGTGAGGTGGAGATACATTTCAACGCGGGGGCACTTCTTCGCACCATCGTGATGGCTGCGTCTGTGATAGCCGTGGTGGAGGTGCTGTCGCTGCTTCTGGCCATACCGAAGCCCGAGAGCCACAGG
>DGVE01000092.1 GCA_002395865.1 Lachnospiraceae bacterium UBA4292 | reverse complement strand
TCTCCGCCGACGGAAGTCCCGCCACGAGCACGAGGAAGAACAGTGGCATGAGAAGGCTTAACATAAATGAGTTATTCAGGCAGATAAATGGCTGAAGGAAGGATATGCCGTAATCTCCTCCTGCACCTTTTACCTCCTCCACCGCCTTTATGAGGGGGTCCGTGACGAAGCCTTTTACGAATATAAGCAGCAGCGCGAACATGACTATCCTGGTGCTGACCAGCTGCCTCTTTATCTGCATGGCGGTCATATGTATTACACTCATTTCGACCACCTCCGTCAGATAAGCTCATCTCTTCGCTTAAAGCGGATGAGATGGTAAAGTATAAAACACGAGACGATCAGAAGGAGCAGCGTCACAAGGGATATTCCCCTGCGCGGCATATCGAATACGTGCGGCAGACCTTCCAGATTTAGCGCCTCGAGTATATCCGCGTGCTCCATACCGAAAGCCGTAAAATACATTCTCTGTATCACCCTCTCGTACAGGTAAGTACCCAGCACAGGAAGAGATACCAGCAGGTACGGGTCGTCCAGAAATGACGAAAGTATCACGGGAAGCAGGGACATAAAGCATCCCAAAAGGAAGACTCCCGCAAGGTTTTTAAGCACAAACAAAGCGGTACTGCTGCCGTATGTCATATCCACGACCGACCCGAAGCTCTCACGATATGCGTCCGGCTTCGGGAAGAACGGATACAGTATCAGCCCGAACAGGGCATATGCCGCGGTAAGTGTAAGTCCTGCGCAGACTATACCCGAGACCACCTTGCCGAAGGTAAAAGTAATCCTTCTCTGCCTGATCTTTATAAAGCACTCCGCTCTGTTCTTCTTCTCCTCCGCATTGCAGTATATAAACCCCGCGCTGCAGATGACAGGCGCCGCAAGAAGCGTCCACGGCCCGAGCCCGGCCTGCCAAAGACTCAGCCATCCAAACTCGAGTCTGGACGTTAGCGGCAGCCTTTTCGACATAGTAAGTATGCTCCACACGCTGTAGCCCTTGCCATCCGCGCCCTTCACCGCCTCGGAAGTGAAGAACAGAAGGTTAAGGCCTATGAGGGATATGATAAAAAACGGCAGGTGGAGGTTTTTGCGCAACTCAGTCAATAGGTTTTTCATTCATTTCCTCTTCCGAACTCTATGAAGCCGACTTCTCCTGTAAGAACATCCACATCTATCTTTATCGTCTTACCGCTCACATCGCTGTGTCCGGTAAACTCCCAGCAGGTGGGCATGAATGTTCCGGGTCTGTCGGGATCATTCGGTGTACTGTAACAAGCCATGCACAACTCTATGCGGTCAATGTTGCACCGGTAGTCCTCGGACATTATACCGTACACAATATGCATTGCTTCCTCAGGTCCAAGCATCATATCCTGTGGCTCGATCAGATCCTCGGCTGTCGACTGTCCGGTGCTCCCACAGAAAGCGCACACCTCATCTTTACCGGCCACATATACTTTTCCTAATTCTCCACCCATGTAATACTTTTTTACATACTCGGTGATATGCCCCGGCTCATGAACAGTCAGCGGCACTCCTCTGAACACTTGTCTGGTATTGAATCGGTAGTAGTATCTGTCCTCTGCGCAGACTACATCCACAGAGTATATCTCCTGATCCTCTGAATTGCAGGAGGCATAAAAGCTGTATACGATATCGGCAGCTTCACCTACAGTTATGGATGAGCTGTCAATAAGCTCATATGCCTCATCCTTCAGCTCATAAAGCCTGCCGCTTTTTTCAACTTCTCCAAATGCATCATATGGATCCAGTGTTCTGCTTATCTTTTCACCTCTTTTTGATCCCACATAGTCGGTGATTACGCCATGGCTGAGTATCCCTATACCGCTTCCGACTATCTGTATATAGCAGTGCTGCGTATCGAGGATCATGAAGCCGTCTCCGGTCGTCTCAGACCACACATCCTTAGCAAGGGCATAAGGAATTTCACCTTCACCCCTGTCTTTGCTTATTTTAGTGTCGAGAACTGCCGTATCCATGTCCACCGCATCCGAAAGCCCCCACTTATCCAGCCAGTACTCGATAATAGACCATGCATCCTCGCATGTAATACTGTTCGCCTTTGCCACAACCGCACTGACCTGAGATATATCAGGGAAAGGCATGACCTCTGTGTTTTCAAACGTAAAACAGTTCTGCGGATCAGACATCATGCGCTCTATCAGTGATGTGTATTCTTCTTTTACTTCACTGACCGGCTTTCTTCCATCTTTAAGGACATGCGCCTGATACTCCTCTGCAGAGTAATGGTCATACTTGCAGTTATCTATGAAATGATCGTAGCCTTCCGGTGATGAGTCAGAGGGAAGCGTCTGCGAAGAAGCCGTCGTCTCCCCACCCAGATTTGCTATATCCTCTTCCGTGTTACATGAGCACAGAAGCGCCATGCATGCAAGAAGCATACAAGGCCTCAGGTTTTTTCTTCTAAGCATAGTGTCACCGCCTTTAAGTATTCTGTCGCATGAGGGATGCATGGTCATCGCCTTTAGCGACCATGTAAGCAATGATTCCCCCTCTGCTTACATAAGTAAACAAATGCGGCAGATTATTACAGCGGAATTGTATTTTAAAAGTACAATTTTCAAAAAAGGAGATATTTCTTCAATCATTACCCATTCCATACTCCTTAAACCCTATCTCTCCGGTTAAAACGTCCACATCTATCTTTATCGTCTTGCCGCTCACATCGCTGTGTCCGGTGAATTCCCAGCAGGGAGGTAAGAAAGCCATCCCGGTGCTTCCTTCTTCAGCCGACCTGTAGTATCCCATGCAAAGCTCTATGCGGTCAATATTGCACTGGTAATCCATCGACATGATGCCGTACACAGTCTGCATCGCATCCTTCAGGCCAAGGATATTGGTCTGAGGTTCGCACAGTTCTTTTATTAACGGACGGCCAGCGGCTCCGAAGAACGCATATACGCCGCTGTCATCGGCTACATAGACCTTCCCCATATCACCATCCATAACATATGAATGCACATAGTCGGATATATGCCCGTAGTGTGTAACTGTAAGCGGAATATCACGGCAGACTCTTCTGGTCAGAAATTCATAGACATATCTGTCCTCCACCTTTATCACGTTCACGCCATATATCTCATAATCCATTCCGTCCGAAAAAGTATAAAATCCGTTCAGTGCCTCCGATGCCTCCCCGACTGTCACTGTTTTTCCATCCAGCAGTTCATATGATCTGTCCCTCATCTCCTGCAGGGAACCACCTGTCTCCACAGTACCTGCTATATAGTAAGGATCGGCTGTCTTATCGGATACAGCACCGGTTTTGGCCTCTACATAATCAGATATGACTCCATGGCTTAAAACGCCCACACCGCTTCCGAACATCTGGATGTAGCACAACCCACGGTCGTTCAGATAAAAACCGGAGCCGTCATTTTCATCCCACACAGACTTCGCCAACGCATGTACGATCTTATCATTTACTTTTACAACTCTGTTTGAATCCCTCACGTTCTCGTCAAGATCAATTTTATCAGTCAGTTCCCACTTGTCCAGCCAGTACTGAATCAGCGCCCACGCTTCATCGCATGTCAGGTTATTTTCGTTAAAAGTGACCGCGCTTAACTCCTCTACATCCGGAAACTGCACGATCTCGCAGTTCTCAAACGTAAAACGGTTGCGTGGATTGGCGCACAGCCACTCAGCGTCCTCCGCATAGTTATTCTTCACATCCGTTATCGGCTGAGTATTCTCCTTCAGGATATGCGCACTGTACTCATCGTAAGAAAAATGATCATATCTGCAGTTATCAATGAAATACGCATAGACTCCATCAGTATATCCCCCGCCATTCTGAGAAACTGTTTCCGAAGTAACTGTCTCCCCACCCAGATTTGCTATATCATCTCCTGTGTTGCATGCACATAACAATGCTGAACAAGTCAAAAGCATGCAAAACCTCTGGTTTTTTCTTCTAAGCATAGGGTCACCACCTTTCTGTATTCTGTCACATGAGGGATGCATGGTCATCGCCTTTATCGACCATGTAAGCAATGATTCCCCCTCTGCTTACATAAGTAAACAAATGAGGCAGATTATTACAGCGGAATTGTATTTTTTACTACAATAGTTGTTTTTCATCAAAAAACGGCAGGTGGAGATTTTTGCGGAATTCAGTTGATATGCTTTTTTGTCATTCCTCGTTCACCCAGTATTCCAAAAATCCAACTTCGCCCGTCAGAACGTCGACATCTATCTTTATGTTTTTACCGCTCACATCGCTGTGTCCGGTAAACTCCCAGCAGGTGGGCATGAATGTTCCGGGTCTGTCGGGATCATTTGATACCCGGTAACAGCCCATACACAGTTCTATCCTGTCTATGTTGCACTGATAGTCCTCGGACATAATATTATACACTAACTGCATTGCGTCCTCAGGCCCGAGCATCTCGTTTTGCGGCTCTATCAGATC
>DGVE01000040.1 GCA_002395865.1 Lachnospiraceae bacterium UBA4292 | reverse complement strand
GCTATCTTATCAAATACCTTGCACGGAGTATCAAAGCATTCAAGGAGCAGTACCCGAATTTCATATTTCACATTTTCAGCGGAGATACCGAGCCCGTTGCCGAACGTCTTGACAGAGGTATCCTCGACCTTGCCGTGATCGTTGAGCCGCCGAACCTGTCGAAGTACAACTATCTCTCTATCCCTGAAAGCGACAAATGGGGGCTTGTCATGCTGCGTGACAGTCCGCTTGCTGAGAAAGAATATGTTACCTTTGATGACCTCTATGGGCTTCCGCTGTTCTGCTCCGAGCAGGCTATCCGTGTGGATTTCCCTCGCTGGTGCGGGGATAATATGGACAAGCTCAGCTTTGCAGGAACTGTCAATCTTGCCTACAACGGCTCGGTATTTGTGAAAGAAGGGCTTGGCTATATGCTGACCTTTGAGAACCTTGTAGACACAAGCGAAGAAAGCGGACTTTGCTTCCGACCGATCAAGCCGACGCTTGAAACAAATATGTATATCATCTGGAAAAAGTATCAGGTGTTTTCACCGATTGCGGAATTATTTTTGAAAAGATTAAGGCAGGACTATAGTTAAGTATAATCACTTTCCTTTATAACCTATTATTTCTCCCATCTTCACTGCCGTTTCCACTCCGGCCGCTGACCTGGCCAGTACATCTGCAGGTATCTTCGCCCTGTCCCTTCCGATCAGAACGATGACTGTCGAGCCGCCGTACTCGAAATGCCCCTTCTCCTGCCCTCTTTGAACTCTTGCGGGGGCTAGTTCTTCATTTACGATGCGGCCGACCAGCATGGCGCCGACCTCCATCTGGACGCATCGGCCGAAATTGTCGGTGTCGATCACGCTGTACTCCCTGGCATTTTCGATGAACACGGGAGTCTGCGAGAGGGCTACGGGGCGAACGGTGTGATAAAAGCCCTTGATTCTTCTGTCCTTATGTTTTTTTCCGCCGTCGAACCAGGCATAGCGGTGATAATTTTCCACGCCGAGGCGAAATACCAGACACAATCCGCCGTCAAAGCTTTTCGCCAGCATCCTGTCCCGCAGAAGATGTGCCATGTCGAAACGGCTCTGCTTTACACCAACTACCAGACCATCGTTTATTTTATACGCAGAGAGCATTCCGTCACATGGGCTCGTGAGTGCATCCTCAGACATATCAAAGCTTCTCCTGCCCTCCTTTATGCGGCGGCAGAAGAAATCATTGAACGAGTTTATGTCGTCGAGTATGTAGTCGTCCCTGTTGATGCCCGCAGACTTCGCGAAGGGGCCTATAAGCGCCTTCGACGCCTTCGTATCGAGAAGCCTTCCCGAAAGCGCGGAAACAGGCTTTGAAATAAGCGGCCGCAGGAGTATTCTTCCTGCAGCCGTTCCATATAAAAATTCAAGTGTGTTCATCAGATAAATACCGTAAGAAGTGCTATAAATTCACCCACGCCTATGAGGACCATGATGGAGAATATCAGCTTGCCGGGCTTGCGTATCTTTATATTTGCCACGAAAAGGATGGCCACCACAAGCATCACCATGAAATAGAATACCGCCAGATTTGCCTTCGTGTAGAAGTGGATGATGTGGATGATGGGGAATATCAGCGCCGCGCTGGTCACGGGTAGACCCACATAGTAGGTGTGTCCCGTCTTCTCCTTCTCATCCTCGCGCATCTGCACGGTGGAATTGAAATATGCAAGGCGAATGAGTGCCGCAAGTATATAGAACACGCCGATGGTGAGTATTATCATCAGCATCCAGAACTGATCGCCGTACTCATCCTTCTTCATGATCTCAATGAATATTCCGCTCCTGCGAAGCTGCGCCGCGCCTATTGCCACAGGCAGGATTCCGAAGCATATCAGATCTGAGAACGAATCGATCTGTACGCCGAAGTCCTTCTCGAACTTGGTCCTTCCCTGCTTCGTCCTTGCCACTTTTCCGTCGAAGCCGTCTAAAAGTCCTGAGAGCATCAGGAAGAAAATACCTCCGTACGGATGCCCGACTCCCGTCATGGATATAAGGATGCCTATGGCGCCCGATACCATTGAGAGATATGTGAGAATAACAGTATAATCGTATACACCTATCATTTTATGTACTTTGCCGCAGGCATAGTGCCCATCGGTGTCGTGCCTGCCGCGGCACCGATGAAAGTCTGAAAGATCTTCTTTCAGACTTTTCTTTGTCCCCTACACTTTCTTCTTTCTTCCCATCAGATATCCTATGAGCGTGATGGCCGCGCACACAGTTACACAGATGTAGAAGGTGATGCCTCTTGAGAGCATTTCTATCTGAAATGCCATATCCTCACCCATTATCCCTGTAAATCCGTCCACCATCATGTAGTCGGATATACCCATTCCGCCGGGTATCGGAAGGAAATTAAAACCTATCGTTATAAGACACTGCTTGGCAAATACCGTAAATCCGAACCTGCCCTGTCCGTGTAATGCTATGTATATGACCGCCGGCACCGCCATCTGCGACGCCCTCTGTACCACGTTCCAGAAGAATGCCTTCAGCATGACGCTCTTTCTGCCGGCTATGATCTCGGAGCAGCTCTCGTAGTCGTGCATCATGGTCTCGAGCTTGGAGAGCTTCGCGTCGAGGTTCTTAATTATCTTCTTTCGGTGAAGGAAACGAAGGAACTTCGCGATAAGTATGAACACCTTTTCGCCGCGCTTTAATACCGCAAGGAACAGAAGCGACAGAAATATGAGTCCAACGAAGCCGATGATGATGAGTACCTTCGATACCGACCCGAAGTCCACGAACGCTCCCGGACAGAGTATGATGGAGATCAGTCCCATAAATACTATGGCCAGTGTGTACATCATAAGGTTCAGCACCAGCACCGCCGTGGTCACACCCACAGGCAGCCCGTCCCTCATCATGAAGAACGCGCTGGCCGGCTGGCCCCCTGTCGCCGAAGGCGTGATGGCTGAGAAATAGATGTCGGAGGCGGAGTATAAAAACGCACTCGACCTCTTTGTCTTATATCCCGTCGAACGAAGGATCGACCTCAGAGCCGTGCCCTCGAACCACACGAAGCCTGCCGCGAGCAGCACGGCCAGCACCAGCCACAGCTTTTTCGCATCGCCAAGCGCCCTCAAAAGATCCGCCGGCGAGAGACTCTTGCTCTGTGAGACCACCGCCATCACGGTAAATATCGCGATTATCAGTGATACGACCGCCCATATCACCTTCTTCATTACACCCTTATTTTTCAAACCACTTAACTCTCCTTGAGATAAACAGACCTATCTCAACGCATATCACTGCTCCCACAAAATCAGCCAGAACATGCTGTTTGCAGAAAAATGTAGACAGAAATACAAGTACAGACATGATGATCGTGGCGGGTTTGTACCACTTCGGAGCAGTCTTTGCCCAGAAGCAGGTCCTCATGATCATGTAACTCTCAATGCAGTGTACAGAGGGAAACAGATTGTCAGAGGCGTCTGTGTCATACAGCCATCTCATCAGATTTGCAAAAATATCGTCTCCCACGACCTCGGGTCTTCCCATAGTCGTCGGGTACACGAAAAAGCACACAAGGCAGATTATCTCGGCAATGATCTCGGCCTTTGCGACCCTGACTGCCGTCACGCGATCCTCCCTGAGCACGAGATAATACCCGTATATCCACTGCGCGTACGATCCGAAGATGTAGATGATAACGAACGCCGGTATAAATGGCAGCGCCCTGTCGAGATCGGTCTCTATATCATGGTGATACAGTCCCGTGGTGAATACCCTGCTGCCGAAATATATCAGAAAATTCCACGAGGTCATCAGTATCGCGCAGATCCAGCCGTAGGGCGGCATCGCGTTGTACAGTTTCTTAACTATCTTCATCGTACGTGCTTTCCGAAGTCCGATCTATGTCAACTTCTGTTTATTATAATAGATTAATGTTCCCGCGTCAACCACCACTATCTCGGCGTCAGCCCCAGATAATTTGCTATTCCTATCGCGTCCGCATAGCCCATCCTCACCAGATCCTCCGGCGTGTCGTAAAAAGGCACATCCGCAGGCGAATCAAGGAAGCAGTGCTCTATGATGATACCGGGTATGCCTCTGCCGGCGCACTCCCTCGGTATAAAATAGTAGTCCGCGTTGGGATCATGCGCCAGCGACCTGTACAAAAAGCCCTGATTTACAAGTCCCAGAGCGCACAGTTGAGCGAGGATGTTGTTGCCCAGAGCCGCGCATCTGTCAGCCACGTTCGGCTGCTTCGAGGGCAGTATGAGCACACCGCTCGCCCCGTTGCCGGCGGAGTTGAAATGAAGCGCCACCATGATGTTCGCGCCCACAGCCTGCGCCATGTTTACGCGCGCGGTCAGGTCCTCCTTCTGTCCGGCTCCCAGTCTGGTGTCGGTATCCCTGGTCATATAGACATCAACATTTGAATAATGCTCAAGAAGATATGCCCTGCAATATATACCCACTGCAAGCGCCAGATCCTTCTCGTTGGCTCCCGTGAAAGGACTGTGCGCGCCGCCGTCCCCTCCACCGTGTCCGGGGTCGAGCAGCACCACGTATCTTCCGTTTGCGTTAGGTCCTTCACCTCCGGCCTGCGTATACACATCTATCCTGCAGGCGCTACCCTTATCGCCGCAGTAGGCGGCCACCACGCATGAGCCTGCGCTCACACCGCGCACCACTCCGTTTTCGTCGACTGTGGCTATATTGGGATCGGATGTGGCCCATGTTATGTTCCTCGGATCAGTCGTATCTGCGGGATTAAAGCCCACACCCAGCTGAAGCGTTCCTCCCGTAAACAACCCAGCTTCCGCATAGTTCAGATATATGCTCTCGAGTGGGCTGGATACATTTACCGCCACAGCGGTAACGTGCTCTCCCGCGGCAGCCACTATGTTGCAGCTTCCGCCGCCGACAGCTGTAACGACGCCGTTCTCATCAACGGTGGCCACAGCCGGATTGTCACTCGCATAGGAGATCGAAAAGGCCTCATTCGCGTTCGCCGGCACAGGAACCGCGTGTACGTTGGTCTGCGCGCCCTTAGTAAGCGCCACCGAAGCCGTGTCGAACACTATTCCCTCAAGCCTCACCGGAACAAAAACATTACAGCTCATCTCAAAGCCGTTTGCCGCCAGCTTCACCACCGCATTTCCCGGAGCAACGGCATGTATCACTCCGTTATCCACTGTACACACATTCGTATCGCTGCTGGCATAGGTCACCGTTTCGAGTACATCGGTCGTATTATCAGGGTACAGCGCGCAGGCAATGGCAGCGTCCGTTCCTGCGTACATCGTCATATCCTGTGCTGATATTATCATGCCTTCGGCGGGTATTATCACATCCACCTTCGCCTTCGCGCTTATCTCTTTGCAGACCACGTTCACGTAAGTGCTGCCGGGCGCGTGCGCAGTCATGTACCCGTTTTCATCTATCGATACGATACCGGGGTCATCCGAAGAAAACTCCGCGACAACCTCCTCCGACAGCTTCTCGGGGATAAAGCCCCATACGAGCTGTGCCTGTGGCGCGTGCGTCAGCTTCAGTACCGCATCCTCCACGCTAAAGCCTGTGAGTTTCGCGTATATATTCACATCTATCTTTGCCGTAAGCCCCTCATACGCAGCCGTTACGGTGCATTTACCGTCATATAAGCCGTTTATCAGGCCATCTCCCGAGAGCTCAGCACCCTCTCCGTCGATGCTCCACTCGACATCCGCCACATCAAGTGTT
>DGVE01000050.1 GCA_002395865.1 Lachnospiraceae bacterium UBA4292 | reverse complement strand
GGGCTGGCCATTACCGCGGGGTCAAAGCCGAGCTTTTTTGCAAGAAGCGGAAGAGTACATCCCACGAGCTTCGCACAGAATATGGTTACGACAAGTGTCAGACATATGACGAGCGCCACCGTAAGCTCGAGGCGGTCGAATATCATGAGCTTGGCAAAATTGCATATCGCAAGGGTCACGCCGCAGGCCAAAGCCACCCGGCTCTCCTTCCACATGACGAGGAAAATGTCCTTGAACTCGATCTCGCCCAGAGATATGGCACGGATGACCGTAACGGATGCCTGTCCGCCTGTGTTACCGCCCGTATCCATCAGCATGGGTATGTAAGCGGTCAGTACGACGAAGGATTGAAGAGCGTCCTCAAATGATGTGATGATCATGCCCGTAAATGTGGCCGAGATCATCAGAAGCAGAAGCCACGGAATACGGCTCTTCCAGAGATCGAAGGTGGTCTGCTTTAAGTACGGCTTCTCCGTAGGCATAATAGCGGCCATCTTCTCGATATCCTCTGTGGTCTCCTTTTCCATGACATCGAGTACATCGTCGACTGTTACGATACCGACCAGTCTGCCCTCGCCGTCCACGACAGGCATGGCCAGAAGGTCGTACTTACTGAAGGCCAGGGCCACGGCCTCCTGGTCCTCCATGGTATTTACGGAGATGACGTTCTCGTCCATGATATCTGTCATCTCTTTCTCGCCGTCCGAAAGGATCAGGTCACGGATGGTGACCATGCCTATGAGCTTTCGGTCCTTCGCCGTGACATAACAGTTGTTGATGGTCTCCTTGTCGATACCCGAGCGCCTGATGCGCAGGATCGCCTCCTCGACCGTCATGTGCGGTCTGAGATCGACGAACTCAGTGGTCATGATGCTTCCTGCCGAGTCCTCCGGGTACTTAAGGATATTGTTGATCATCTGTCTCTTCTCGGGGTCGGCCTGGGAGAGGATACGCTTTACAACATTGGCGGGCATCTCCTCGACGAGGTCGGCGGCATCATCGACGTAAAGCTCGTCGACGACTTCCTTCAGCTCGGAATCCGAAAAGCTCTTGATAAGGAGCTCCTGTTCATCGGAGCTCATCTCTACGAATGTGTCCGCAGCAAGCTCCTTGGGGAGCAGGCGGAAAAGGAGAGGAAGCTGGCTCTCGTCAGTATCCTCCAGAAGTACGGCTATATCGGCCGCGTTCATGGTCGACAGTATATCTCTTAGCGTACCGTATTTCTTACTCTCGGTCAGCTTTTCGATACTGTCCTTCATTTTCTCAAGTGCGTCTGTCATTGTGTTTGCTATAGACTCTGCGATTCATCGCACAGACGATACGAACACCTCAGGCTCCGCTGTTACATGGGCGAATTGGACATAGTCCATCCGCACCGCCGCAAGCGGCGATAAGTAAGGGAACCGTCGATGTGTCCCTACTGCAACTGTCCGCGTCCATATTCACCCTCCTTTGTATTTTTGTATAGGTCTTTAACAGGAAGAGTATAGCATAAAGATCGCCTCCTATCAAGTGAAAAACGGAAAAATGAAATATACCACCGGTTTGTCCGTGAAATCTTGACAATGAGCGGGATATATGCGAGAATACAGATGGCAGCTATCCGGCTTTACTTCACTCTCCACGCAGGAGAGACCTTCGGGTCACCTGCTTATAAGCCGGTGATATCGCCATAACGCGGCAGCTAGGCGGATTTACTTCTTTTTCGGGACAAATCCGCCGATATCGCCGTATGTCCCGATTGCCTGCGGCAATCGGGACAGTCGGTCCGCGCGACGTTTGGCGCGGTCACTTCAAAGAAACTGTGACCAAAGGGAACAGTTTCTTCCATTGGTCCGCTACTTTATTTTTCCAAGACGGTAACAGCTATGAAAGATATATTTAAAAACTATTTATTCGGAAAACACATACTGGTGAGTGAGGGAAAGGACACGGGACATGCGTTTGAGACGCTGTGCTCCCTGGCGTCCTTTTTCGGTATTCGCGTGGGCGAGGGCAGAGAGCTTGCACAGCCCGATATGATCAAGACCGCCTCCGCATGTATCGGTCGCGCTGTTCCCGCGCCCTTTTATCAGGGATTTCCCGAGAGTGTAAAGGCTCTGACCACAGACCAGCTTCTGTTCGACCAGCTGCTGCACTACACCGTGACATACGGCTTCGGCGACTTTTCGCAGGCAGGTCACTCTGTTTTTGAGGAGAAGTTCGAGAGACTCGGTTTTAAGGAAAGTACTGAGTTGAAGGATTTTAAGATCATTTCCGAGGAAGAGGCGCTGGCTATGCTCGGGGTGGCTGTGAAGTCGCTGCTTCTGGGAACCAGACCCCTTTCACTGTACCAGTACGATGTGGTGAGGGAGTATACCGTCGAGTACGGCTTCAGACCTGAGAAGATCGCCTCGAAGGACACGGCGGTAAGGCTTCTTATCGACACGGCCGATATGTACTACGCGGGCTTTCTCGCACTTCCTGATGTCATAAAGGTCCTGGACACACTGGTGTACATACGCTACAACAGCGAGGACTTAAAGAAGCTGAAGCTTAAGAACCATGACAGAAAGATCATTACCGGAGTGATAGACACGCTCACCGCGCGCGACAAGGTCGATATAAACTCGTGCCTCGAGAAAAAGAAGATATGGAACGGTCTTTTGCACCACATTCATTACAAGGCCGTCAATAAAAACGGTCATGAGCTGCTTGGCGCCGTGCGAGGCAAGGACAGAAGATCCGCATATTCGAGATTTGAGGCGAAGCTTTCGGCTCACGACGCACCCGGCGCGGCCGAAGTGTTGGTGAAGGAGAAGGGCGCCGCAGCGATGCTTCGAAGGATAGATCACATTTCCAGCAGGTGTGAAGGCGAGGACGATGTGAGCGAGGTGCTCGATATGGTCGACACCGGCAATAGTCTGATACTGCTGCAGCTTCTTCTCAGGTATGAGGGGGAGAAGCGAAGAAGGTGCCGGGGGGCGAGGGTGTTCAAATTCACGAAGCACTGCCGGCTGAGGACGCACATCGAGACCCGTGAAGAGGTAGCGAGGAGGAGATCCGTTCTCCCCGAACAGGTGGCGGAGCAGATACTCGGCAAGGTGAGGATGAACCTTGTGAGTAACTTAAAGGACAGGCTCGGGCGTGTATATATCGACCCCGACATGAGCCGCTACGCCGTTCCTCTGCAGGAGAGCACGTCCTCGGGCGGCTTCGGCGTGCTTGCGAGGGGCAGCAGGATAGCGCTTCCCGCATCGAAGAAGCTGCGTGCCTTCACCTACTGGGAGAAGGTGGACGATATCGACCTTTCCGTGTTCGGACTGGATGAGGAGGGGCACCAGACAGAGTTCTCCTGGCGGACGATGGCATCGCACCAGTCGCAGGAGATAGTGTATTCGGGCGATGAGACCAGCGGTTTCTACGGCGGAAGCGAGTATTTCGATATAGATACGGAGCTTTTTAAGGAAAGACACCCTGAGATAAAGAAGCTGATATTCTGCAACAATGTATTCTCGGGATCGCCTTTTTCCGAGTGTATATGCCGTGCAGGCTATATGAACAGGGACAGGCTGGATTCGGGCGAGATATATGAGCCGAAGACAGTGGAGACGGCATTTACGATAAACTGCAATTCAACCGAGGCGTTCCTTTTTGCGGTGGATCTGGAGACCAATGAGCTGATATGGCTTAATATGGCACAGAACGGCGAGAGAACCGTCGCAGGCGACACGCCCATGTTCTTCCTGACAGATTACATGGATGTGACAAAGATAATAAACATGAAGCGTTTGTTCGAGATGATGGCGAGCCGGGTGGTGGATACACCGGAGGACGCGGATGTCATAGTGACGAACAAGCCTGTGAACGCAGACAGCGGCGCTGAGATCATAAGGGAGTATGATTTCGAGGAGGTAATGAAGCTGATAGGATAGTTATATGAGACCGGGAGCCCCGAATGGGTTTCCGGTCTCTTTTGCGCATGATTTTACAAAATGTTTATAAAAACTTCACTGCGTTGTTAGCACTCGCTATTGACGAGTGCTAACAAAGGTGCTATAATACGGCCATAACAAAAACAAAAGCAACCCGGCCTGCCGCGCAGGCGGGATATTTAAAGGAGGCAACACTATGTTAGTACCCGGATTTTTAACAAATAACTTTTTCGATGATTTCTTCGGCGGATGCGACAAGCCGGAGCGCCCCGAGACACACCCCGCATTCAGAGGCGGAAGGATGAAGACAGATATCAGGGAGACCGATGAGGGCTATGAGATCGATATTGAGCTCCCGGGCTTCAAGAAGGAGGATGTGAATGCGGAACTCAGAAACGGCTACCTCACCGTATCCGCTAAAAACTCATCCGAGTCGGAGGAGAAGGATGAGAAGGGGCGTTACTTAAGACGTGAGAGGTTCACGGGTGCCGTGTCCAGAACATATTATGTCGGCGAAAATTACACCGAGGAGGACATAAAGGCCCGCTTCGAAAACGGTATCTTAAAGCTTGCTCTTCCGAAGGAGAAGGAGCGCGAGGTCCGCACAGGTACCATCACCATCGACTGATAAAAACTATACGGCTGCCACACCCGGGCAGCCGTTTTTTATGACAAAAGGGGAAATAACACCCCGGTGCCTCTCGGTACCGGGGTGAAAAAATCTATTCAAATGTGGGCTCGATGAGTCCGAAGCTGCCGTCCTTGCGCTTGTAAACAACATTTACCTCGTCGTTGTAGGCGTTCGAGAATACGTAGAAGCTGTGGCCGAGAAGCTCCATCTGGAGGCATGCCTCCTCGGGACTCATGGGCTTGATGCCAAAGCGCTTCGTGCGGACGATCTTTATGTCGTCATCCTCGACCTTCTCCTCCGTGTAGCGGTCTGTGAAGATGCCGGTGGACTGTTCTCTGGCGAGAATGCGTGTCTTGTGCTTTCTGAGCTGCCGCTCGATGGTATCTTCGACCATGTCGACTGATGCGTACATATCCGGGCTGGCCTGCTCGGCTCTGATACAGCCGCCCTTTAAGGGAATGGTGACTTCTATTTTCTGCAGATCCTTCTGTACACTAAGAGTAACAGTGACCTCGGTAGAGTCCTTGAGATAGCATTCCAGCTTGCCGAGCTTTTCTTCGATGATGCTTCGAAGACCGGGTGTAACCGTGATATTTCTTCCTGTAATGACAAATTTCATATTGGTACCTGCACAGCCGGATGCGGCGGTTTGTCCAACTGCTTTCCTTTCGCCATTCTAGTTCCGCCGATATGGATATTGTACCACCCGGATTCTAAAATTTCAAGAGTTAAAATAATTATTGCGCCTACAATTTCTAAAAATTTAAGAAAAACGTTTGAAATGCAAATTGACTGAATTGTATTTATCTTACAAAAAATTAGCAGACCCGTGTCAAGTGGAAATTCAGAAAAATGGTGGTTTTTCACATATTTTATAAGATTTTAACAAAACATATGTTTTGGCGCGACTTTTCCACTTTATCAACATTTTGCGCCCTGCTTTTGTGGATAAAGTGGAAAAATACAGGAAAAACAAGCAAATATCGGGCCTGCGGCCCCCGAGTTATCCACGTTCGTTTGTTGATAAGTGTGGATAAGTTGACATAACAGGGGTGTCTGTGGAGAACGTCCTGTTGACATTATCCGGGGCGTTTTGGTGAAAATTCACAAAAAATCGCTCGGAGGGTATTTTTTGCCTCCAGTCGAAAATTTTGAAATCTTGACATCGGCAGATAACAAAAGTAGTTGCGCATCACGGCAAAAGGTGATATATTCTTAAGGTATGTGCCGTCTGGGACGATTCTGCCCACATGACACGCATTAATTTATGAAGGCAAGGCCTTCGACCGGAGAGCAAGATGGGACTTATTAAAAAGATATTCGGAACACACAGCGAACACGAGCTCAAGAGGATCAAGCCCCTCGCAGATGCGGTAGTCGCACTCAGAGACGAGATGATGGCCCTTACCGACGAGCAGCTTCGCGCCAAGACTCAGGAGTTTAAGAACAGGCTCGCTGCGGGAGAGACGCTGGACGACCTGCTGGTGGAGGCGTTTGCCGTAGCCCGCGAGGCAACGAGACGTGTTAATGACACAGAGCACTACTATGTTCAGATACTCGGCGGTATCATCCTTCACCAGGGGCGTATCGCGGAGATGAGGACCGGTGAAGGTAAGACTCAGGTGTCCATACTGCCTGCGTACCTGAACGCGCTGGCCGGCAAGGGCGTTCATATCGTCACGGTCAATGATTACCTCGCAGACCGAGACAGCAAGTGGATGGGCAGAGTCCATGAGTTTCTGGGCCTTAAGGTCGGCTGCGTGCTCAACAGCATGAAGAATGACGAAAGGCGTGCTGCTTACGCCTGCGATATCACCTATGTCACCAACAATGAGGTCGGTTTCGACTACCTCAGGGACAACATGGTCATCTACAAGGAGCAGCTCGTGCTTCGCGACCTATACTACGCGATCATCGACGAGGTCGACTCCGTCCTTATCGACGAGGCCAGGACCCCTCTTATCATTTCCGGTCAGAGCGGCA
>DGVE01000103.1 GCA_002395865.1 Lachnospiraceae bacterium UBA4292 | reverse complement strand
AGCAGACGCACACCTTCACTCCCGCATCCGTAAGCTTCCTCAGCGGAAAGCTTTCGTAATCTCTGGATACGCATGTGTTTATATTGCTTGTCGGACACAGCTCGAGCACGGTTTCGCGCCTTGCAAGCTCCTCCATAAGCCTCTCATCCTCCACAGCCCTTACGCCGTGGCCTATCCTTCTTGCCCCGAACTCCAGAGCCTTCCATACGTTCTGCGCTCCCGCGGCCTCGCCCGCATGGATGGTAAACGGCACATCGAGCCTTGAAGCTTTCTTAAACAGAGCCTCATAATCCCCCGTGGGATACAGAGCCTCCGCACCGGCCAGATCCAGCGCGCACACGCCTCTTCCGAGATATTTCGACGCAAGCTCGACAGTTTCACCGTTCACTCTATCGCTCTCGCCTCTCATGCAGCAAAGAATCAGCCTCGCCGGCAATATATCGTCATCGAGCCCGGCTGTTGCCGCCTCCACGGCCTCCTGCTGCGATATACCGTGCTTAGACGGCGCAAATCTTATCTCCGCGTAGCGAAGGCCCAGCTCCTTAAGCTCCGTTATCAGATTCCGCACGGCAGTATACAGCGCTCTGCCGCTTCCCAGTATCTGACACGGAAGCGCGAACTTCTCCAGATACTCGTTCAGGTCCCGGCAGTCCCTTTCGACGCTGAGCTTCTCCTTAAGCCCTGCGTCATCCCCTAAAAGGTCACGATACCTGTCCTCGAGACCGCATTCAGATATTATATTTCTCACGCTCCTCACCGACAGCGAACCGTCCAGATGAAGATGCAGATCGCACAAGGGTCTTACAGCATCCATTTGGTCACCTCCTTAGTCACATTTACTATAACACATTCTCTTCCCCGCGTACAGATATAAAATTTTCACAAAAATTTTTGTTTACTTTATGGCTGATATAATTTATAATTATATCGATTATTAGCGTGACATAAGAACAAAAGGAGGTCTGAATGAATCTAACCGCTAAAGAAAAGCTTGCGTACGGCTTAGGCGCCGTCGGCAAGGACATGGTATATATGCTCTCCGCGTCATATATACTCTATTATTATCAGGATGTTCTGGGCGTGAGCGCGGTAGCCATGGGTATCATACTTCTCATCGCCCGCGTATTTGACGCCTTCAACGATCCCATCATGGGTGTGCTGGTGGCCAAGACCAAGACCAGGTGGGGCAAATTTCGCCCCTGGCTCTTCATCGGTACGCTGTTAAACGCCGTTGTTCTCTACTTCATGTTTGCGGCACCGCCCTCTTTAGACGGCGGCGGTCTGGTTGCGTACGCGGCATTTACCTACATACTCTGGGGCGTTACCTACACCATGATGGACATACCCTTCTGGTCGATGATACCGGCCTTCACAAAGGGCGGCAAGGAGCGCGAGAGCATGTCGGCTCTTGGCCGTACATGCGCAGGCGTGGGGTCCGCCATCGTGACTATAGTCACGGTCATGGCTGTTGCAGCCATCGGCGGCGCCGCATCGGGCAGGTCCATCGACCACACAGTAACCCTGAAGGACGTATCCGTGACTGCGGCACAGCTCGATGACGCCGGCAATACCACAGGCAAGGTGACGGAGCTTAAAGGCACCCACTCCATAACCGTCTCCGCGAACAGTGATGAATTCAACAAGCCCACAGCTTACACGCAGTCGAACACGAAGTATACGCTTAAGATCGGTTCATCCGAGTTTACGCAGGACGATTCCTCCGTTACCCTTGCGATAGATAAGGAAGACGGCGAGGCTGTTATGCTTATCTACCTGAGCGCTGACGAGTACGCAAAGATCGACGCGAACACATCCGTCACTGCGGACATCACCTCAAAGCGCGAAGTGGAACGCCTCGGCTTTAAGTATTTCGCACTCATCATTGCCATACTCTTCTTCCTGTTCACGGTAATTACCTGCGTGGGCATAAAGGAGAAGTCCACCGTCAATATGCAGACCGCAGGCATAGGCGACATGTTCAAGGCGCTCGTACAGAACGATCAGGCCATGACCATGGTAATAACCATCGTGCTCGTGAACACCGCCACATACATCACCTCCAACCTCCTTATCTACTTCTTCAAGTACGATCTGGGCGGAACCGGCTGGATGGGCAACTACACTCTGTTCAACACCTTCGCGGGAGGAATCCAGATACTGGCCATGATGGCGTTCTTCCCTCTTTTGAGGAAATTCTTCTCCGCCATCAAAGTCTTCTACATCTGTGTTATGTCCGCTATAGGCGGCTATGTAATACTGTTCGCACTCGCTTTTACCGGTACGAACACAGTATATCCGTTCCTGATACCGGGCTTCTTCATAATGGCAGCCGTGGGTATTCTGAACGTCCTGGTCACCATCTTCCTCGCCAACACGGTCGATTACGGTGAGCTGAAGAACGGCCGCAGGGACGAGTCGGTCATCTTCTCCATGCAGACCTTTGTGGTCAAGCTTGCCTCCGGATTTGCGGCTCTGGTCGCATCGATATGCCTCTCGGTATTCGCGATAAGCGATTCAGCCACGCTTGAAGCTGTGGACGGCAGCATGGTCGCAGGACTTAATAAGGTCATTTCGGACATCATTGCCTCGGGAGCCACGGTGGTATCCGGCAATTCCGTCATCGGCCTTCGCTTCGTGATGACATTCGTACCCATCATCGGTCTGATAATAGCGATACTGATCTTCTCGAAGAAGTACATACTGACAGAGGAGAAGGTGAACGAGATCACCGAAAAGCTACATCACACCGCGTCAGCAGAATAAATATCAGTTTGAAACACTCAGGCCGGGGATCGCTCCCCGGCCCTCTGTTTAGTCCTGTATCCGAAATGTGAAACCATACGCACCTCCGTTCCAAAATTGAGAACCGTTCCCGATTATAGTATATAAAAATGCTTTGTCAGGAAAAAAGTGCATAAAAAACGGTGCCGGACTGAGCCGGCACCATAGGCTATATCTGTTTTTCAAGTCTGTTCGTCATGAGAATCCACTCACAAGCCTTATCGACCGACGGGATGATGTAATCCGCCGCATCGATCGCAACCTTCGCTCCGTCCTCCATGGCAAAGCCCGCACCGGCGGCCTTCAGCATCCCCACGTCATTTTCTCCGTCTCCCGCAGCTGCGCACTCCGACAGAGATATGTCGAGTATCACCGCCAGGCTTCTCAAGGCGTGCTCCTTGTCCTGTCCGGGCTGAAGTATATCGCACCCGAACATGCCCAGATGGTCTCGAAGGCCGTAGAACAGAAAGCGTAGTCCAAGGTCCGGGTATTTTTCGGTAAATCCCTTCGTATCCTCCCTGTAGCAGCGGCAAAAGCCCGCCACCGGAAGGCCGCCTGCGTGCCTGCTCTGGTCCTCTCCGTTTATGAAATCCGCGCTTCCGGCGCCTAAAGTCCTCTCCCTCTCATGCATCAGGTCGTAATGCCTGTAAATGTATACACCGTCCGAAAAGGAGAACCCGAAGGGCCTGTCGATGGAGTTCATATAGCCGATGAGAGCATTCACCTGCTCCGGCCTCATGCGCCTCTCATACAAAAGCTCCCCCGCACCCGTAAATATCTGTCCCCCGGACGCGCATATCCAGTAATCGGGGGCCAGTCCGTTCAGTATCCTGTGTGGCACTCCAGCCATGCTGCGGCCGGTGGCTACCGCAACCCGGATCCCCTCGGCCTGCACCGCCCTGACGGCGTCTACATTACAGGAGGGGATCTCGCTCATATTATGCGGGCGCAAAGTCCCGTCGATATCCAGTAAAAGCAGCTTATACATTTTTCCTGTCAATCATAGTATTCGTGGTAATACTCTTCATTGTCATAGTAATACCCGTTATAATCGTCTCCTTTTATTTTTATCTCCATGATCGTCTTGATGGTGTTCGGAAACTTATCCTGATTATCCTCGTTGATAAGAAGCATCACATAATTATCATCGTACGAATCGTGGTCAAGTAAGCTTGGAGTCCTTGGTACTGTCCAGCAGATCGATACTTTGGCTTCATCCCTGTACCTGTACCAGTATCCCACAGAAGTATATTCCGCCCATTGTGCAGGCGTCATAGACTCCTTATCTGCTTTGATTGCCTTATAGAAATTTGCATTATTGTATGACACGCTGGAATCTCCGTCAAACAATCCGTAAACATCCGCCGATATGACATGACCAAAATCCGGTATCAGGTCATAGTAGCATTTTAAGTATTCGGGGTTCTTTTTGAAAAGAGACGCCAGAGTATCACTGTCAAATGACAGCTGTCTGTAGATGGTCCTGCCGCTGTAGCGTATAGTTACTCTGTAGCTATAGCCCTCAAACAGATTGCCGAAATTATCCTCATCTATCGTACGCCCGAGTGTATCCGCAACAAGCTTTTTCAGCTCCGGATCGCTGTACTTTATATCTGCAAATTCAGCCGCCA
This sequence comes from Lachnospiraceae bacterium UBA4292, assembly GCA_002395865.1. GTDB lineage: Bacteria > Bacillota > Clostridia > Lachnospirales > Lachnospiraceae > UBA4292. The sequence continues at coordinate 6,756 of DGVE01000103.1, read as the reverse complement.
GCTTTTCCGAAAGCCTGCTCGATGTATTATCATATATCTGTACGTATTCTATCTGATCCTTAGTTGGCCTCTGGCTCTTTATAAGAGCTATATTAGCACAGATACCTCCGATTATAATGGCATATATTGCAAAGATAACCCATATTGACTTCGCGGCCTTTTTAACTGCCGCCCACTTTCTCACTGTTATCAGCTCATAAAGCAGATATAGTATGATCGCGATGATAAAGAGAACGATCAGAAAGACCAGCTGATCGCCGTCGAAATCCTCTCCTCCGAATATAAACGCGATTATATAGCCGCACGGAAGGAAGCCGAATACTATCGGAGGCACAAAGCTGAGCATTCTCTGCACGAGCGGGCTCACCGCAACATCCTCAGCCTTCTCGCTCCTTCTCCTTACAAAAAGCACTCCCGCCACGGCAATAAATACAAGCGCCAATATCGTGGTATACGCAAAGGTCGACTCGACAGACGGATAAACAGTACCGCTGTAGCGACCGATTTCGAGGTTCATCAGCCTCCACACCAGATTGTAGCTGTTCCCCCATATGATGCTTGTTTCGTCCATTATCACATAATTGCATGCAGCTCCTATCATGAGCCTGATAAATGTGAGAATTCCTCTGGGGAAGAATATAATAAAGATTCCAGAGCACATAATGCTGAGCTTGGTTCCTGCAATGTTTTTCGCCAGCAGATCCACCGAAAGGAAGTAAAGTGCCAAAATGAAAGAAATCCTCAGATAATCCCAGAACTCCTCAAATGATATGGAAACACGGGGCATGATGCCGTAGGAAAACAGTGTGAGAAGCATGGACACGGCATATATCACTGCCGCCCATGACAATAACGCAAGCAGATAAGAATTATATAATGCACTCCTTTTTACCGGCAGTGAATGCCAGAAATCACTTGAATTTCTGTGGTTGATAAAGCCGAACAGTATTTCGGCCATCAACGGTATGAGGATGACCATTCCGCCAAGCGTGGCCATCTGCGCCACCATAAAATTGACGGTATCTTCCATATCTCCGGTAAGCCTCTTGAATCTGACCACGTAGAGAATGAGCGGTACGAATACCGACTGTATACATACAATGATAAGCATGAATATCGCCGGCATCCTGAGTCTCCTCAGAGACTCCCTGTAGATTCCTGTCGAAAATACCGAATTATTCATGTGCCGCCTCCTTATCCGGGAGAACTCCCTCGAAGCTGTAGCCCAGAGCCTCCATCTCGTAGGTGAATACCTCCTCAAGTGTCAGAGGAAGGCTCTCTATGAGCAGCGGATCATCAGCCTGCATGGCGTCAATGACCGCCTCGTTATCCCCGCGCATGATCACATTTATAACGCGTCCGTGGCGCGAGAAATGAAGCATGTGCGCCTTCTCGTCTGAAAGGCCCGACAGAAGTCTCAGGACATCGTCCTTGTTGTACTCCGTCCTGTATGCAGCCTGTATCTTGAACAGGTTGGTCTTCAGTCTTCCGATATCGCTCTGAAGCACCAGGCCTCCCTTGTGCAGCAGCGCCAGCTGGTCGCAGGTGTCCTCCAGCTCTCTAAGCGAATGTGAGGTGATGATGGCCGTGGCTCCTCTGTCGATTATATCCTTGCAGAGAAGGCTCTTTACAACTCCTCTGATCACGGGGTCGAGTCCGTCGAAGGTCTCATCAAAAAAGATATAATCCGTGCGGCATGAAAGTGCCAGTATCGTGATCGCCTGCCTCTTCATACCCTTCGAAAATGTCGTCATGCTCTTTTTGCCGTTTAAGCCGAACATCTTCTTCAGCTCTTCATAGTATTTCACGTCGAACTTCGGGTATACCGCCCTGTACACGAGGCTCATCCTGTCCATGGATGCATTGCCCATGTAATATAGATCGTCGGCCACGAATACCATCCTCTGCTTCACGTCGGGGTTCTCGAATACATTCTCCCCGTCGATCTTTATGGAGCCGCCGTCAGTCTTGTATACACCGGTTATCATCCTCATAAGGGTCGATTTACCGGCTCCGTTGCTTCCGACCATTCCGAAGATGCATTTGTCCGGAACCGTCACACTGATGTCCGATACCGCAAGAAAATCATCAAAGAATTTGGTTGCGCCCTGTATCTCTATCATTTAGTCTCCTCTCCGTAAGCTTTTCTTACACAGTCTATAACTGTCTCCACAGGCGTCTGGGCCTGCTTCAGCTCCCTTGCCAGACGCGCTATCTCATTCAGATTCTCCTGTTTCATGACGCTAATCTTATCGAATGCGTCCGGAGAAATGAATACGCCCCTGCCGGGCACCGCAGTGACCATCCCCCTCCTGTCAAGCTCTATGTATGCCTTCTGTATGGTATTCGGATTTATCGAAAGTTCCACAGAGAGCTGTCTGACGCTGGGAAGTCTGTCACCCGCACAAAGAACTCCCAGAAGCACGTACTGCTCGCACTGCTCCACTATCTGTTCATATACCGGAGTTCTGGATAATGGATCAACTGAAAACATCTGACCCCTCCTTTCATCTGTACTATTGATGATAGTACACCTATTTTGCACAGTTGTCAAGAGGGAATCTACCGTTTCTTCAGAACAGAAAAAACCCCCGACTGCACTCCGTCGAGGGATCTTTCTAATTCTATTTAATACCGAAAAACTCCAGTATGTCGAAGCATCTGACATTCGTCCACATCCTGTTGATGCGGGTGTTGTCCTCCTCAGGGAAGCAGGCCATTACCACGCTTCTCTCCATGACCGAATGCGGCGGGTACTGCGCATACAGTTGCCGCCTCGTCTGACTCTCGGGACAGGTGATCACATAATCCTCCCACTCCTCCTCATCGTCCGAGAAGAAATAGCCGATCTCGTAATCCACCACATCCTCCTCGTCCTCCTCGGCTGAGTAGTTCCAGTCCGCGTAAAGGAATATGGTCTCGTCGTCACCGCCGGATATTACCGAGGTGTAACCGATGTAGTACATGTTCCTCACGGCATTTTCAGGCTTGGATACGAAGTTTACGAAGGCCTCGGCCGCATGGCGCTTTCTCGCGTCCTGCGAGATACCGCTCTTAAGCATTACCCAGCCGTCGAACCACATATTCGTGCCCTCCTCGGGGCATGAATAGCACAGCTCGTAGTCGTCCTCCTCGGCCTGATCCAGTGTATACACCGCGTCGCCGGACCACTGCTGGTTCGCGATGACCTTGCCGGTGACCATATCGGCCTTACCGGAATCGGTCTCAAATGAGTACGCGTTCTTCCTTATGGCTGAAAGGATATCCTCCACCTTCTCCACTGTGGCAGAATCGGTGCGGTTCAACACCTCGGTGAGCTTCTCCAGATAGTCGTCGGAGCTTAAAAACTCCTCCGAAGTGATCTCATCATAGTAGCAAAGAGCAGCTGCGGCGAAATACGCGTCCCTGACACTGTCCTTTACCGTCATCCTCTTGAAATGATCTTCATCAAGGAAGAGCTTCCATGTGGACGCCTCCTCCTCGGTTATCTCCTCTGGATTATATACGATTCCGAGAGTTCCCCACATGTAGCCCGCGGCATATTTTGCGATGCTCTCACCCTCGAAATTCAACTCCTCGAAGGTATTCCTTATAAAGGGCGAGAGTCCCCTCGCATAGTAGTTCTCCTCTATCGTATCGTCCTTAAATTCCTCTGAGTAAGGCAGGAGCATGTCCTCCCTCATCATCTTCATGATCATGTACTCCGAGGGACAAACCAGATCGTACACATCGCCTATGGTTATCTGATTGTAGAGCTCCTCATTCGTACCGAAGGTGGAATATTCCACCTTAACAATCAGGCCGTAGGTCTCGTAATACCAGTTCTCGAAATCCTCTACAAGCGAGTTCTCTCCGAATATCACGAGATCGTCGTCTAAGTCAATGGCCTCGTCATCGCCCCAGCCGCCGAGATCTATATACTCCTCCCAGTTCGATATGCGGAGTACAACATCCTCGGAATCCTTCTGTGAGCAGCCGCTAAGAAGCCCTGCCAGAGCCGCCGCGGCGATCAAAAGCTTACCTCTCTTCATCCGACTTCCCTCCGATATTTGATATTACAACGACAGCGATAACGATCACGAATATTATCGCGGACAGAGCCCACAGGGCCGTCTTGATATTGGTCTGCGCGCCTCTGGTCGCATTTACGACATAGGTCGAAATGGTATCGAAGGTCGCGGGCTTCGTATATGTCGTGATGAAATAGTCGTCAAGTGACAGCGTGACAGCAGTCATGAAGCCGCTCACGATACCGGGCATGATCTGCGGGATCGTGATCTTGAAAAGCGCCTTCATGGGCGTGCAGCCCAGATCCAGTCCCGCCTCGTAAAGAGCGGGGTCCATCTGCTTGAGCCTCGGCATTACAGACAGGTACACAAAGGGCGTGCACAGAGCCGTCTGGCCTATGAGAAGCAAAAGAAATGTGGACTTGTCGATATGAAATACCACTATAAACAGGATGCACACCGAAAAACCGGTCACTACATCCGCATTTACTATGGGTATCTCGTTCGTGAACTCGAGAAAGCCTCTCACGCCCTTGCGCGAATAGAAGGCTCCGATAGCTCCCATGGTGCCGAGAAGTGTGGAGATGACCGCAACGGCAGCCGCCAGAAGCAGCGTGCCCTTCATCATATCGATGAGTGCCTCCTCGGTAAACAGCGTGACATAATTATCCAGCGAGAAGTTCCTCACCGAGCCGATCATGGTGCTGTCGGTAAAGCTGTAGAACGCAAGTATAAGGATCGGCAGGTAGAGAAATGCCAGTACCAGCCATATCCAGAAGTGCTGTAAAGCCTTTCTCATCGCCTACCTCCTTCCTGTCTCGTCCGTGGACATGAGACGATCTGTGATGATAGTGAACAGACCGATGAACATGAGAAGTATCGCGGAGATCAGCGAGCCGTTGTTCCAGTCGTAGGAGCTGAAATAGCTTCCGATCAGGCTTCCCATGATATAGGTGCTGTTATATACCATGTCGAGCACGACGTAATTGGTCATTGCCGGTAAAAATACCATGGTGATACCGCTGACGATGCCGGGTATCGTGAGGGGTATGACCACCTTGAATACAGTCTGCCACTTGTTCGCGCCCAGATCCGCCCCTGCCTCCATGAGCGAATTGTCCAGCTTGGTAAGGCTGTTAAAAAGAGGCATGATCATAAACGGAAGAAAATCATACACCATGCAGAGTATCGTGTTGAAGAAAGGATAATATGCAAGGTTTCCCTCGAGCACGTTCAGTATCTCCTTCATGGCGGTGATACGAAGCGTGAAGTTTATCCACATGGGAAGCACGAATACCAGAAGGAAGGCGTGCTTTCTCGCGTACTCGCCCTTCGCGAGTATATAAGCCACAGGATACGCGATGAGCAGGCAGACAGCCGTAACTATCACCGCGATGAAAAGGCTGTAGAGCAGTGTTCCGACTGTCTTGCTGCTCTGAAAAAAGTTTACCAGATTGTCAAAGGAAACGTGACCCGACCCGTCCGTGAAGCCGTAGTACAGTATTACCAGCAGGGGAAATACCACAAACAGCACCATGAACAATGCGTAGGGCAGAGCCAGCATCTTCCGGTCAAAGATTTTAATTTTCATTACACACCTCAGCTCTTAAGAAACGACATCTTGATCTTGTCCTGCGGTATTATGAGGCTGACGGTATCGTCCTGGTTCCACAGGTCCTCATCATCCGCAACATAGTCCTCCTCGGACTTGCTTCTTATGGTGTAGCTGTAATGGTCGCCTATGTAGTAGAAGGAAATGATCTGGCCTACCACGATACCCTCTTCCAGGTCATCCGAAAGCTGCGCATCCTCGGGATCGAAGAAGGCAACGATATCGATGCCCTCGGTATTTATCTCAGAACCTGAAGCGCTCACGAGCCTTCCGCCGTCGACCTTGGCATCCGGATAGAGCTTCTTGTAGTCCACATAGGTGTCGATATCCGCGAATTCGATGTGCAGACCCTTCTCCGCGTCAAAGCCGAGAGTCTTGCCCACATAGTGGTTGATCGTATTGTCGTAGGGTATGATGTGGATGTTGTCAGGCACCACCAAAAGTCCCACCGTGGAACCCTCTCTCAGATACTTCGTGGTGTGAACCTCCATCTCGAAAGCGCCGCACTGAACGAAGGTGACATAGAAGGTCCCCTTGAAATCCGTGCTTGTAACGGTACCTGTTAGCTGCCCCTTGCCGGGCTCGACCACCTCGACATCCTCCGGCCTGATGACCGCGTCGATCTTCGTGCCCTTCTCGAAATCGTCCACACACTCGAACACCGCGTCCGCGAATCTCGCCTGATGATATGCAGCCATAGTGCCGTTGAAGATATTGCTCTCACCGATGAAGTCGGCCACGAATACATTGGCGGGCTCGTTGTATATCTCCTCGGGTGTGCCCACCTGCTGGATGTCGCCATCCGCAAGCACCACGACCTTGTCAGACATGGTGAGGGCCTCCTCCTGGTCGTGAGTTACGAATATAAATGTGATGCCGAGCTTTTTGTGCATGTTTTTGAGCTCGAGCTGCATCTCCTTGCGCATCTTGTAATCAAGCGCCGACAGGGGCTCGTCGAGAAGAAGCACCTCGGGCTTGTTTACGATAGCTCTTGCGATCGCGATACGCTGCTGCTGGCCGCCCGAAAGCGTAGAGATGTCCCTCTTCTCGAAGCCCTCGAGGTCAACTATCTCAAGCGCCTCCTTGACCTTTGCTACCATCTCGAGCTTACTCATCTTCTTGAGCTTGAGACCGAAG
>DGVE01000166.1 GCA_002395865.1 Lachnospiraceae bacterium UBA4292 | reverse complement strand
ATCATTCAGCTTCCACAAACTGCACCATCAAATCGCCTGTTTCCGCCTCAATATAAAGGTACAGTAAGCTCCTGTCTGCGCTATTAAGATCGCTGACAGTAAATCTCCAGAGTGGCTCAACATAGTAATCCGGTTCCTTCGACTGCTCGCCCCTAACTCGGTACTGTACGTATCCATACTGAAGAACCGCCTCATCTACAGTGAACACATGGTCAGAAGAAAGGTATCCGGATACTATATCGCAGGCGGTCCCGTAATCGATCAGCTGTCCCGCTTCCCTGCTGGTATACGGCAGGCTGTTCATGGACGAGATCATGACATAATCTGCTTTCGTACCGGAATATGTTCCTACGTACTCACTGTTTGCATAGGTACCTTTCATGACCACGTATTTGCTTTCATCAATATCGTCATAAATACTGTAGTCATTCAAGCCGTCAGATTCCAGAAGCGGTACCCCGTCCAGAACATAACCATAATGGAACAGATAACCATATTCGCCGTTATCATACTTTATTATAGAAATCTTATCATTTTTCAGGGTCATATTACCCGGTCTGACCCATGGAACATCAGAATCCATCACCTGTCCCATAAGCATTTCCGACACATCCCTGACCGATCGCGACACTCCTCCGACAGTGAATGTATTATCAAGGTATTGCGGGGAACTGTCCAGATCAATGGTCGATATCCCTTCTCCCACCGTGCGAAAATCCACGACAGCATACTTTTTGTACTCTTTTCCTGCCAGTGCCAGCAGCTCTTTGGGATACCAATATGTCAATCCCCTGCCGCCGTCAGTATACACGCACAGCTCCTCCGTATCATATACAACAAAGTTCAATATGCTGTCCGCAGTCTTCTCGTGAACTTCATCAAAAGGAATGGTAATTAAATGAGTCCCCCCTTCCTCCATTGGCTCGACCGCCAGATAGTAAACATCATCCGTCTGATAGTCGCCTCCCAGCGCACTGACTATGGACGGAAGGTTAGACTCGGTATCCTCTACCAGATCCACCAGCTGATAGTGTATAACCTGCCATTTTCCGCTATCGGGCTTATACTCCCTGAGTATTGTTTTCGACATGTCCAGGTTAGGATACCCGAATGAGTCTCCGGCCTCGGTTGTTCCGACGGAATTATATCTTTCTGTGGAACAACCGCTCTGGAGCACTACAAAAAAGGTTATTATGGGAATAAGTTGCCTTTTCAGCATCGAACTTTTCATCAATCAACATTCCCCTGTCTGATGCGTCCACCATTTTGAGACCAATAGTTGTAGTTATATGTTAACGATACTTTAAACTCAACATATTGCAATCCTGATATTGATGACGGAGATAAAGGGATCTCCGAATTCACAGTATTGAGATATGCATTTGTCATAGTAGCATTTGTGCATTGAATTTCTACGCCGTTTCCCGGGTCGTTCCCGGACTTTGAATCCATTATAGCATAATACCCATACAGGTATTTGTTTAATTGCATTACTTTGGTAGAATTCGTTACATAATTGTTATGAACCAAATACCAAACATCACTGGTTGGGTACGCAAGTGCCGGTCTGTTTATGCAAATAATCAGTGTCAATATCATGATAGTTGCAAGTGTCTTTTTAAAAATAGAATGTCCCATTGTTAGTCCTTTCTGTCATAATGACAATAGTTTTTCACGGAGACTCTTCCGTTTTATAGTCTCCAGGTTGCGTGGTCAGCCTGACAACCGACCATAGCTATAGTATCAGGTTTCTACATCTGCATCGGATTTACCTCCCCTGCTCCCTGTCAATATAGGAAGACTTTTTGCCAAAAACCTCTCCCTCTAATCAAAATAACTGTCTGTTATGGCGCTTAACGAAAGAGCCTGCGCTATATAACAGTATTTTGAAAAGGTGGAATAAATATATCCATCCTCTATACCACCTGTTGACATGATACCCAGCAACTTGCATGTACCGTTACTAGGTGATACATATACCGGAGAACCGCTGTAACCGGGCACTATACTCAAATTAGTCTTTGTCTGATTAAAGAAATATTTGTTATCTCTGACGGATGTGTAGTAAAGGCTCTGTATAGTTCCGGTTTGGACATTTGATGAATAATTAAACATTTTTATTTCCGTACCCACCGCATACTCCGTTGCATTTGTTGAAAAGCTGGTCACCGTAAGGTTACCGCAATAAGCTGTAACTTCTGCGTTAATTCCTTTAGAGAGAAATGCGGCATCAGCAAAGGGCGAATTATAGTAGGCAGTTGCCGTTACATAACCTACCGTAGTGCCGCCATATGTGAAGTTTTCGTACATATTGTCACCTTCATGACCACTTATTACAAACCCTTCGTAGTTACCGTTTGTTATCGCACAAAAGCCTAGTTTTGAAGAAGTATTCGTGCTACTACTCGTCACATTGCAACCTCCCCGTATAGATGTGCTCGCCTCATATTCTCTTTTAATATCTTTAAATATAACAAACGGCCTGTCAACATATTCTTTTACGGTGGCTATATCAGTATCATTGCAATCCTCAATGCCTACCACGACACGATTGCTTTTAACATCTTCATAAATACATGAAATTCGTATACCTTCATCAAGTAATGAAGGAAGAAACCGATTCAGTTGTTTTACGGTATCAATAAGTGTATTATATGAGTAAAAGACCGGGGCTATCATATATCCACTATCCCCTATAGCCTCTCGTATTTTTTCAATCTCCTCATCGCTTGTATCGCATAAAAAGATTATTAAATAACCTTCTTCGGGCACGGAAATAAACGCCCCACCGAAATTATCATCATAGTGCGGATAAGGATCGGTGCTGTCGTACACACCGTAATACTTCATCAGCTTCTGATATAGCTCTATGCTCTTCTCCTGCGAGTAATCGGTGCCTCTCATATCAAGTCGGGCTTCACCTACTGCCTCGAACTCATAGTTGGAGGGGATATCCGGTCTATCCGCGTAAGCCTCGGTCGCAGCTTCCACAGATTCAGTATCTGTCTCCGTCACATCCAGAACGGCTATGCCTCCCTGCTGAAGCTCATTGCCTTTACCACCTGTAATAGCAAAGAAGCCTATGGCTCCTGTTACAGCTGCGGCCAAAACTGCAGCAGCCGCTAATACCGCATGCCTGATACGCCTTTTTCGTCTTTTTATGCCGCAGAAATCGTAACACAGTATCAGATCATCATCTATGTCATTCATGGCCTTTAAAATCTCGTACATCCAAATTATCCTCCTTCAGTTTTTCTATAAACTTAACCCTGCATCTTCTGACCGTGCTCTTCACCCTGCTCAGCTTAATGTCCAGCTTTTCGGCTATCGCCTCCTCATTTTCAAAATACCAGAAGCGTCCTATAAATACCTTTTGCTCTAACCTGCTCAATGTACTCAGGAAGTTCATCACATAACTTTCCGTCAATACCCTGTTTTCAAAACCTCCCGCCGGATCCGACAGAACCTCCTCGAGCTCATCGATCGACAGGTCGCTCTGATCTCCGCCTCGTTTTCTGGCGCGCTCATACTCCAGCCTGTTGATGGATATGTTGCGGTTTATTCGCAAAGCATATGCCGCCAAAGCGATTTTTTCCGCTCCAACCCTCGGAATGCTCTCCCAAAGCTTCATATAGGTATCATTGACACACTCCTCCGCATCCTCCAGGCAGTGAAGTACATTTTCAGCAGCTTTTATCAGCATCTTTTCGTATTTCTTTTTTGTTTCTTCTATCGCCCTCGGATCCTTTTTTTTAAACAGGGCGATTATTTCATCATCTTCCAGCTTCCTCACCCCGCTTTCGGAAGAGTTTGAGTTCGAACTTTCCCTCTACATATATAATCCGCAAATGAAGGTGAAAAGTTACATACTTTTGCAATGTTTTTAAAAAAATACAATTTAAAATTCAGGCGGCACCTTCCGGCGCCGCCCTCATAGATTTCATTATTATTCTTTACTTCTCATCCTTGCCCGAGGCCTTCAGCTGGCTCTTGAGCTTGATGATCTTGTACACAAATATCTCCGTCACGATAAGGAAGAGGAAGCCGAGCACGGCGATGATGATCCAGAGGATTATATTGCTGTTGCCCTCGGAGTTGTCGGTCCCGGTATCTTCCGTGCTGTCTGACTTATCTGTCTTATCGGACTTATCGGTCTTGTTCCCTGATGCCTTAGTCTCCTCACCGGTATTATCCGTAGACTTCTTCGTCTCCTTCTCATCCGACCTGTCAGGATCCTTTTCGGAGTCCTTATCGGGGTCGTAGGGCTTCGTCTCCTTCTCGTCATCGCCGCCGTCCGCGGGGTTCTCCTCCTTCTTCTCGACGGTGATGCCGTTGCCGCTGCCGGTGCTTCCGATGATTATGCCCTCGTCAGAACCTGCAGTGATGAATGCAGCGAGCCATGCCGCGGGAGCATTCCAGTTGATGGTGCACTCATTTACTGACCACGCCTCGATGTGATCCATGTAGCATTTTGCGGGGGCAATGGTGCCCTTCTTCCAGCCGCTGCCCTTCACCCAGGGATCCTGCATGCCCGAGTTCGGGCCGCCCACCATAACTCCCGAGGGTGCCAGAGGGAATGCGTCATCGAGCAGCTTCGACCACCATCTGTGGTGGGGGTACATGGCCGTATGTGTGCCATAGCCGGTGATGTACGAGTAATCCATGGGGTTGCGTCCTAAGATGTAATCCATAGCGGAAACCACGCCGTCGAAATACTCCCCATTCTTATCGGCCATCGCCGCGTACGCGATCACGATCGCATTGTCCGTGACGAATGAGTTCGAGCCCCATACGTAGCCCTTGTCCGGGTCGTTGTAGGAGATGGTGGACGGCTCGTAGGGCTGTCCGTAGCCCTGCGCAGCCTCGATCTTCATGAACTTATCCGCAGCCTTCTTTATGTTGTCCACTGCCTCATCATAGTCCGCGTCCGTAAATGAATCGCTGTTCAGATACACGCTCAGCGTACCCATGGTCGAGGTGTGACCCCAGTCGAATGCTCCGCAGGCTCCCACGCTCTCACCGCCGTCAAGGCTCGTGAGCACCTCCATAAAATGCTCAGAATCCTTCATATCCGACAGATAGCTCTTATCCCCTGTGGTGATATAGAGCTCGCACGCCGCCCAGTAGAACTCGTCAGTCGCGTCATCGTCGCCGTAGGCACCGCCGCCGCCCGCGCTCTCCAAAGGAGCGTAAAGCGCGGGATTTGCCTTGGCCGCCTCGTAGGTGCGCCGGGCCACATCCAGACACTCATCCGCGAAATCATCGTCAATGCCCTTCCAAAGCCTTGCTGCCTGTGCCGCGCAGGCGGATACATTCAGTGTTGCCGCGGTCGAAGGAGGCATGAGCACGCGCTTCTGATCGTCATTCGCGGGTTCCACCGCCAGACCCGTCCACTTCTCGTCGTGGACCTTATGGTAAGCCATGTCCTTATTCGCGCCGTCCTTTACGAGCATGGTGAACATCCACTCCATCTCGTATCTGGCCTCGTCCAGAAGGTCGGGGCAGCCGTTGTTGTTCTCGGGCAGGTTCATTGTTCCGTCCGCGAATGCGTCCGAATATCCCTGTGCTACACTTACCTCGTAGAGGTTCTGCAGAAGCCACAGCGATACGCCGCCGTTTACCACATATTTGCCGTGATCTCCCGCGTCATACCAGCCGCCCGTCACATCCTGGGAGCCTGATGTGGCGCTCACATTATTCCAGTCGGTCACGATGGCGGCATTATCATTTGCATGTCCCGCCGCACGTGCGAGGCTTTCTGCCCCGTTTGATGTAATATACTTACTTTCTATCTTTATTCCGGAGCGGTTCTGATAGAAATAGTTGAGCGCGTCGTATAAAAGCGCTGAATATGCCTTCGCATTTTCTATCTCAAAATCGCGCGAGGTGGCGCCGTTTGACGCCTCGATGTGGTACTTGCCCGCCTTCGTCACTTCCGAAAAATCGAGCTCGTGCACATCGTCGCCCGAGGCCTCGTCGTAGCCCTTCGGTGTGGACTTGCCCTCGTATACCACCTTGCCGTTCTCGTCGATCACCTCGAAATCTATGCCGTTCGTATCGGAGCACAGAAGTGTGGCCTTCTTCGCGGTGTCGGAGAAATAACCAAGCTGGTTCGTGAGCACGCCGCTCCTCTTCCATGCGGGCTCCTTCACATAGTCATTTTCATCGCTCGTGAGATCGATCAGGGACATATTGTCGAAGGTGATCACGGTACCTGCGGGGAAGCAGCCGCCGGGTGTGTACTGTCCGTCACCTCCCAAATGGAAGGCCCACTCAGCCACTTCCATGCTCTGTCCCGCGGTAAATGTAAGATCCACAACCTTCGTCTGGTTCGCGTTTATCCACAGCGGGTCCCAGTGCGAATCGAGGTCGTAGCCGTTGGACATATTGTGCCAGATCTCGATCTTGCCGTCGAGATTACCGATCTTCGTGTAATACTTGCCCGAATTCGACGCGGTGATCTCGTAGTGCACCTTGTACTGGTGTCCCGCGACGATCTTCAGCCCTCTGTGCCTGAACTGGCAGTCCCAGCGGTCCTCGCCGCCTCTTGACGCTCCGCCCGGGTTGATGATGGTTATGTAGTACTTGCCGTCCTTTAACTCGAACTCCATCTCGGCAGGCTCCGACTCCACTATATGCCAGGGAAGTCCGACGCCGTCGTCGAAATCTGTCTGTCCGAGCTGCTCGCCCGCCTGCGTATTCACAGACGCTATCGGTCCGAATGCCAGAAGCCCCGCAAGCGCTGCGGTCATCACTTTTCTGAAAATGCTTTTTCTTTTCATATCATTGTCCTCAACAGTGCGCACATTGCCCTAAGAGCCTTTCCCCTGTGGCTTATCTCGTTCTTCTCCTCGGGGGTGAGCTGGGCGCTGGTCATGCCGTACTCCGGCAGGTACATGATCGGATCGAAGCCGAAGCCGTTCTCACCGGCAGGAACATAGGCGATCCTTCCCTCCATCCTGCCCTCGGTCGTCACCACATTACCATCCGGAAAGCATGCCGCGATGGAGCACACGAACCTCGCGCTTCTCTCCTCGCCCCTGGCATCCTTTAACCTCTCGATGATATTTGCATTCTTGATATCGTAAGAGGTGTGCTCCCCCATATATCTGGCAGAGTAGATGCCCGGCTCTCCTCCGATGTAGTCCACCACGAGGCCCGAGTCATCCGCGAGCACTATCGCGTCCGTATAGGGGCGCAGCGCCTTTGCCTTAATTATGGCATTCTCCTCGAATGTAGTGCCGTTCTCATCGATATCGATGTGTATCCCCTCTTCCTTCAGGGAATGTATCTCCACGGGCAGATCCTCCATGATCTGGCGTATCTCCCGCATCTTTCCTTCATTGGTCGTAGCAAAAAGTATCTTCATAACCGCCTTATCCCTTCGTCACCGGCCTGCTGCCCGAGAACTGGTAAAAATCAGTCTTGAGCATGCCGTTGTACACCTTTCTCTTCCTGTCGGCCTTCCTGCCCATCAGCTCCTCTGTCCTTTCAAGGGGTGAAATGACATAGCACGACCACGTCGGAAGCCGCTTCATCCTCTCGCAAAAGCCTGCCCATATCGCCTCCGCCTTCGGTATATCCTCAAGTCTCGCGCCGTAGGGCGGATTGGTGATCACGAAGCCGTAATCTCCCGCAGGGGCAAATTCCTGCGCGGGAGCGCACTTGAAGCTTATCTTATCGTCCACTCCCGCGAGCTGCGCGTTCTTCTTCGCGATGGAGAGTACCTCCTTATCTATGTCGGAGGCGTATATCTTTAGCTTTCTGTCGCGTTTTTCTTTCTCTGTGGCCTCATTTACCGCCTGATACCAGTACTTTCTGCCACAGATATTCTTCCACTTCTCCGCGGTAAATTCCCTGCCTATCCCCGGAGCGATGTCCAACGCCATGAGAGCCGCCTCTATCGCAAATGTGCCGCTGCCGCAGAAGGGATCCGCAAGCACCCTGTCGTGATGGTAGGGCGTGAGCATGATTAGAGCCGACGCGAGCGTCTCCTCTATGGGAGCCTTCGTGGTCAGCTGTCTGTACCCCCTCTTGTGAAGCGACTCGCCGGAGGAGTCTATCCCCACCGACATCACATCTTTATTAAGGAAAACTCTGATCGGATACTCTGCCCCCGTCTCGGGAAGGCTGTTTAAGCCGTACGCGCTGCACAGCTTGTCGGCTATCGCCTTCTTCATGACCGACTGGATGGTCACGGTTGCGGTGAGCTTGCTTTTGATGGATGAAGCCTTCTTCACCCACACCTTCGCATCCGCCGGCAGAAGCTCCTGCCAGTCGATCTTCCTCGTCTCGTTGTAGAGCGTATCGAAATCGGGCGCCGCAAATTCTTTGACATTGACCAGAACTCTCTCCGCTGTGCGAAGAAACATATTTGAACGGCTTATGGCGGCTTCATCGCCCGTGTATGTGACACGGCCGTCCTCCACCTTCACTATCCCGTATCCGAGATCGCTTATCTCCCTCTTCAGAACCGCCTCGAGCCCGAAATGGCACGGCGCGCTAAGCAAAAAGCTGCTCATTCCCCCTCCAACTGTCATGATCACACTGTTGTCGTAACTGTTCTTCTTCGATAAACAAAAGACCGGAAATCGTTTGATTTCCGGTCAAAGCGTGTGCGAGAGGATTCGAACCCCCGACCTTCTGGTCCGTAGCCAGACGCTCTATCCAGCTGAGCTA
>DGVE01000231.1 GCA_002395865.1 Lachnospiraceae bacterium UBA4292 | reverse complement strand
GTTTTTTTACTCCGATGGCTGTTCAACAGCCTATAAGATAAGCCGCCGTCACATCCGCCGCCACGAACGACCACAACCCCCTTTATTTCCGGCGGGAGCTATTGTATAATATTTATAGACCCGAATGGTCTACCCGATGCACCTGTGCGTCGGGTACGTTTTGCGGAGCAAAACACTGACCGTCGAAGACGGGCTGCATAATGCGAATGCATTATGGTATAATACAATAGGCCGGAAGAATTTAAAAAAGTTGAAAAAAGCCGTTACGATCAATCCATGTTTGGCTACATAGTGTGTAGAAGGCCGTTTCCGGAGGCGGCCGGTAAAGGAGGTTTGTATGGAGGATATGCAGCTCATAGAACTGTACAGGGCCCGAAATGAGTCTGCCATCAGCGAAACACAGAGCAAGTACGGCGCGCTGTGCGCATCCGTCGCAGAGGGCATCCTCGGAAGCCGCGAGGACGCCGAAGAGGTC
This sequence comes from Lachnospiraceae bacterium UBA4292, assembly GCA_002395865.1. GTDB lineage: Bacteria > Bacillota > Clostridia > Lachnospirales > Lachnospiraceae > UBA4292. The sequence goes on along the minus strand of DGVE01000231.1, from coordinate 6,856 downwards.
GCGAACGATGTCTGGCTGGCTCTGTGGAACCGCATACCGCCCGACGAACCCGAAAGCCTCGGCGCCTACATTAACAGGATCGCCAGAAATCAGTCTGTGATGAGACTGAGGCGCGAGGGCAGATTAAAGCGAGGCGGAGGCGAGGCCGCCTTGGCCATAGGGGAGCTCGAGGAGGTGCTGCCCTGCAGCAGTACCACAGAGGAGGAGTTTGAGAGGAATGAACTCGTGAGGCTGATAAACGCCTTCCTCGAGACACAGCCGAAGGAAAAACGCCTGCTCTTTGTCGGACGCTACTTTTATGTGAAGAGCGACAAGGAGCTCGCGAAGCAGTTCGGTATAAGCAGCGCCGGTGTGAGGATGTCGCTGATGCGCACCAGACAGGCGCTTAAGAAGTATCTGGAAAAAGAAGGCTACATAATTTAAAGGAAGGGACTGATCGAGATGAAAAAGGATAATAACGAGTTAAACAATAAGCTGTTCGATGCGACCGGAGACATCGACGAAAAGTACATTTCGGAGTATGACAAGAGCGTCATCGAGGGAATGACCATGCAGGACCCCGCCGCTCCCGATAAGAAGATACCGTCCATCTGGAAGAGAGTTCTGCCGTGGACAGGCGCGGCTGCGGCCGTATTTGCGGGCGTGGTGATCGGAGGCGGTTATCTCTCAGGCAAGATGGATACGAGCAAGTCTCTCGACGCAAATGGTATCGAGACCGGTCATTACGCGGAGGTAGGAGAAGACAGCGCGCCTAAGGGCAGTGAAAAGGCTTCCGGGAAGCCTGACAAGGCCGCTTCTGCTTCGACCAAGTCTGCGCCCTCGTCGGAGGGAAGCGGTTCTTCCACCGAAAAGCCCGCAGAAGCCACATTCCCTGCCATTTCGGACCCCGGTCGTTCAGAGTTGATAGGCGATAAGGCTGCAGAAATAAATCACTATGATGAAATGTCCGACTACAAGGGCGATATCAGAGATGCCGCCGAAGCGGCGGACCCCGCCGTTGAACCGTTCCCCGGAGTCGAAGAACACGAGATAGTGGGAGAGCCGGATGTCGTCCCCATGCCGGGTGACGATTCCGAACCCATGCCCGAGACCGAGCCGATACCCGCATCCCCCTTCCTGCTCACCTGCGGAAGGTGGAATGACAACAGCAACTGGGGCTTCTTCACCAATCTCGTGAAGACCGATGCCATCAGCTTCCCCGCATACGGTCTGAACCCCACCGACAGGATCACGGTATCATTAAAGGATGCGGACGGCGCATTACTGGCAGGATATCGCGTGGACCTTATCACCATGGACGAGCAGATCGTATGGAGCGGCAGGACGGGCCGCGCGGGATCCGCATACCTGTTCAGGGATAACGCAGCAAATGAGTACTCCCTGATGGTATACGACCTCTCCGGCCAGCTCTGCTACAGCGGACTCAGTGAAGGTCTCACCCTTAAGCAGGAGGATGCCACCGAAGGTCAGGGCCGCGCGGGCGGCAAGACCGAGTTCGAGCTCACCGTAGGCGGAACATCGGCCGTCTACAATAAGACGCAGGTAATGTTCATACTCGACACCACCGGCTCCATGTCCGACGAGCTCACCTATCTTCAGGCGGATTTCTCGAAGATAATGGAGGATGTGACCATTCCTAACACCAGCTACTCTCTCAACTTCTACCGTGATGAGGGCGATGATTACGTCACCAAGACGAACCCCTTCGGTTCCGACGTGAAGGAGCTGCAGAAGATTTTAAACAACGAGCTGGCGGAGGGCGGCGGAGATTTCCCCGAGGCAGTGGATCAGATACTTAAAGAGACCATGAACTCCGCGGACTGGGACGACGGCGCAGTCAAGATCGCGTTCATGATCTTCGACGCACCGCCCCACGACGGCACCGAGCAGGTTCTCATTGACGCCGTAAAGACCGCAGCCGCAAAGGGCATCCACATAATACCCGTCATCTCCTCGGGCAGCGACCGTGAGACAGAGCTTTTCGGACGCGCCATGGCGATAATGACCGACGGCGAGTACGTATTCCTTACTGACGACTCTGGCATAGGCGGTTCACACCTTGAGCCCATCATCGGCAGCTACGAGGTACAGAAGCTCCACGACGTTATCGTCGATCTCATAAACGAGTACAGCGGTGTAACTAAGGCCGAGTAAAATATATACCCTCAAAACGCAGCGAAGGGGCTTTCACATTATGTGAAGGTCCCTTCCGTCATTCTTTATAGTACTCATGCACCACATTTTTGTAGCCGAGCGCCTTTATGTCCTCGTAGCGGATGTTGTATCTCGCCTTTGTGTGCCGCCCAGTCAGCAGATATCTTATGCAATCCTGCGCGTACCTGTCGATCTGCCGCAGGCTCCTGTCGGTGTTTATCACAGGGAAGAACCACCTGCTCCATGACAGCTCGCTCCCGCGCGGCGTCTCGAGAAGCTTTCGATTAAACATCCTTATAAATGCTTTCGCAGCCCTCTCCGGCTCCGCCTCGCTCCTGTTCTGCCACCTCTTAAGCGCATCCCTCTTTCTCCTCATCTTCTGCTTGAGCTTTGTAAGTGTCGCCGGGGCAATGTCCACGACTCCGTTTCCCGCATAAAAGCCGAGAAAAGTAAATCCCTCCTCCGGTGTGTGGAACTCCTCCTTCTTCGGGTTAAGCTCCAGTCCCCTGTCCTTCAAAAAGCTTCTTATATACTCCGCGTGCCGCTTAGCGCCCTCCTCCGTATCCGCGAAAACTATTATATCGTCAGAATATCTCGCGTAGGGGATCCCGAGCCCCTCGAAATACTCATCCATTTCCGTCAGATACAGATTCGCGAAAAAGGACGATACCGGAGTTCCGGCCATAATGCCCTTTCTCTGTGTGGTGACCGAGTCCCCGTCTATCACGCGTGGATTCTCAAGAAGTGCGCTTAAAAAGGCAAAAAGCGGCTCGTCATCCGAAAGCACTGCCTTTAAAACAGGCAGCAGCCCTTCGACCGGTATGCTGTTGAAATAGTCGTGGACGTCTGCCTTGTAGGAATACATTTCCGCTATCCCCCCGCGCGACAGAAGCATCTTCACCGCGTCCCTGCCTGTGCGCCCCGGCCGAAACGAGTAGAGCCCTTTCGAAAATATACCGTCATATTTCCTAAGCATCAGGTATGTCAGGAGTTTCAGCACCATGTTGAAGTCCTCGGGATAGGTATACACCACCCTCTTTTTATCCGAGCCCATCTTGCTGATGACAGAACGAACAGGCAGGGGATATCCTCTCCCTGCCTTTATCATTTCCACTGTGCTCAGATATCTATTCCCGTCGATGAACTGTCTGAGTCCTCTGTTGTCGCGGATACCTGCGAGCGTGTTTCTGTATTCGTAAAATCTTTCCCACACCGCGGGTGAAGAAAGCTCGTCCAGAAGTGACATATCCTGCCTCAATAAAAAACAGAGGGAGAAGACCTTAAATTCCATAAATTATGGAATGTACCGGACCGTACACGAAGCAGCTGCCTGCGAAGCCTTACTTCGCTTCGTGCCGGGTCCGCCGCAGGCGCAAACGCGTTCTCCCTCTGCATATTGACAATAGTTATAAGTACCTTCCCACGCGGTCCTTCACGTAGGCTCTGGTGTTCCACCAGCCGTGATGGTCGTAGTAGAAGCGAAGATAGGGCACGCCCTCCCGGGCGCACTCATTCCTCACGCCCTGCGCCCTGCTGAACTGGTTCATCAGCTCCACCACCAGCTTCTTCGTTCCGCCGGCTGTAAATGTGTACACGATCCTCTTGTTGTTGTAGCCGGTGAACTGCTTCGAGTAGACGGTCCCGGGAAAATCCTCCCTGAATATCGTCTCGAAGTAATCAGTAAATGTCCCGCCGAAATTATACTGGTTCGGCTCATCGGGCATCACATCGCCCCACGAAAAGCCGCTTTCTGCCTTCTCGTACGCAGGCGCAGGCTGCGCAGGTACAGGTTGCGGCTGTTGGCTGTTCTGCGGCCTGTTCTGCTGCTTCGCGCCGTTTAACAGGCTGCCGAACAGATCTTCCACAGCCTTGCCGGCCTCGCTTCCGCCGCCGAAAAGCTTGTCAAAAAAGCCCATACATTTTCCTCCTTATAGATTTATATGAACCTCCGTCACATGCTCCGTGCGGAGGCAAAGATACTAAAGCCGTAAGGCCAGCCAGAATATGACCGCCATCTGTATATTAAGGAGTATTATAACACCTATAGCCGCCATATGCAATTTCTTTTTTGCTTCAAGTGTGGCTATAAATTCCCTGACAAAAGCATTTACCCAGAAGTACACCTTCGTCTTACTGCCCATGCCCTGCACCTTTATACCCTGCTTCGAGGCATACATGCCCGAACGGAATACGTGGTAGTTCGTCGTGGAAAAAGCTATCTTCGCATTCTCAGACCCGAAATGTTTGTCTATGAGCTCCTTGGAATAGCCGAAGTTCTGATATGTGTTTAACGACTTATCCTCCGCAAGTATCCTCTCCTCGGGTATCCCTATCGACAGAAGATAATTCTTCATAGCCTGCGCCTCGGACAAAGGCTCATCCGCTCCCTGTCCGCCGGATGGCACGAAAATGACATCCTTTCCTGTGGCCTCCTTCTGCCGCTTCGCAAAATCCACGGCTCTGTCCACGCGGCCCTTTAACAGGTTCGTGAGTGTTCCGTCCTTCTTCATCCGGCATCCCAGTATCATCACATAATCCATGTCAAACGAAGGCACGTTTTTAGCTGCCGCAAGCCCGAGTATAATAGTAGCCATAAGCACACACTCGAGGTATGCCACAAGCGAATATATGATGTTTTCCGCAAATATTTCCGCGATATGTCCGATACTTCCCTCACGCTGGGTCTCAAGCGTAGGCATGGATGACGCAATTCTGTAGATAAAAGACGGAGTCAGGGTCAGAAGCATGAGGCCAAGGCCCAACGCGGTACCCAGAATATTTTTGAGTTTCCGTCCCTCCTTTATCAAAAGCCTGATATTCGTGATCATCACAAAAACCGAGACCACAAAGGCTATGGGAAGCAGAATCAGCGATATGCCAGTGCCCAGATCCATGACTGAGAGTATGGAATCCATGGGACCGTTGTAATTGGCAAGTCCCGAAGCCTGCTGAAGCATATGGAATATGACTGCTATGGTCACGCCCAAAAGAGCGATGTTGTCATAGCTGAACATGTCTCGTCTCAGACTTGCAGAGCAGCGCACCAGAAGGTACAGGGAGAGTGTCCAAAGAAACAGGACATATGACAGAGCTATGACCCAGCCTCCATTCACCATTCCGAAATAATACTCGACCGTAATGATACCCACTCTGTGCGCGTATATCTTCTGAAATCCGTAGCGTCCGTCCGGTCCGATGATCTCAAGGCATGTCTTTCCCCTGCTCACAAAGGACAGCTCCGTGATAATGCAGCCGTCTTTGATATATGTTTCATCGATGTTCACGATGCCCTCATCGTCGAGGCTCACTTTAAAATCATCGATTGAAAGCCCATCGACAGGCTTTATAAATTCCGTCCTTACAGTGCATCTCCTGCCCGTGATCAGGATCGTCAGGAAGCTCATTAACAGCAGAAGAACTCCCAGCATTAAAACCGATACCAAACCATTTTTGGGTTTTTTTATTTGCATATCACATTAATACCGTTTCTTTTTATTTTCCTTTTCAAGCAGGGTGGTCAGATATCCCTCTGTCACAGCAGCCCACTCGTAGCTGGTCATGTACTCACCCCTGAAGGCATCCCTCGCCTTTTTGTCGCCCTTTAGGAACCTGTACATGTCACAGTCGATCATATCGGGGTTCACGCGCAGCGTTCCCTTCTCCGATTCGAGTATATCGCCTATTCCGTACTCCTCGAGAGTAGTCTTCAGGCTCCTGATGATGACATCCAGCTGCTTCTGCATCGGCCTGTCGTACAGTCCGTCCTCCCAGAGCTCGCCGAACACCTCCGCCCTCGTGACGCTCGTGCCCTGCCTGTCGACAAGGTACGCGAATATCTCCTTCGCCTTCTGGCGTGAGAAATTCACCTGCTTTCCATCGACCTCCAGTGTGAAATTGCCGAATGTGCGGGCCTTGATCCTGCAGTTGTCCTCCTCCTCGAAGCTCTCGGTATGCTTATTGTTCTGCGCGTACTCGAGCTCGGTCAGGAGCTTGTCCTTGCTGACCGGCTTTAAGAGATATCCGGAGGCATGCATGGAAAACGCGTCCACAGCGTACTGCGAGTAGCCCGTCAGAAATATAACGGATGTGTCGGGATATTTTTCTCCCACGATCTTTGCCATCGCCAGACCGTTTATCTCCGGCATATCGATATCCATGAGAATGGCGTCCACGCTGTTGCTCTCCAGATACTTAAGAGCCTCCTTCGAGGACGAGAAGCCCTCCACGCTCTCCACGATATCCAGCTCCCTGCACAGCATCATTGTCAGCTTAAGGATCAGCTCCTCATCATCAACACACAGCAGCTTCATACTTTATACCTTGCCGCAGGCATGGTGTGCATCGGTGCTATGCCTGCCGTAGCACCGATGGAAGTTTGAAAGCTCCTCTTTCAAACTTCCTTGCCCCTTTCCCCTTATTTAACAGGTATCCTCATGGTTATGATGGTTCCGCTGTCCGAGTGGCTCTCTATGTCGAAGCTTCCGCCGCACAGCTGCTCTATACGATCGCGCACATTCTGTATACCGATGTGCGATCTGTCCGATGAAAACGCAGCATTCGGATCAAATCCGACGCCGTTATCCCTGATGACTATAACGTGCTCCCCTCCCTCGCGGCGGGTCTCAACAGCCACCAGCCCGTGCTTTTTGGACCTCACGCCGTGGCGTATGGCATTTTCCACCATCGGCTGTATCGAGAGCGC
>DGVE01000208.1 GCA_002395865.1 Lachnospiraceae bacterium UBA4292 | reverse complement strand
GGTCTTGAGGAGCGTGGTGTTTACCGTATCCACCAGTTTGAGAAGCAGGAGATGATAGTCGTCTGCAGGCCCGAGGAGAGCCCCATGTGGTTCGACAAGCTGTGGCAGAATACGGTCGATCTCTTCAGGACTCTCGACATACCCGTCAGAACGCTCGAGTGCTGCTCGGGAGATCTTGCGGATCTGAAGGTGAAGAGCCTGGATGTCGAGGCATGGAGTCCCAGACAGAAGAAGTATTTCGAGGTAGGCAGCTGCTCGAATCTCGGAGACGCTCAGGCGAGACGTTTAGGTATCAGGGTGAACGGCGCGGACGGAAAGAAGTATCTGGCCCACACCCTCAACAATACGGTGGTAGCACCGCCCAGAATGCTTATCGCGTTCCTCGAGAACAATCTCCGCGAGGACGGAAGCGTGGCCATTCCAAAGGCTCTTCAGCCTTACATGGGCGGTATGACCGAGCTCAGGTAATATGCACAGATTTTTAAGATCAATAGGCTTTGACAGCGGTATCAGGCGGTCAGAGGAGCTTGCGCTCTTCGACCGCCTCGCATTGCAATCGGGAGGCAAGGAGCTTTTCGACCTCGACGGCGAGAGCCTCATAGATATCAGGAGCGTGGAGGTGTGCCCCGGTTCGGGTGCGAGCGTGGTGCTCACCGGCATAGTTACCGGAGGACAGTACACCGTCACGGGGGCTCATCCCTGTGTGCAGCCGCATACCTACAACCCCGGTATGGAGGCGGTCATCTCGAAACATTACGCGGGTGATCACTATATGGGTGAGTGTGTAAACGGCCGCACAGGCCTGTCACTCATCTACTACATGCCCGATCTGGCGTACATAAGGCGAAACAGGATAGTGTGCGATACGCGCTACAAGAAGACCATCGGGTTTTCCGCCTGCGGAGTAAATGCCATGGTACTCTATCCGATAGAGAAGAGCGACGGAGTACGTTCCGGCATGGAGAGGCTCTACAGAAGACGCAGGAAGGCGGGAGACGGGATCGAGAACGGCTCGGACACAGCGTACGAGAACGCCGCGATCGAGGAATTCTTCCAGCACGATCTGGCATGCGAGGCGGTGTGGTCGAAGGATCTGTACTCTGTGGTGGATAAGACGCTCGCCCCCAGAGGAGTGTTCTGCGACGAATACAGGGTCCTCGGTTACATAGAAAAGATAGAAAAGCATACGAACGGATTTACGGGCAATGATTTTTATATCATCGACTTGAATACTAACAACGACGTAAAACTCACACTGGCAGTGGCCGAAAACAACCTGCGCGGCGTACCCTCACAGGGTATGAGGCTCAGGTGCGATATCTGGCTCACGGGGCTTATCAGGGAGGACAAGTAAATGGTTTATCACAACACATCCGCATCGGATACGGTGGATGCTCTGCATTCGGACGCGATGCGCGGTCTGGACAGCGCTCAGGTGGCCAAGAGATTGGAAGAGTACGGCCCGAACAGGCTCAGGGAGAAGAAGAAAAAAACGAATCTTCAGAGATTTCTCGAGCAGTTCAAGGACGTAATGATCCTTATACTTCTGGCGGCGGCTTTTATTTCTTTCGTCATAGCGATAGTGGAGGGCGAGCCGTCCGAGTTCATCGAGCCCTGCCTGATACTGGCCATCGTCATCTTAAACGCCATCATGGGCGTGGTACAGGAATCAAAGGCCGAGAAGGCGATCGATGCACTAAAGAGCATGTCGGCGCCGCACGCGCGAGTCATACGTGACGGCAAGGAGGAGATCATCGACGCGGCAGATCTGGTGCCCGGCGATATAATCTTCCTCGAGGCGGGCGATTTCGTGCCTGCAGACGCGAGACTGATCACAAGCGCGGGATTAAAGAGCGAGGAGAGCGCATTGACCGGTGAGTCGGTGCCCTCGGAGAAGGACGCGGGCGCTGTCTGCAGGGAGCACGATCCTCTGGGAGACCGCACGAATATGGTATTCTCCGGCTGCAGCATCACCTACGGTACAGCAACCGCGATAGTTACGGCTACCGGTATGGACACCGAGATGGGTAAGATCGCGAACCTGCTCGATTCCGAGATGGAGACCGAAACGCCTCTTCAGAAGAAGCTGGCTGATCTGGGTAAGTACCTGGGCGTAGTGGCCATCGCGGCGTGCGCGGTCATATTTATCGTGGGCATGGTCAGCGGCAAGATGAAGCCCATGGAGATATTCATGGTAGCCGTATCTCTTGCGGTATCGGCGATCCCCGAGGGACTTCCCGCCATAGTTACGATAGTTCTTTCGATAGGCGTTACCAGACTCGCAAGACAGAACGCGGTCATCAGACGTCTGCCCGCGGTCGAGACGCTCGGAAGCGCCTCCATCATCTGCTCGGATAAGACGGGTACTCTGACACAGAACAGAATGACCCTCATGAAGGCGTATCTGGATGAGAACGGCCAGACTGAGGATATAAGCGAAAACAATTCCGAAAAGGTTCGCGAACTGTTAAAGCTCGGAACGCTGTGCTGCGACGGCTCGGTCGTATTTGCCGAGAGCGGCGAGCAGCACATGGGCGATCCCACCGAGACCTCCATCATCGTAGCCGCCCACAAGAACGGCATGGACAAGGAGGAACTGAACAGGAAGTACAAGAGGCTTCTTTCGCTTCCGTTTGACTCAGAGAGAAAGCTCATGACCACCGTCAATGAGATCGGCGGCAGATACGTGGTCATCACCAAGGGAGCATTCGACTGCTTAGCGGACAGATGCGTAAAGGGTGATATGAAGAAGGCGGCATCTGTCACCGAGGCCATGAGTTCACAGGCCCTGCGAGTTCTCGCCGTTGCCACGAAGGAGATAGATACCATTCCCGAGAACCCCACATCGAAGGAACTCGAGAACGGACTTACATTTATAGGACTCGTCGGCATGATCGATCCTCCGAGACCCGAGGTGAGGGATGCCGTTGCGGTATGCCGCAAGGCGGGTATAAGACCTGTCATGATAACCGGTGACCATGTGGTCACAGCCTCCGCCATAGCGAAGGATCTCGGTATCATGAAAGAGGGCGATATGGCGATAACCGGTACGGAGCTCGACCGCTGGTCCGACAGGGATCTCGACGAGAGAGTGGAGAAGATATCCGTCTACGCGAGAGTGTCTCCTGAGAACAAGATCCGCATAGTCAAGGCATGGCAGCGCAAGGATCAGGTCGTATCCATGACCGGTGACGGCGTGAATGACGCACCCGCCCTGAAGGCGGCGGATATCGGCTGCGCGATGGGTATCACGGGTACCGATGTCGCTAAGGGCAGCGCGGACATGACGCTCATGGACGACAACTTCACCACGATCGTAACCGCAGTTCGCGAGGGCCGCGGCATCTACGCGAACATCCGCAAGGTGGTCGGCTTCCTGCTCGGAACCAATATCGGCGAGATACTGGTCGTATTTGCGGCCATGATACTCTGGCAGCAGGCGCCCCTGCTCTCCATGCAGCTTCTGTGGGTCAACCTCGTAACGGACAGCCTTCCCGCGATAGCGCTGGGCATGGAGGCAGTCGAGGACGATGTCATGGACAAAAAGCCGAAGCCGAAGAACGAAGGCATATTCGCGAACGGCTACGGTATCCAGATACTGCTTCAGGGACTCCTCTTCGGAGGACTGGCGCTCTCGGCCTTCTACATTGGCTGGAAATGGACTCACACCGTGCCCGGAGGCCAGACGCTCGCGTTTATGGTGCTCTCGCTCTCGCAGGTCGTACAGGCCTTCAACATGAGGAGCGTCCATTCGCTGTTCAAGATCGGACCGTTCTCTAATAAGAAGCTCGACGGCGCCGCGCTCGTCTCGCTCGCGATGGTGGCAGTGGTACTGTTCACACCTCTCAAGAGATTATTCGGCCTCATCACACTTACGGCACCCCTCTATCTCATTGGCGTAGGGCTTATACTCGCTCCGCTCGTCATCATGGAGATAGCAAAGCTTTGTAAGCTGGTCAAGTAATAAAAAACAATAAAAAACAGTCAAAACCCCGCAAATTTCAAAAACATTACAGAAATAATGTGCAAAATGTAATGTAAATGAAATTTGCGGGGGATTGATTTTTTGTGGCGTATTGTCTATAATATAATAGCTTTCGTGCAGGACGACCTGCTAATTCAAAAAAGGAGAGATATTATGAGAATCAAGAATTACGCTCTTGTAGCAGCTCTTGCGTGCACAGCGGCACTTGCAGGCTGCTCAAATGAAGACACCACCAAATCCACCACACCGGCTTCTACCACACCGGCAGCTACCACCGAGGCACAGAAGCAGGACGACACCACAGCTGAGCCTGTGACAGAGGCACCTGTGACACAGGCACCCGAAACTGATGCACCTACACAGGAGCCTGATACGGATGCTCCTATCGCAGAGTTTGATCTCGAGGCTTCTACATTTCACGCATACATCGGTCTTCAGACTCCTCTGTTTTCTTTCAGAAACGCAGTAGATGAGGGAAGCTATGGTTATAACGGTACTAATAATACCGATGAGATCGGCTACTTCGTTATGCATGCATGGGCAAGCAAGGACAACGGCGGCGGACTTATCGCTGCTCCCGGTGAGTTCCATGACGTAAATATCACAGGTGACGGCACATATACTGTATCCGCTACAGGACTTGACTGGAAGGCTCTGGATGAAGCTCAGGGCGGTGTTGAGTTCGAGGAGGGTAAGCAGTACAACCTCATCTTCGTAAGCACGGATATCCCGTGGGCAGCAATCGACTATGATCAGGACGGCTCAGGCGTATCGATAACAGTTGACGAGCTCGTTATAGGCGGAAAGACGATCGCAATAGATAAGGATGCTATCAATGCACAGGTACTTGAGACCTATGACGGTGTTGCAGTTGCCGATGAGGAGGTAACCGGTATCCAGCTTCAGCTTCAGAACGCATGGGCTAAGCCTATAGCTACACTTCCCGCATATGACGGTTATGCGGATTCCATCAGCATTACCTTTACTATCAAGGGTATGGATAACCTTGGCGACGACGCAAAGGCTTGCATAGAGTACAAATAGTTAACTATTTTGTTAGAAAGTGACAAAAACTGTGGCAAAATATGTGAAATAATACAAGTGTTTTGTTGTTGCTTTTTTGTTACAGAAATGTTACAATGCTTAACAGCTCTAAATCACGAATTCAATAGGAGGATTCTATCAATGAAGAAATTTATGACAGTTGCTCTTGCAACAGCTATGACAGCCGCTCTTGCTTGCACAGCATTTGCTGACGGCGAGGATCAGAAGATTACAGAGGTTTCCTACAACATCACAGTAACCGGCGGCAACGCATCTTACACGATGCAGTTCACTGACTGGAACTCATACACATTCCAGGTTAACGAGGGAACAGCTGATTACGAGGTTGAGTTCCCTGAGGGTGTTGAGGAAGAGGACGGCTTCACAAACCTCGGTTATGTTATGAGTGCTGCAGATCCTGCAAACACAAAGCTCTCTGCTGATGATGGTATTACTGTTGTTGTTAATACTATTACGGTTAACGGCTACAAGTTCGATCTTTCTGCAAACACCCTTAAGGGCGGTCTTAATGACGATGGCGCAGAGATGAACGGTGAGCTCAATATCTGGTGGGGAAAGAACGGTGCTGATATCGCATCTGTAGACGGTACAGCTACTATCAAGTTCTCTTCATCAGCTCTTACACTTCAGGCACCCGCTCAGTATGCATCTTCTGAGACAGGCGACGCTGCACCTATCATCTACCTTGCAGCTATCGTTGGTATCGCTGGCATCGCTATGGTAGCTTCCAAGAAGCGCGCTTAATCATAGGCATAATACGACTTCATTCCCCCGGATCCGTTCCGGGGGATTTTTTTGCACAGGTATAAAGAAGGCTAAAAGAGAACAAAGCGGGAAAATGTCTATTATGCACAAATTCTTTTTGTAAAAAATGTGAAAAAAGTCTGCAAAAATATATTGCAAAACTGTTACAAATATGTTAGGATGTTGCTTGTATTTCGGTGAATACACTGAAACGAACTTAATTAGGAGGATATAACAATGAAAAAGTTTATGACAGTTGCTCTGGCTACAGCCATGACAGCAGCACTTGCTTGCACAGCGTTCGCTGATAACGGCGTAACGACTTACCCCGAAGGAATCCACCATGAGGATCAGTACGGCACATTTATCAATGCAGCTGAGCTTGTTGATGATGTTTCTAAGATCGATACAGTTGAGTTCACATTCAACGTAGCTGATCCCAACGGTGAGTACAACGGATGCATCTCTTACGGTGCTAAGTCTAACAACTGGTGGACACAGTTTGACATTAAGACAGATAATATTACATTCAATGATGACGACACATGGTTCGCATCAGCTTCAGGCATCGTTCTGCAGGCAGATGACGGTGTAGGCGATGATGGCGGTGTTGGCACAGTTAAGATCTGCCTTAACGACTGGGGCGCACAGGCTACACTGGACGTTGTAAAGTTCGTTATGAAGGATAAGGACGGCAACGTTATCTATGATTCAACAGCTCCCGCTACAGGCGACGCAGCTCCTATCATTTACCTTGCAGCGATCGTTGGAATGGCTGGTCTGGCAATGGTAGCTTCCAAGAAGCGTGCTTAATTATTTAAGATAAACAGACACTTTTAAATCAAACTTTCAGCTCCCCTGAGATGTTACCTCCCGGGGGAGTTTTTCTGTGTGGATTGTCGTTGTATTTTTGCTGCCGATATGGTATTTTATAAGGGTAAAATCTGATCGGAATAATGAATATTCAACGCATAAGATATGAATGATAAGACCATCATCTACGTCGCCAGACACGGCGAGACGGATTACAATGAGCAGGACAGAGTGTGCGGCATCAGCGAGGGCATGCTCACGGAATACGGCAGGCAGCAGGCGAGAATGCTGGGCGAGAGAATAAGACGCACTCACATCGACCGCGTCTTCGTCTCGCCGCTTAAGCGCGCCATAGAGACTGCGGATATAGCGCTTGAGGGAAGCGGCCTCACATATACCGTCGAGCCGCGGCTTACTGAGCACAACTTCGGACGATGCGAGGGAGTACCGCGCCTCGACCCGGTGTTTCAGTATGCCAAGAGAAATCTCGGCGTGAAGCAGCCCGGCGGTGACTCTTTTATACAGCTGTGTCACAGAGCCTACGGCCTCATCGAGGATCTGGGCCGCACATACCGCGGCGAGTCGATACTGCTCGTGTGCCACGGCACGCTCGGCCGCGCCATCCGCACTTATTTCGTGGATATGTCCAATGATGATATATACAACTACAATATGGACAACTGTGAGCTTGTGCGCTACGAGTTGGATGCGCTCAAATGATCTTATACGATCTGCGCCGCGCGCAGGTCTGTACCGCTCGGACCCCGGGCTCCCGTTGGTCGCAACAGCCTCCTCAGGAATTATCACTTTCCGTGGCTGACGCTGTGACTCTTAAGGGAGAAGATCCTTCGACTCGTGCTGTGCACTTGGTCGGGATGACAGTGAATAGTGGCACCTGTCTGTTCAGGTTTGCCATAACGTGAGCGGATGCCGGTATATTATCCCGGCGAGTGCATTTCCCGTGCTCTGCACGAGACGGGATAATATACCGACAGCCGCGCAGTGTGGCCGCGAAAGAACGGACAGCCGCGCAGTGTGGCCACGAAAGAACGACAGCCGCGTATATATAAAACAAGGAGGGTTTGCAATGTTTGAACTGAAGGAGAGGTTCCACGAGAGCCTCGAGAAGCTGCACGTAAATACGATGCCCGAGAGGTGTTACTACAGGCCGTTTTTGAAGACGCCCGCGGGCAAATTCGACAGGGCCATCAACCTGAACGGAAAGTGGAAGCTGATATACGAGGGCAGGTACGAAAGGCTCCCCGAGGACTGGGTGAGCGCTGCCTTCGACATGAAGGACGCGGACGATATAGAGGTGCCGTCGTGCCTGCAGATCAAGGGGTACGGGAAGCACCAGTACACCAATGTCAGGTTTCCCATACCGTACGATCCGCCCTACGTGCCCGACGAGAACCCTGCGGCCGCGTATATGAGGGACTTCAGTGTCAGTCAGGACGATATAGGCAGATGCCTGTACCTGAATTTCGACGGAGTGGATTCGTGCCTTTACGTGTGGATAAACGGCGAGTTCGCGGGTTACTCGCAGGTGTCACATTCCACGAGTGAGTTTGATATAAGCGGACTGTGCCACGCGGGCAAAAACCGCATTGCCGTGCTCGTGCTCAAGTGGTGCGACGGAACATATCTCGAGGATCAGGATAAGCTCAGGATGAGCGGTATCTTCCGCGATGTGTATGTGCTCGTGAGACCGAAGAACCATGTGAGGGATTTCTTTATAACCACCGAAAACGGCGAAGTCGAAACGCGGTTCATAGCAGGAAAGACCAGATGCGTGGCGGAAAATGCCCGCATAAATGTGAAGCTGGAGGATATCGCCGGGGAGCCTGAACAGGTGACTCTGGTGCTTCGCGACCGCGACGGACGGGTGATGGAGGAGAAGGTGCTGGGTGCCGGAGAGTTCGACGCGGCTGTGACCTTTGAACTGAAGGATGCGTGGTGCTGGAGCGCCGAGACGCCCGACCTGTACACCCTGGAGATAGAGACCGACGAGGAGAGCATCGTCCAAAGAGTCGGTATAAGGACAGTCGAGATGCGCGAGGGTGTGCTGTATCTAAACGGCAGGAAGATAAAGCTCCACGGCGTCAACCGCCACGACTCGAATGCCGTGACCGGCTACACCATCTCGAAGCAGCAGGTCATGGAGGACCTGGGGCTCATGAAGCTCCACAACATTAACGCCATAAGGACCAGCCATTACCCGAATGCGCCGTGGTTTGCGGAGCTTTGCGACAAGTACGGCTTCTACATGATCGCCGAGTCCGATATAGAGTGCCACGGCGTGGTGGAGCTCGCGGGTGGCGGCTACAACCAGTACGGACTCATTGCCAGAGATCCGGCCTTTGCCGCTGCGATACTCGACAGAGTAAGGAGAAACGTGTACAGGGATAAAAATCACGCAGCCGTGATCATATGGTCTTTGGGCAATGAGAGCGGCTACGGCGTATGCTTCGAGAGAGCCGGACACTGGGTGAAGGACTACGACCGAACAAGACTCCTGCAGTATGAGAGCAGTATATATGAGTGGCACGATAAGAACCCCGCCACAGGCGAGTACGATCTGGCCGTGCATGACCGGGACCTGAGTCCCCTCGATTTTATGAGCAGGATGTACGCGAGCACGCAGGAGATAATAGACTACTGCGAGAGCGAGGAGGGGAAAAAGAAGGCCTTCATACAGTGCGAGTACTGCCACGCCATGGGCAACGGCCCCGGAGACCTGTGGGACTATCAGCAGCTCATGGACAAGTACGACAACTTCGCGGGCGGTTTCATCTGGGAGTGGTGCGATCACAGCGTGTACATGGGCAGGAACGAAAAGGGTGAGGACGAGTATTTCTACGGAGGAGACTTCGGCGAAAAGCTTCACGACGGCAATTTCTGCATGGACGGTCTCGTATATCCCGACAGAACGCCCCACACCGGGCTCTATGAGCTCAAGAACGTATGGCGCCCCGTCAGGGCAAGGCTCGTATCCGGAGGAGAGGGCACTGCGACATTTGCTTTCGATAACTACAGAACGTTCCTCGGCTTTGAGAATATAGAGGTCAGCTACGAGATAACGAAAGACGGCGTGGTGGAAAAGAGCGGGCAGGTCGACGAGCTCCCCGGGGCAGTCATCGCCACAGGAAATGCCGACGGGTGCAGGATGGACATACGCTTCGTATACCGCTCGAAGAGCGACGACGGGCTGGTGCCTGCCGGACATCTGCTCGGCTTTGACCAGATAATGCTGTGCGAGAGTACGAAGAGCGTGCTTCCGAAGCTCGTGAGGGACGGAAGCGTAAGGGTCAGGAAGGTCGCTTCGGCGCCCGATGTGTACAGGGTCAGCGGCACCAAGTTCGCGTATGAGTTCGATACATCCGTGATGGGCTTTACCTCCGTTCGCGCGGCCTCCGGAAGAGAGCTTCTGCGTGCGCCGATGGAGTGGAACATCCTTCGCGCGCCCACCGATAACGATATACAGATAAAGAACAAGTGGTCCTACCAGCTGGGCTATGACAGGACCTACATAAAGTGCTACAGCTCCTCCTCGGAGATGGAGAACGGGCTGGCGGTGATAAGAGTGAGCGGCGCCCTGTGTTCTGACGCGATCAGGCCTGTGGTGAAGTTTAATATGGCCTGGTACTTCGACTCCGTCGGAAATGTGCAGATGAAGTTCCACGGCTTAAAGGGCGAGAACCTCCCGTATCTGCCAAGGTTCGGCATGAGATTTACCATTCCTTCGGACTGCGACAGAGTGGAATACTACGGCTACGGCCCGTATGAGAACTACTGCGACAAACACAGAGCGGACTGGATGGGAGTGTTCGAAACCACCGTGGACAGGCTCTATGAGCCCTATATCAGGCCGCAGGAGAACGGACACCGCTGGGGCTGCAAATGGATATCCGTTGGCGACGGAGTGAGGTTTGCGAAGTTCTTCTCCGACGATTCGCTGGAGTTTAACGCGAGCCGCTACAGCATCAGAGAGCTTATGGACAGGGCTCACAGGACGGAGCTTAAACCGCTGGATGCGGTGGAGCTGTGCATCGACTACAAGATGAGCGGCGTGGGCTCGAACAGCTGCGGACCCAAGCTGCTTCCTCAGTACAGGTTAGACGAGAAGGAATTTGACTGGAGCCTCGGCATCAGTCTGATAAAGTGATCATGAAAAAGCGTTTTTTCATCCCCCTTATTGCTTTGCTGAATGTGTGCGCGGGATATCTGATATATTACACCGCGCACCTCGGCAGCACGGGGGAGTATAACGACTGGACGAAATACAACCTGTCCGTGGTGGGCTACTGGGACGGACACGAGAGAGAACTCATCATATGGGGCCTCATCACTGCTGCGGTATTTGTGGCGTTTCTGCTTATGCTGTGGCAGCTCTCTGACAGAAAGCCAGGGGCGGTGCTGTATTTTGCGATAGCGGCCGGAGCATTCCTCTCGGTGGGAGTTTTCGTGCCCTACCAGCGCGAGGCCATCGACTCGATCATATCTAATATGCACATCGCCTGCTCCTTCAACGCGCCGATGTGCGTGGCGATAGCACTCATACTGCTCACCGTGAGACAGTTAAAGACTAAGCCAGGAATGATACTGATGGTCTTTCTGGTGGTGGGACTGGGCGGCGCGGCACTGATATTCATAAAGTACACCATCATCACCACCGTGCTCGAGCTCTACACCATATCCGCGCTGACCGCGTACATGGACGCGATGGCGGCTGTACTGTTCGTGCGAAAAGCGAAAAGATAAAATCTTAAAAAACTCTCTCAATACTATTTGCATTTGCCCAAAAATGGTATATAATAGCACGCGGCGGTCTTTCGCCGACAAATTTACAATACGGAGGAAACATACATGTTAGTATCAGCTAAGGAAATGGTGGAGAAGGCTCACGCCGGCCACTATGCGATCCCCGCTTTCAACACAAACAACCTTGAGTGGACAAAGTGCATCCTCGCAGGTGTTCAGGAGGCTCAGTCCCCCACGATCATCCAGGTGTCAGAGGGCGCAGCTAAGTATATGGGCGGCTTCAAGGTAGTCGCAGACCTCGTAAAGAACCTTTACGAGGCTATGGGCATCACCGTTCCGGTGGCTCTTCACCTTGACCACGGTACCTTCGAGGGCGCCAAGAAGTGCATCGAGGTAGGCTTCACATCAGTTATGTTCGACGGCTCACACTTCGATTTCGATGAGAATGTGGCTAAGTCCAAGGAGATCATCGCTCTGGCTCACTCTAAGGGCATTTCCGTAGAGTGCGAGGTGGGTGGTATCGGCGGCGTAGAGGACGGCGTTGCTTCAGCCGGCGAGCTTGCAGACCCTGCAGAGTGCAAGGCTGTGGCTGAGCTCGGAGTAGACTTCCTCGCAGCAGGCATCGGCAATATCCACGGACCTTACCCGGCAGACTGGAAGGGCCTCAACTTCGAGAGACTCGACGAGATCGACAAGGCCGTAAACGGTAAGCCCCTCGTTCTCCACGGCGGTTCGGGTATCCCCTTCGAGCAGGTACACAAGGCAGTTACCCTCGGCGTTTCGAAGGTAAACATCAACACCGAGCTTCAGCTTGAGTTCGCGGCTGCTACACGTAAGTACATCGAGGCGGGCAGCGACTTAAAGGGCAAGGGCTATGATCCCCGTAAGGTACTTAAGCCCGGCTGCGACGCTATCACAGCTAAGGTAGTTGAGCTTTGCAAGGCATTCGGTTCTGCAGGAAAGGCCTGAATAATCGAGTTTTAAAGAGTGTTTTTATTATCCCCCGGCTCCTACCGGGGGATATATAAGCTAATGGTTTTAGTTACAGAAAGAGAAACTTATGGCAGAGAAGAAAAAGAAAGCGATCAAAAAATCTCTGGTAGAGAAATACGCGGGTCAGATAGACGACAGGGCGAAGTCCGCGAGGGAGGCCGAGGAGGCCGCGAGAGCACGCGAGGCAGCGGCACGCGAGGCAGAGGAGGCTGCCAAGCGCGCGAGGTCAGAGGCTCTGGCAGCACTCGACGAGGCCAGAAGAGAGCGCGAGAGGATGCTCATAGAGCTGGCAGCGGCGAAGGGGGCTGCGGTGAAGGAGGCTGCAGAGGCGGCAACTGCTTCCGCAGAAAAAGCGGCACCGGTGACTGCACCAACCGAAGAGGCAGTCGTTTCCGAAGAGCCCGCACCGGCTGAAGAGCCTGCTGTGGCTGAAGAGACTGCAGCTGCCGGGGAGACCGGTACCGAGCTGTCAGTGACCGAACCCACACAGGTGGAGGCAGCAGCATCTACAGAGGTCATTGAGACGGTATCCGGTGAGATAGTGGAGGCTTCGTCCGCTGAGATCGTGGAGGCGACTTCCTCCGAGATCGTGGAGGCGAATACCGCCCCTGCCGCGCCAGTTCGCGAGAGGCTTCGCGGAGGTGCTCTCTTTAGTGAGATCATCCGCAAGATCGTATTCTGCGTGGCTCTGGGTGCCTTCGTGTACGCGGGCACCGGCCTGGCCATTTACGGCTGGGGGTATTACAGCAGCGGCAAGGAATACCGCGACATGGAGAAAGAGGGAGGCGTGGTCATCGAGCCCCTTCCCATAGCAACGACCGCCGCAAACGGCGAGACGCAGCCTGTCGAGACCATTCCCGCTGAGACCGAGACCGACGAGAGCGGCGAGTCACATGTGGTTCGACCCGCGAGGGATGTGGTCCCGAGGATCAAGTTCTCTGTCGACGAGGAGTATTTCAAGAGTGTCAACTCCGACTATGTCTGCTATCTCTACATACCAGGCGCTTCGGACGACACCTCCATCAAATATCCGGTAGTGCTTGGCGAGGACAATGAGCACTATCTGCGTTACACCTACAGAAACACCGAAAATATGGCCGGCGCCATCTGCTTCGATTTCAGGACGAAGCGCGACGACCCTCTGGGCAGCTTCAATTCGGTCATCTGGGGACACGACCGCAAAGACGGCTCCATGTTCGGCGGACTGCTCCGCTACAAGGACTATATATACGGTGGTACATACAAGTACATCTACATCTACATGCGCGGCGAGATATATGTCTATGAGATATTCTCCTTCTTCAGGAGCACGCCCTACGGCCCTTATTTCAGCCCGACATCCAAGCCCGCGGACATCATCGAGAAGATCACCGAGATGAACCAGTACAAGAACGGCGTCACCATCACCGAGGAGGACAAGATCCTGACCCTTTACACCTGCACGGAGGACGCAGTGGACAGGTACATCCTGTCTGCAATACTCAGAGACAGGTACACGCCGTAGAGGTGGTGAAATGTTGAGTAAAAGCACCATAAGGAAAGCTATATATATCGCACCTGTGGCGGTGCTGGCGATAATCATAGCAGTATTATTGCTGAATGATAAAGAAGAGGAACCGCCTGAGCTTTTTATGGTATCCATGGACTTTAAGAATGGTCACTACTGGGGCGGAACGGAGGAGGTCGCGGCCGATCGCGTTGGAGAATTGCTTGGATCATCGGATTTTTACTATGTCTCTCCGGATGAGGATAGGAGAACAGTAAAAAGTGGCGTAGGATATGATGCTCCGGTGTACATGGATAAGACGTGCACTGACAGAACGACTGTCATCGTGATGAATCACAGAGGCAAATTTGTGAGACTGGACTTTGTCAGCGCTGTGTTCAGGGGAAGAAACGGGGATTTTTCACAGCTTGCAGATATTTTCAACCTTGATTGCGGACATACTGTAATGATATTGGTCGATGGCCAGTACAGAATAACCGAACGAGCAGTCATAGAGCCGGTGGTAAAGGCACTATTAGCCGGTAATGCATACAATTCAAAAGTTAACGATCTGTCGAAGATGAGCCCACCCTCACCTGAACTGCGTTTTGTACTTGAGTCCGGGATGGTTTTCAAGTGCAGAATAAATATGGACCTCCGATGGCTCTCGGCATATTCTGCCGGCTTTGATATGAGTGACGAAGCCTTCAGCCTTCTGTGCGAATATTTCACTTGGGATGTAAACGGATTGAAACCGATTTTGGACGTTTGAATAAAAGCCATCCACAGCAGGCTTCTGCGGCTGTGGGTGGCTTTTCCTTGCCAGGAGGAACCAAAATAGCCCCAAACTTTTTATAGAAAATTTATTTTATTTTCTTGTTGACACGGGGAGGCCGGTGTGGTATTCTGTAGTGTGCATCTCTGCCGCCAAGGGGGTATTTTGCGCGTTTTTTCGGCTCAGGATACTTTCTGCAGGCGTCGGATAGTTTAAATAGAAAACGGGGTGACAGCGTTCATGGAAAAAAACAGATTTAGACCTGTGAGATCAGGGAAGAATGTCAGAATGAGCTACGCCAGAAGAGATGAAGATCTCTCTGATATGCCCAACCTTATTGAGGTCCAGACGGCTTCATACAAGTGGTTCCGTGAGATCGGTCTGAAGGAAGTGTTCAAGGATATCTTCCCCATCAGCGATTTCAACGGAAATATGACTCTTTCATTTGAGGACTGCAGAGTCTGCGAAGAGAAGAAGAAGTATACCATTGACGAGTGCAAGGAAAGGGATGCCACATATTCGGCGCCTCTTTACGTTGACGTGAAGCTCACGAAGAAGGATGAGAACGGCCAGATCATTGACAGGACAGGCGCCGCGAAGTCTGTATACATGGGAGATATCCCTCTCATGACAGAGACGGGATCCTTCGTCATCAACGGAGCTGAGCGAGTTATCGTCAGCCAGCTCGTTCGTTCCCCCGGTATATATTACGATATAGCGCACGACAAGGTGGGTACGAAGCTCTACAGCGCGACGGTCATTCCTAACCGCGGCGCATGGCTTGAGTACGAGACCGATTCAAACAATGTATTTTATGTTCACGTCGACCGCAACAGGAAGGTGCCTGTTACGGTTCTTCTGCGTTCCCTCGGATGGGGCACGAACCAGGAGATCATCGATCTCTTAGGTGAGGAGCCGAAGCTCTACGCTACCTTCGAGAAGGACCCTTCGGACAACAGAAGGTCCGGTCTTCTCGAGCTTTACAAGAGAGTCCGCCCCGGTGAGCCTCTTTCTGTGGATTCCGCAGAGACCTATGTGAACAATACCTTCTTCGACAGCAGAAGGTACGATCTGGCTAAGGTCGGCCGTTACAAGTTCAATAAGAAGTTGAATTTCCGCTTCAGACTTCAGGATAAGGTGCTCGCAGAGGATGTCATGGACATGGAGACAGGCGAGATCCTTTTCGAGAAGGGAACGAAGCTCGACAGGGATATGGCGGAGCGCATTCAGGACTCGGCTATTCCCTTTGTATACATCCAGACCGAGGAGAGGCCTGTGAAGGTCATCTCCAACATGATGGTAAATCCCGCTATCTACATGGAGCAGAGCGAGCTCGACGAGATCGGCCTGTACGATGAGAGCGGCAATATCATGAAGGTCTACTATCCGAACCTCTCCGAGCTCAAGAGCTACAGGGAGGACAGGGAGAAGATCCTCGCGGAGTGCGATCCCGACGAGCCCTCCACCAAGAGGAAGCTCGAGGAGCTGGCAGACGATTTCAGGAACATACTCGTGATGAAGCACATCACGAAGGAGGATATCGTCGCTTCCATCAACTACTGTCTGAACCTCGACGCAGGCATCGGATCATACGATGATATCGACCACCTGGGCAACAGACGTATCCGCTGCGTGGGTGAGCTCCTTCAGAACACCTACCGCATCGGTCTCACAAGACTTGAGAGACTCGTTCGCGAGAGGATGGGTACACAGAACCCCGATGAGATCACCGAGCAGTCGCTCATCAATATCAAGCCCGTAACTGCCAATGTAAAGGAGTTCTTCGGAAGCTCCCAGCTGTCGCAGTTCATGGATCAGAACAACCCTCTGTCGGAGCTGACCCACAAGCGGCGTCTGTCCGCCCTGGGCCCCGGCGGTCT
>DGVE01000072.1 GCA_002395865.1 Lachnospiraceae bacterium UBA4292 | reverse complement strand
AGATGAACCGTGAGGCCAATACGATGCTTTCGAAGTCGGCCGACATGACCATGACCGATGTCGCGATCAATATAAAGACCGAGATAGAGAAGATCAGGGAACAGGTCCAGAACATCGAGTAGCTATTTTAAGGGAGTATCTATGTCAGAAGGAATTCTTATAGTCGTTTCGGGCTTTTCGGGCTCGGGCAAGGGAACCATAACCAAGAAACTGGTCGATGAGTATGAGGACTACATCATCTCGGTGTCGGCCACCACGAGAGCTCCCAGAGAGGGAGAGGTCGAGGGCAGGGAGTACTTTTTCAAGACCCGTGAGGAGTTTGAGAAGCTCATAGCCGATGACGCGCTCGTGGAGTACGCGCAGTATGTGAATAATTACTACGGCACTCCGAAGGCATTTGTCGAGGAGAACTTAAAGAAGGGCAAGAACGTCATACTTGAGATCGAGGTGCAGGGAGCCATCCAGATAAAGCATATGTACCCGGATGCGGTGACGATATTTATGTCGGGACCTTCCATAGCGGAGATCAGGAAAAGGCTTATCGCCAGAGGCACCGAGACCATAGAGCAGATAGAGAGCAGGCTGCGCCGCGCCAAGGAAGAGGTCAAGCTGATGGGTGTGTACGATCACCTGATCATCAACTACGACCGTGACGAGTGCACGAAGGAGCTCAACGATATCATCGTAAGCAGCAAAAACAAGCTTGCCTACAACAAGGCATTTATTGAAAAGATTACAAAAGAACTCGAAGAGTATTAATACCGGCAGAACCGGATCAGGAGGAAAACATGTTACATCCATCATATTCAGAGCTTATGGACAAGATCAATCAGGCTGTAGAGCCGGGCGAGGTGCCTGTGGTAAACAGCCGTTATTCCATCGTTTTGGCAGCTGCGAAACGCGCCAGACAGATAGTTGCGAAGCACGGCTCGTCTGCAGAGCCCGATGAAAAGGTGTTAAAGCCGCTGTCCAGAGCAGTTTCTGAGCTCTACGACGGTTCTGTATCCATCATGACGGATGAGGAGTTCGAGACGGAGATGGCCAGACTTCTGGAGGAGGCTGAGAAAGAGGCTGAGCTCAAGGAGCAGATGCAGGCGGCGGAGTCCGATGCCGCTCTTAACTCCGGGGAGGGCAAGGAGTCTGCAGAGGTCGGCGACGAGGATTACGATGACGGTGAAGACGACGATGAGGACGACGCAGAGGACTCAGAGGACGGCGATACGGAAGAATAATGAAGATCCTTTTTATTTCCCTTGGCTGTGACAAAAATCTCACCGACTCTGAGAAGATGCTTGCGCTGCTCACCGCGGCCGGACACGAGATCACAGATGACGAGACACAGGCACAGATAGCTATCATCAATACCTGCGCCTTTATTTCCGATGCCAAGGAGGAGAGCATACAGACCATCATAGAGACAGCGGCGCTTAAGGAGACGGGATGTCTTCAGAAGCTTATAATAACCGGCTGCCTGGCACAGCGCTACCGCGATGAGATAGCTGCACAGCTACCCGAGGTGGACGGCATGCTTGGCATCGCTTCATTCGATAAGATTGCGCAGCTCGTCGAGGAGACTGTTAATGCTCGAGATGAAAAGCCCCGGATATTTGACGATATATCCGATAACGTCGGCCCTTCCATAAGGAGTGGGGGCGCGAGGCTTGTGACCGGTTCGGGTCACTACGCGTATCTTAAGGTAGCCGAGGGCTGCAATAAAAACTGCACATACTGTGCCATACCATCCATAAGAGGAAGATATCACAGCATCCCAATGGAGCATCTGGCGGCTGAAGCCACGGGACTGGCAGATAAGGGCGTGAAGGAGCTCATACTCGTCGCACAGGAGACCACTCTGTACGGTGTCGATCTGTACGGCAGGAAGATGCTTCCGGAGCTTATCGAGAGGCTCTCCCGGATAGAGGGCATCGCCTGGATAAGACTTCTGTACTGCTATCCCGAGGAGATTACCGACGAGCTGATAGCGACAGTCAGGGATAACCCGAAGGTATGCCATTATCTTGATATGCCTATTCAGCATGCATCGGATGCCATCCTTCGCCGAATGGGAAGAAGAACTGACCACAGGGAACTCACGGAGCTTATAGGAAAGCTTCGCCGCGAGATATCCGATATCGCGCTCAGGACCACGCTTATAGCGGGTTTTCCCGGTGAGACGGATGAGGATCACGAGATCTGCATGGAATTCATCGATGAGACTGAATTCGACAGGCTCGGTGTCTTCACTTATTCACCCGAAGAGGGTACGAAGGCGGCTGAATATACCGATCAGGTGCCGGAGGATATCAAGCAGCAGCGCATGGATGAGATCATGTCCCTTCAGAAGGAGATAAGCGAGGACAGACTTGCGAGGTTCGTGGGCAGAAGACTTGAGGTCATGACAGAGGGCTATCTCCCCGATGAGGGCTGCTATGTCGGACGGAGCAGATACGATGCTCCCGATGTGGACGGAATGGTATTTTTTGAAGCGGACGCGGAGCTGGTCACCGGTGACATAGTCACTGTAGAGATCACCGCGTCCGGAGAATATGATCTAACCGGAGTATTATATGAACCTGCCGAATAAACTGACACTGGCCAGAGTGCTTCTCATACCGGTCTTTGTCGTTCTGATG
Source organism: Lachnospiraceae bacterium UBA4292 (assembly GCA_002395865.1). Taxonomy (GTDB): domain Bacteria; phylum Bacillota; class Clostridia; order Lachnospirales; family Lachnospiraceae; genus UBA4292. Next base: position 12,377 of record DGVE01000072.1, on the reverse strand, counting down.
CTGGCGGATCTCGGTGAGTGGCAGAAATGGGCCGCGCTTGCGGTATTTGCCATAGCTTCCATCACTGATCTGCTGGACGGTAAAATAGCAAGAAAGAACAATCTCGTTACGAATTTCGGAAAATTCATGGACCCTGTCGCTGATAAGCTTCTGGTATCCAGCGCACTCATCTGTCTGGTATCAATGAACCTGATCCCGGCGTGGGTCGTCATCGTGATAATAGCCAGGGAATTTGCGGTGAGCGGTTTCAGACTGGTGGCTGCGCAGCAGGGAGTCGTGCTTGCTGCCGGCATCTGGGGCAAGATAAAGACCACTGTACAGATGATTATGATCATCGTACTGATAGCGAATCTCCCCGGAGATGTTTTCTACTGGATCGGTCAGATACTTATATACGCGGCGCTTGCGCTGACGATCATTTCCATGGTCGATTATATGTGGAGCAACAGAGAGCTCCTCACTAAGGGTGGTATTTAATGAGTTATTTTTCCAAGCTGGCTTCAAGCATAGTCAGGGGCAGGCTCCCCTATGAAAACTGGAACAACTTCAGAGCCGAGTATTTAAAGAGGGCTTCATCTCTCGGACTCACGCAGTTTTCATTGAACCTCGTGTCTCTTCTTGAGACGGAGGAGGTTTGGCAGGAGAGAGGCGCAGCCGATATCGCAAAGGATTTTACGGATCTGCTGAAGGAGGCGGTGGCTGCTTCTTTCGACAGGGAGGCGCTTGAGGATAAGATCCTTGCCATGCGCGCGCGAATAAAAAACGGCATGGACTGCCTGGTGACATATACCGACAGGTTCATGGTGTACCAGTATGTCATCAACTGCATAAGATATAATTTTGATGAATTCGATATAGACGACTACAGCGATGACGATTTCACGCAGGAGCTGATGACATATATCCAGTCCTCAAAGGACCCTTCCGCGTCCAGGCTGAACACCATGGAGGTGTTAAAGGGACTTCCGATAAGGATGACCAGAAGCCGTTTCTTTGAGATGGTGAAGGACGGATTTTCCGTGTACAAGGATTCTGACAGAAAGACGCTCGATGATTTTCTGTACATGGTCAGAAGCAGCGCTATGCTCTACTCCCCGGAGAATATGGATATGTTCCCCGACCTGTATGAGTACGACAGACATTTCGCGGATCTCGATTATGAAGCACTTGACGCTGATGGTTTCTTCGTTGAGGATATGACACTCGTTGAGTGTATAGACTTTCTGAATAATCAGGTCAGCGCATTCGATCTTCTCGCGCAGCTTATCAACCATCTGTATGTCGTGGTTTTATCGAATGAATATGCCGACACGCAGGCTGACGCGTATAAGAGCGCGATGGGTATAATGAGCACCGGCCTTGCGATATTTGAGGAGAACGGTCCTTTTGAGCCTGATGAGAGCATGGAGATCATGCTCGCGGACCTCGAGGGCGTTCAGGAGGAGGAGCTCGAGGAGCTTGAGACGGCTGATTCCGCTCTCGAAGATATTGTCGTATCTAAGTTTACTCAGAGCGCCGACACTCTGATACTCCTTCAGATGAATGAGCTTGACAGCATTTCCAAGCTCTTTTCGACCAGCTATTTTGCGGATCTTAAGAAGGAGGATATCGGGGGCAGCGCGGATGCTGCCGCTGTCGACGAGGCGTTTGCTGCGTTTCGCGCCGAGCTGGAGCCGATACTTAAGAACAGCAAAAAGCTCACATCGCGCGCGATAATGGCCTCTGTCATAGGATACCTTCCGGTGTCGTTTGAAGGCCCCGATGCGCTGAGGGAGCATATAAGGGGAAGCCTCGCTGCATGCACCAGTCTTCCCGAGAAGATGGCGCTTGTTGAAAGACTTCAGACAGTTATGGAAGGCGATGACTGGGAATAGGAGAACCGGATGTTTTCTAAGGAAATTCTGACCGGTGAGAGCGTAAAGGACAGACTTCATGAGCTGAAGCGAAAGATCGAGGCAGTGGATGTTGCGGATCTTTCCAGGGAGCAGCTCATCTGCCTTCCCGCCAGCGGTAATAATCTGTTTGAGATCATACCCATCAGGGAGCTGAGGCTGTCCGTTTACAGAGAATATGATCTGAAGATACTGGGACTTGCGGGGGACAAGGCCGAGGCCATAGACATAGTGGAGAAGCTTGTGTCCCGTATGTATACAGAGAACAAAAAGAATACAGAGTTGTTTATTGTTTAGCGGTAATGCGCTGACGGATGTCAGCTGTGCCGTTCACCACAGTTAGGATGTGAACTAAGTGGAAATATTGCTGCTTATACTGAAGACCATCGGACTGATAATCCTCTGGATCCTTCTTATCCTGCTGGCGATTCTTCTGATAATTCTTATAACCCCCTTCAGATATGAGGTCCGGGGGCACATTGAGGGCAAACAGATCACTGCCAATGTGAAATTTCACTTCTGGCTGCGCCTCATTGCCGCGTGTGTGAATTTCGCGGACAAGAAGCTCGAGGGATATCTGCGGATATTGTTTTTCCGTAAATATATCATCGGCGACAGGGTGAAGAAAAAGAAGAAAAAAGAGGATACGGAAGAGAATAAGCCTTCAGAGGATACGGCGTATGCTCCGGATGATGAAGAAACCGGAGGAGAAGCCGATGACAAGCCTGAAGATGTGATAGACAGCGGGTCTGAGGATGCTCCTGAGCCCGGGGATGAAGAGTCTTCAGACGCGAAAGAAGACGATAAGTCCAAAGAAGAAACCGAAGATGAGTCCGGTGATGATACGGGTGACGAGTCTGAGGGCGATGACGAGTCTGATGAGCCGGAGGGCGTAAAGCCCGGTAAAAAGGCTCCTTCGCCCGACGAGGCGCTTGAAAAGGTCAAGAGTATCTACGATAAGATAAAGGGAAAGATCACTTCTGCTTTGGAAAAATACGAATCCGCCAAAAAGAAGCTGATGAAGATGGACCGTTTCCTTCATCTTAAATGCACACAGCACACGATCAAGATAGCGGTCAAGTTCGTCAAAAGAGCACTCAGGGCAGTTATCCCAAAGAAGATCAAAGGATACGCCCGCATAGGGCTGGACGATCCGAAGCTGATGGGTATGATATGCATGTACGGCGGAATGTTCTATCCGCTGTACGCGAAGACATTTACACTTGAAACGGTATTCGACGAGGAGGTAGTGGACGCGGATTTCTGCGTAAAGGGACGGATCATTCTCGGAGAACTGCTTATTTACCTGATATGCGTTCTGGTACAGCCGGATCTGTACAGGACACTTAAAGCCTATAAAAGGATGAACAGACAGGGAGGTCAAAATGGAAAAGAACAGCAATAACTCAAATATCAACAGCACGATGAAGGCTTTGTTTGACGGGATGAACGGTTTCATCTCCTCGAAGACCGTGGTCGGTGACGCAGTGAATGTGGACGGCGCGGTGCTCATACCCCTCATCGACGTGTCCTTCGGCATGGGCGCCGGCGCAGTCCTCGGCGATAAAAAGGATAAGGGCGCGGGCGGCATGAACGGAAAGCTCTCCCCCAGCTCTGTCATCGTGATAAAGGACGGCTACACGAAGGTCATCAGCCTGAAGAACGCCGACGCTGTGACGAAGATAGTTGATATGGTACCGGATATCATAAACCGTATCACGAAGAAGGACAGCGCCGAGGTCAAGGAGGCTGTGGAGGACATAAGGAAGGATACAAAGACGACTTCGGATAAATAAGATGTGAAAGGAAACATAAAATAACAAAACGCAGCCCCGGCTTCCGAAAGGAGACCGGGGCTTTTCGAAATAAAAAAACAGCGGTCACCCGCTGTAATTTTAATAACAAGCTTAAGCTCTCTCTACATAGCCTGACTTGAGGCATGATGTACAGATCTTTACTCTGACTGAACCGCCTTCTGTTTTAACTCTGACAGGCTGTACGTTAGCCTTCCACATTCTGTTTGCTCTTCTATGAGAATGGCTTACTTTGATACCGAAGCTTGCGCCCTTACCGCATAATGCACACTTTGCCATGACTGCACCTCCTAACTGCCTTGGGATAGTCGTCGAATAGACAACGGAAATATAATAGCAGATTATTTTTTGTTTTGCAAGCACATTTTTTAAGAAAAATCAAATAATTACTATTCCATTTTAGACGAAAACATTGTATAATGTCTCGGATTGTTTTTACGGGTCGCGTGTGCGGCCCTGATACAGTCAGAAAGAGAGGATACTATGAAGGGTAAGATCACAAATGAGTATGGCGAGATCCTTATCGATCTCGACGTGATATCCCAGTATGCCGGTACAGCCGCTATGGAGTGCTCCGGTATCGTGGGTATGGCTGCGGTTAACATGACTGACGGTCTGGTCCGTCTTCTGAAAAGGGAGAGCCTGAACAAGGGTGTGTCCGTGGAGATCGTAAATAACGAGCTCCAGATCAATTATCATGTTGTCGTTGCATACGGAGTCAATATCTCCACAGTGGCATCCAACCTTGTGAGCAATGTTAGATACAAGATCGAGCAGTTCACCGGCATGAAGGTCGGCAAGATACGCGTCTTCGTCGAGGGCGTTCGCGTTATCGATTAATACATGACATGGAGGAATTAGTTGTGAATTATATTGACGCAGCGCTTCTCGCAAAGATGTTTTTAGGCGGAGCGCAGAATCTTGATGCAAATAAGGAATACATCAATCAGCTGAATGTGTTCCCTGTGCCTGACGGCGATACCGGTACAAACATGACGATGACCATCATGTCGGCTGCGAAGGATGTTCAGAGCCTGGCCGACAAGAATATGTATGACCTTTGCAAGGCTATTTCGACCGGATCCCTCAGAGGTGCAAGGGGTAACTCAGGCGTTATCCTTTCTCAGCTTTTGAGAGGCTTTACAAAGGGTGTGAGAGATCTGGAGAAGATCGATGTGCCCGCGCTTGCAGCTGCCATGACCAGAGCTGCAGATACAGCATACAAGGCAGTTATGAAGCCGAAGGAGGGTACTATCCTCACGGTTGCGAGAGGTATGGCGAACAAGGCGGAGGAGCTCTCATCCCCCGACATTTCCATGGAGGATTACATCAGCCAAATCATCGCCTACGGCGAGGAGGTTCTTGCGAAGACGCCGGAGATGCTGCCGGTGCTCAAGCAGGCAGGCGTTGTCGATTCGGGCGGACAGGGCCTTATAGAGGTCGTAAAGGGTGCATTTGACGTGTTCCTCGGCAAGGAGATAACCATGCCCACACATGTTGTGAGCGGTGGAGTACCTGATATAATTCCCGCAGAGGATATAGATACCGCGAACATCAAGTTCGGCTACTGCACAGAGTTCATAGTGCTTCTTGAGAAGCCTCTTTCCGATGAGCAGGTAAATGAATTCAAGAGCTATCTCGAGTCCATCGGCGATTCGATAGTATGTGTTGCGGACGAGGAGCTCGTAAAGATACATGTACACACGAACAATCCCGGTCTGGCCTTTGAAAAGGGTCTTTCCCTCGGACAGCTTGACCGCATGAAGATCGACAATATGCGCCTTGAGCACGCGGAGAAGCTTGCGAAGGAGAGGGCAAGATATAACGAGCTCAAGGCCGAGGAGAGCGCGAAGGAGGCTGAGAAGGCCGCAAAGGAGCGCAAGCCCTACGGCTTTTTGGCTGTGTGCGCGGGCGACGGCCTGAAGGATATATTCGGTGAGCTCGGAGTGGACTATGTCATTTCCGGCGGCCAGACGATGAACCCTTCGACAAATGACTTCCTCGACGCGGCGGCGAAGGTGAACGCGGATACCATATTCGCGCTTCCCAACAACAAAAATGTCATCCTTGCGGCACAGCAGGCTGCGAGCCTTTCAAAGGATAAGAGAATAATAGTGATCCCTACGACCACGGTTCCTCAGGGCATCACTGCCGTGATAAGCTTTAATCCGGACGCTACTCCCGAGGAGAACGAGGCATCCATGAAGGAGGAGAGCTCCAGAGTGAAGACAGGCGAGGTCACATACGCGACCAGAAACACCTGCATCGACGGCAAGGAGATAAAGACAGACGATATCATGGGCATCGGCGACAGCAAGATACTTGCAGTGGGCAGCTCTATAAATGAGACCACCATCGATATGCTCTCTAAGATGGTCGATGATGAGACTGTCCTGATCAGCGTATACTACGGTGCCGACATAAAGGAGGAGGACGCTACAGTGCTCTGTGAGCAGATAAACGAGCGTTTCCCGGGCTGCGATGTGGATGTCCACAGCGGCGGACAGCCTGTTTATTACTACATAGTTTCAGCTGAATAAAGCGATCACCGGCCCCGGAGCTTAAAGCGCCGGGGCTGTTTCAAGCGAGCCGATATGAGACCGGAATCACCTTTGTCAGAACTGAAGGGCATAGGCCCGAAAACTGTAAAATTATACGAAAAGCTCGGGATCGAAACTGTTTCCGGGCTGGTTTCATATTTCCCGAGAGATTTCATGAAATACGAGCCACCGGGGCCGGCGGGCTCTTTTAAGATCGGTGAGAGGGCATATGTTTACTGCAGGCTCGATCAGGCGCCGCAGCTTCTTATCTCGAAGAAAGGACTCCACTATGTGAAGCTAATGGCGCAGGATACACAGGGAAGAGAGATCACCATCGTATATTACAATCAGCCGTATCTCGGAAAGATTCTGAGGACGGGTATGAGCTTCGTCTTTGCGGGTAAGCTTCTCTATGGTCCCGACGGCTTCAGGATGGAGAGCCCGGAACGATTTGCGAGGGAGGAGTATTCGAAGCTTACGGGAAGGCTCGTGCCTGTGTACAGCCTGACGAAGGGGCTTACCAGCAAGGCTATAGCAGCTGCCGTGACTCAGGCCATGGAGGGCATAGGTCCTTTTAAAGGGACGCTCGATGAGAGAGTCGAAAAAAAATACGGCTTTATCGATTATGACAGAGCTGTTCGTACTATGCATTTTCCGAAGGATGAGAAGGAGTTTATAAAGGCCAGAGACCGCATAGCCGTAGAGGAATTCTATGTATTTCTGAGACGGCTGAGGGAGGCCAGGAAAAAGATAACGGCAGTTAAGTGTCCTTATTCCATCCGCGAAAGCGGCGTGGTGGATGCAGTTACGGCTTCGCTTCCCTATGAGCTCACAAACGGCCAGAAGAATGCTGTGGACAGGGGACTTAAGGCAATGTATGCGGGGGAGAGCCTGGACATGCTCCTGCAGGGAGATGTAGGCTCGGGCAAGACGATAGTTGCCTTTCTTCTGATGCTCGAAGCTGTGGCTAACGGCCATCAGGCTGCCATCATGGCGCCAACCGAGGTGCTGGCAGCGCAGCATTATAAAGGACTGTGTGAACTGCTTGAGAGAGCGGGGCTTCCCTATAAAGCGTGCTTTATCGCGGGCTCCGTACCTGTTGCGGAGAAAAAGAGACTTCAAAGAGCGATAAAGGAGCACGAATACGATCTTGTCGTCGGTACACACGCGGTATTTCAGGAGGCGGTGGAATTTGCGTGCCTCGCGCTTTCTGTCACGGATGAACAGCACCGCTTCGGAGTAAGACAGAGAGCTGATCTGGTGGGTAAGGGCGACAGGTGCCACAGTATCTCGTTGAGCGCGACCCCGATACCCAGATCGCTCGCGTCCGTACTGTATATGGATATGGATGTATGCGTGCTGGACGAAAAGCCGAAGGAGAGGCTTCCGATAAAAAATTGTGTCGTGGGCAAGAGTGAGAGGGAGAAGATATACCGATTTATCGCGGGCCAGCTGCAGCTCGGACACCAGGCCTACGTCATTTGCCCTCTTGTTGAGGAGAGTGAAGGCCTCGCCGGTGAAAATGTCACGGACTACGCGGTTTCGCTTAGACAGTATTTCCCCGGCAGGGTGATAGGTGTCCTCCACGGAAGGATGAAGAATACCTATAAGGAGAAGGTGATGGCTGATTTCGCCGCCGGAGCCGTGGATATACTGGTATCGACCACCGTAGTCGAGGTAGGGGTCGACGTGAAGAACGCCACTGTGATAGTGATAGAGGACGCGCAGCGCTTCGGACTTGCGTCGCTGCACCAGCTTCGAGGCAGAGTCGGCAGAGGCTCAGATCAGAGCTACTGCATCTTCGTGGATACCTCCGGAGGGAATGAAAAAAACGCGAGGCTTCAGGTGCTCGCAGGCTCCAACGACGGCTTTTATATAGCATCGGAGGATCTTAAGATGAGGGGCCCCGGGGACCTGTTCGGCATCCGTCAGAGCGGTGAGCTGGAGTTTAATGTCGCGGATATCTACAGGGATAAGGAGCTGCTTTTCGTTGCTGCAGATTTAGCCAAAAAATGATTGTTTTTTTGCCTCTGTTATGGTAGTATTATAGAAGGTTTTTAGTTTCTCAGGGGGCATTGATGTGAAATATAAATACTTGACCAAGCAGCTGATCGTTATAATAATCGGTATAATCGCTCTTGAAGTATGCTTTCTTTTTGTGAGATCCGCCATAAAGGATTCTCTCGTTAAGAAGTGGGCCGACGATCAGAACTCCATCACAAAGGACATAGAGCTTGAGCTTGAGGGTGAAAGCATCAAGGATGACGAGGCGCTTCGCGACGCCCTCATTTCCCAGTATGTCGGCGATATCAAGGTCAAATGTGTCTGCTATCTCAAGTCATCCGAGACACTGTCCTCCTCCAATGCGGGGGCGGTCACCTATTCGGATTTTGAGGAATGCCCCATAGGCATGAGGTTTCAGGTGTTTCTTGCGTCCCTCGGGGCACAGAGGCAGTTCAAAAGGATCGACGGCGGTACGGTCGGATATACGGATACGATCGCTATCGGTGAACAGAGTTATTACTTGATCTACTCCAAGGTGGCGAGTCCCGCCATGGTGGTCGTGGGCTTCGTGGACTCGCAGGCCATGACCAGTGTCATGAGCGTGTACAGGACAGGCTTCCATATTATGATCGTGCTTGTACTGGCCGTCCTCGGCGGAGTTTTGTTCTTCGGCTTCAAGGAGTCGGGAGCACTTAACGAAGAGAAGACAGAGCTCATAAAGACCATGAGAGAGAAGGACGAGAGAGCCGATGTTCTCTCTTACCTCATGAACGACTTCTCCTTCGAGTATGATTTCAAATCCGATGTAATAAGCTTCTCCGAGAAGTACGCGACCATCTTCCACAGAGGCAGAAATTTCATCCGCTTCAAGGAGACGATAAGGAACCATTTCACCATCTATCACAAGGATGTGGACAACCTGCTGAAGGCATATAACGATATCTTAAACGGCAGCGATGAGGGCAATTTCATTTTCCGCCTTCAGATGCTCAACGGTCAGTACGAGTGGTTCTCGGCCGTATTCAAGACCATCTTCAACAGTGACGGAAGACCCACATACGCCGTGGGCAAGATCTACAACATTCATGAATCTCAGAAGGAGAAGGAAGCGCTTATTTCGAAGTCGACGAAGGATCCTCTCACCGGCCTTCTGAACAGGGGCGAGCTCGAGAAGAGGACTCAGGCCAACATCGACAGTATGTCCGATGAGGATCATGCTGCGCTGCTCATCATGGATCTCGACCATTTCAAGTCTGTCAATGATAACTTCGGCCATTCCAAGGGCGACGATCTCCTTCGGGAGATATCGAACCTGCTCATGTCCGAATTCAGAACGACTGATATCGTCGGACGCCTCGGAGGCGATGAGTTCTACGTATTCATGAAGGATATAAGCAGTATGGAGAATGCCATCACGAAGTGCAGGTCCGTGCTTGAGAAGGTCAGACGCTCCATCACTTACGATGATATGACAGTCGATATCAGTACCAGTATGGGTATAGTTGAGGTCGTTAAGGGAGGCAAGTTCCTCGATCTCTACATGAAGGCCGACGCATCTCTGTACGACGCAAAGGAAAGCGGTCGAAACAGATTATGCATATACAATGATTAATGAGAGGTTTTTGCAATGAGTATTCTTGAGAACTGGCGAAAGCTGGCTTACGAGACACAGAGGGACAACAGAAACGAGCAGCTTTTCTGGGCAAACTATTTCAACCACGAAAAGAGCTTCTACGAGAAGATACTCGCCGGCAGCGAGGTCGAGAGCGGTACTGTCAAGGCTCTGGCTGAGAAATATGGTGTAGACGTCATCACCATGACCGGTATCATCGACGGTATCGATGAGTGCCTCAAGGAGCCGAACCCCATCGAGACGATGGATGAGGATACTGTGGTAAGCTTTGATTTCGACAAAGAAAAGCTTTATAAAAAGATGGTGGAGTGCAAGGCCGAGTGGCTCTATGAGCTGCCCGAGTGGGATGCGCTCATAACCCCCGAGAGAAGGAAGGAGCTCTACAAAGAGCAGAGATCTTCCACTACCATCGTTAAGCCGAAGAAGATCGGCCGCAACGATCCCTGCCCCTGCGGAAGCGGCAAAAAGTTCAAAGCCTGCTGCCTGGGCAAGGGTATATATGATTGATTAAACATAAAGGAGAGTAAAACGTATGATCATCGGAGCCAATCTGCCGAACATTCCCTGGGAGGATCGTCCCGAAGGCTGTAATGACATAGTATGGCGTTACAGCGGCAACCCCATCATCAAAAGGAATCAGATTCCGGGGGCCAACAGCATTTTCAACAGTGCGGTCGTTGCCAAGGACGGTGCATTCGTCGGCATCTTCAGAAGTGACGATACCGCGATGGAACAGCATCTCTTCCTCGGAAAGAGTAAAGACGCCATCAACTGGGAGATAGAGCATTCGCCTCTGCCTCTTTACGACAAGGACGACAACTGCATCGGAGTTGCCTGCGGCTACGATCCGAGAGTGTGCTTTATCGAGGACAGATACTATGTCACTTGGTGCACACAGTATCATGGAGCGACCATAGGCGTGGCGTATTCCTATGATTTCAAAAAGTTCTACAGACTTGAGAACGCGTTCCTTCCCTTTAACAGAAACGGCGTTATGTTCCCCGAGAAGATAGGCGGACGCTTCCTCATGTTCTCCAGACCTTCCGATAACGGCCACACACCCTTCGGCGATATGTATATCAGCCAGAGCCCGGACATGGAATTCTGGGGATATCACAGATTCGTTATGAACGCGCAGGGCTGGGCGTGGACGAAGATCGGCGCGGGTCCCATTCCCATCAAGACAGACGAGGGCTGGCTCCTCATATTCCACGGCGTAGGCACGACCTGCAACGGTATGATCTACTCCATGGGCGCAGCCATTCTCGACATCGATGAACCGTGGAAGGTTAAGTATCGCTGCAAGCCTTACATCTTCCACCCGACAGAGCTCTACGAGTGCGTGGGTGATGTTCCGAACGTTACATTCCCCTGCGCGACACTCACAGACGCGGCCACGGGGAGGATCGCAATCTACTACGGCGCAGCCGATACGGTCGTCGGACTTGCGTTCACGCAGGTCGATGAGCTCATCAAGTTCATCAAGGATAATAAGTGCTGACAGTAATAAGGCGGGCTTTCGCGCAGGCGGGAGCCCTTTTATCGGGTAATGTCACTATTTATTGCATTTTTGTATTGATAATAGTATAGATTCATACTATAATACCCGATGGATTTGCGTGAAGAAGGGTGACAGACCGTGAGAGTGATTGCCGGTAAAGCAAGAAGCCTTAAACTGAAGACCATACCGGGGGACTCTACGAGACCCACGACCGACAGGATCAAGGAGACTCTGTTCAACATACTGCAGGACTGTATAACCGGATGTTCCTTTTTGGACCTGTTCGCCGGCAGCGGAGCCATAGGTATCGAGGCGCTGAGTCGCGGCGCGAACTGCTGTGATTTCGTTGAAAAGAACCCGCAGGCTGTATCAGTCATAAAGGAGAATCTACGGTTCACGAAGCTCGAGGGCAGTGTGTTCCGCGCTGATGTGTTCTCCTGGATCGCTTCAGTGAGGCGCGAAAGACCCTACGATATCATTTTCATGGATCCGCCCTATGACAATCTGTTCGAGAAGCATGCGCTTGAGCTGCTTGTGACTTCGAAGGCGGTGGGACCCGATACGATGATCATATTCGAGGCATCGGAGGAGACCCCGACGGATTATCTGGACGAGACGGGTTACGAACTCGTCCGCATAAAGGATTACAAGACCAATAAGCACGTATTCGTGAAGAGGAAGGAAGTCTGATGGCTGTAGGTATATATCCGGGAAGCTTTGACCCGGTGACAAAGGGACATCTCGATATCATTGAGAGAGCATCCAAGATCGTTGACAAGCTCTATGTCACGGTCCTTGTAAACAGCGCCAAGGATCCTCTCTTCACAGCAGACGAGAGAGTACAGATGCTGAAGATGGTCACGGCCGGTATGGATAATGTTGAGATATTGTCCTACCAGGGCCTGACAGTTGAATTTGCACGACAGATCGGCGCCACTGTAATGATCAGAGGACTCCGTGCGGTCACAGATTTCGAGTATGAGCTGCAGATCG
>DGVE01000129.1 GCA_002395865.1 Lachnospiraceae bacterium UBA4292 | reverse complement strand
TCGTCGTCATCATCGTGGTGATGATGGTGGCAGCACTCATGGTCGTCATCATCGTCATCATCGTCGTGATGATGGTGGCAGCACTCGTGGTCATCGTCGTCATCGTCATCGTCGTGATCGTGATGGAGCTCCTCCATCAGCTCATCTGAGAGCGACTTCACCTGCTCCATGGCCGCGAGTATCTGCGCGCCCGTCAGCTCATCCCACGGTGTGGTGACTATCCTTGCGTTCGGGTTCTTCTCGCGAAGCATCGCTACGACCTCTGCCACCTTCGCGTCATCACACTTCTGGCTTCTGGACAGAAGGATCGCAACGGCGTGCTCCACCTGGTCGTTGAAAAATTCACCGAAATTCTTCATGTACATCTTGCATTTCATGGCGTCGACTACGGTCACGAATGATCCCATGGCCACATCATCCCTGCCATCGCATACCTTCGCAGCCGCCTTGGCCACGTCCGAGAGCTTTCCCACGCCCGAGGGCTCGATAAGTATCCTGTCGGGATGATAGGTGTCGAGCACCTTATTCAGTGCCTCGCCGAAATCTCCCACCAGCGAGCAGCAGATGCAGCCCGAATTCATCTCTGTGATCTCGATGCCTGCGTCCTTCAAAAAGCCGCCGTCAATACCGATCTCGCCGAACTCATTTTCAATGAGTACGACCTGCTCCCCCGCGAGAGCCTCCTTGATAAGCTTCTTTATAAGTGTCGTCTTGCCGGCTCCGAGGAAGCCGGAGAATATGTCGATCTTTGTAGACATGTCATTTACCCTGCCTTTCTTTCAATGTTCCCTCCCTCACCGCCTTGCGGCTTGTTCGGGATGACAAATGGTTCCAAATTGAGAATTCTACCACTCCCCACACATAAAATCAACCGCATAAAACATAAACTTTTCCTAAAAGCTTTGTTTTATGCGGTAAATGAACTACTTTTCAATGATTATCCTGCCGTCCTCGTAGCGAATGCTGACTCTTCTGTCCTCCACACCCAGCTTCTCGAGCATGTGCGCGGGGAGCTGGATCCTTCCCACGCGGTCGATCACGGCCTTCTCTATCTGCGTGTCGGCGCCCAGCCAGTCAAAATCCGCGTCATTCAGATCCGCGTAGCCCTCCATCAGGGTCTTCTCGCTGCTCACCCTTCCGTCCCTTATGAGGACCACTCTCGGCAGCTTCTTCGTAAGATCCGTATCGTGTGAAACTATGACCACGGTCACACCGAGCTCGGTGTTGAGCTTTTTGAATATATCCAGTATCCTGTCGGCTGTTCTGCTGTCCACCGATCCGGTAGGCTCGTCGGCCAGAAGGAGCACCGGTTCATTTGCAAGGGCAATGGCTATGGCCACCCTCTGCTGTTCACCTCCCGAGAGCTGCGCAAGTACATTATCCTTTTTATCAGCCAGTCCGACCAGTTCCAGAAGTTCAAGCGCCCTCTGCCTCTTGTTCTTGTACTTGCCCGAAAAATGCATGGGCACCATGATATTCTCTACCGCGGACAGATACGGAAGCAGGTTTCTCGCGTTGTTCTGCCACACGAAGCCCACGGTGTTCTTCTTGTACTCCACCAGCTCTGCGGCGTTCATCCGAAACAGATCCTTTCCGTCCACGTAGAGCCTTCCGGCGCTCGGCCTGTCAAGACCTCCTATCATGTTCAGGAATGTGGATTTACCGCTGCCGGAGGAGCCGACTATACCCACGAGCTCGCCCCTTTTAACACTCAGCTCAAAGCCCGATAAGGCGACGACCTCCGTGTCCTCGCTCTTATATATCTTCACCAGATTGTCGGCTTCTATCATGTTTTCTGACATCGTTTCAGTCATAACTGTGTCCCTTTTTTTCTCCGATTTAGCTGCGGTTCAGTATTACGCCGTCCTCAAGCTCGAACAGCACATCTCCCATGTCCATAAGTCCCCGGTCGTGTGTGGTCATCACTATGGTTATGTTCTCGCTCTTTACCAGCTGACCGAACAGCTTCATGACATGTACCGCCGTGGCACTGTCGAGCTCCGCCGTGGGCTCGTCCGCAAATACCACCCTCGGACTGTGGGCGATGGCGCGCGCTATGGCAACTCTCTGCTGCTCGCCGCCGCTCATCTCATGCGGCATGTGGTGCATCCTCTCCGCGAGCCCGACCATTTCCAGACAGTGTCCGGCTCTGCTCTTCATGTCGCTCGTGACGCCTGCCAGTCTGAGGGCAAACTCCACATTCTCGTACGCGGTCATGATCGGTATCAGCGACACAGACTGAAAGATAAAGCCCACCTTCTGCCTTCGCAGCTCCTCCTTCGCGTGCTCGCTCATTCCCGTCATATCCGCTCCGTCGAAGATGACCGAGCCGGTGGTAGGAGCATCCAGCGCCCCCAGTATATTTAAAAGCGTCGTCTTTCCCGAACCGGAGCGCCCTTTAAGTATCGCGAGAGAGCCCTCAGGAACGGCGATATTAACATCCTTAAGGGCATAGAACTCGCCCTGGGCCACAGGAAATACCCTTGAAATGTTCCTTGCTTCCAATACGTTTTTCAAGTCAGTCCTCCCCCAGCTTAAGAGCGTATGTAATCTTCATGGAGAATACCTGCTTAGCAAGAACTGCCATGCAGACTACGAACATGCACACGATGATCACCGCAAGCCTGACACTGTCCGAGGTCCTGGTTATAAGCTCCATGGGCAGGACCTGGTTGTCCGCGGTGTAGGCGATCTGGATAAGAGGTACGAAAAGATTGCCAGCAACAGCGCCTATACCCGCACCCGCTATGCAGAAGATCACTCCCGAGAGCACCTGCTCGTTCACAAGCATCTGAATGATGCCCTTGCGGCTCATGCCCATGGCGCGGAATACACCGAACAGCAGCTCCCTCTCTCGTATCGACAGTATCCAGTAGAGCAAAAAGCCCGTGATACAAAGTATAAGTGTTACGATGAAGCTTATGGTCAGTATGCCGCCCGTTCCCTGGAACAGCGTGTCCTCGCGTATCGCCCTCAGCTGCTCGCTCATGGATGAGTAGCTGACGATATTTATGCCCTCTTCCTTTATGTAGCTTCTGAGGCCGTTCTCATCGTCGACATCCATCCACAGCTCATATGGTGTCGTGCCGAAACGGTCCTGTATGAATGCGAGGTTCGCTACTGCGAGGTAGTTCTGCTCCGTCCTCGCGCCTCCCTCACCGAGAAGATTAACAGAAGAAGCTACATATGTAGGGAAATACTCCACGAACCCGCACACCGTAAATGTGGTGAGCTTTCCGTCAATGCGCAGCTTTATCCTCTCTCCGAGCCTCACGCCGAAATCCCTGCGGAAGTTCTCCGAGAGCAGTACATGGTCCTCCGCCGTCGAGAGCACGTTCAGATAGTCGATCAGAGCGTACTCGTTCAGGCCGTCGTCGTGGACCACATTGGCGAATTCATTTGTCCTTACCGCCATCACATCGCAGGCGGCATCCTCGTAGCTTCCGCTCTTTTTGAGGACTCTCGCCACTGCGTTAACATCCTTTGCACAGTAGTATCTCGCGTAATCAGGCTCCACATACACTATCTCATCGGCGTAGCCGGCCTTGTAGGCAGCCTCATTGTCCTGCCACTTCTCCTCGAGCACCACGTCCGCGCCCGTGCGATATCGCGTGTTGTTCTCCGCGTTTGAGAGAATGGTGCGGGCCACCGTCTGCCCGAACATGCCGAGCGAAACCGTGAGCACGAGGAACACCATAACAAACATCTGCTTTCTGCCCGTGCGAAGCACCTGCAGAAATGAAACATATATCCCCGGCTTTACCGCCTTCTTCACTCCGAGGAACAAAAGCCTGATAAGCCACGGCCACAGCCTGATGGATATAAGCGCCGCGCCCAGTATAAAGAGCGAAGATGAAAGATACAGAAGCGGGTCGAGCGGAGCGCCGCTCATTACCCTCACCGTCATCTCCTGCCTCTGTCCGTTGAACATGTAATAGCCGTATATCGAAACCGCAAATACAATAAAGTCTAAGCCGAGCCTCTGCCAGATCATGCCCTTCTGTCTGCCCTTCGACTGCTTTAAGTTCACTATGGAGACCTTGCTGTAGCTTATAACCGGAAGTGTCATGACCAGTATACACACGGCCACCGCCGCTATCGCATATATGAACACCTCCGCTGTGAAGCTGATGCCGAGAGTCCTCCTGTTCGCGAACTCCAGAAACGCCGAAGCTGAGCCCAGCGCCCTGCATATGAGCGCGCCCAGCGGAAATGCCGCGACCGCGCTTATGAGACTTAACAGAAGCGACTGAAGGAGGTACACTGAAAAGATCTGCCTGCCCGATGCGCCGCGGCTCTTAAGCACACTTATCTCGCTCCTCTCCATCGAAAGAAGCTGACCGGAGATCATCAGAAGGAATGCGCAAAGAAGCACTATCACGGGCACCTCCAGTATGAGGAGGCTGGCCATGACGCGATTCGACTTGCTCGTGAAGCTCTCGAATACTTCTATATATCCCGGCAGACTTCCCTTTGCTCCGAGCTCATTTGCCTTAGCGACGAATGCCTTCGTATTTTCGGCCACGGTGTCGGTATCGTACGCGGAAAATGCCTTCTCATCCGCGCACACATACCATGTCTGGCGAAGCATGACCGACTTGTTCAGTCCCGAGAGAAAGAGCTTTGAAAAATCCTGCTCGTGAATGAACAGATTCGTCCTGTACTCGCCGGGGTTCACCAGCCAGTAATCATCATTCTCCGCAGCCGAGAACACACCCGTGATCTTCACCTGCACAGGCTCTGTGTTCTCATCGTCCACGTTCGGGAAGGTGATCACATCGCCTATGAGGAGCCTGTTCTGTATAAGAAACGATCTTGAAACGATGGCTTCCACCACGGGCTGCCCCGGTGTAAAGAGGCTTCCGGCGATCACATTTATATGTGCCTCCATGCCTGTCATGGCGGAAAGGCGCAGCTTTATATCCTCCACGTCGTTTCTGCCCGTATCGGTGCTCGTCTTGGCCTCAACCTGCTCATATATGCGCATATTCACGCTGGTCGGTGTCCCGAGAAGCGTCTGCGCGCTATCGAAGTGTTCATCAAGAAGCCCCTG
>DGVE01000200.1 GCA_002395865.1 Lachnospiraceae bacterium UBA4292 | reverse complement strand
CATGTAATACGGAGGTTGGTTACCGGATATGGCTGAAGTGAAATTTCATCTTCCGGGGCTTCGGTATAATTTTCCGCTGAATATGATCTTTTTGTCGCTGATGAGCAAGTACCCCTCGTATTTTATGGAGGGGGCGACGATCGGCTCCTTCTACGGGGAGTTTCCCTGCTCGATGTGGAACGGCGGAAGGGTGAGCATAGACGATCAGTGTGACGCAGGCTTTATCAGGCATGTTATACACGACGCGAATGCAGCCGGAGTACCCATAAGATACACATACACGAACCCGCTCATCACCGAGAAGGAGCTCGACGACAGATACTGCAATTTCTGTATGATGGCTGCCGACGGAGGCTTCAATCAGGTGCTGGTGGTATCCCCCGTTCTCGAGGAGTACATCAGGAAGAATTATCCGAAGTACCGGGTCTGCTCGAGCACCTGCAAGGAGATAAGAGATCCCGCAGCGCTCAATGCCGAGCTTGACAAAGACTACGAGCTCGTGGTACTTGATTATAATTTCAATAATAAATTCGATTTTCTGCAGGGGATAGAGAAGAAGGACAAGTGCGAAATACTGATCAATCCCTGCTGCGAGCCGAACTGCAGAAGGCGCGGAGAGCATTATCGCTTCCTCGCCAGACAGCAGATGACGGAGCTCGAGAACAGAAAGCTTCCGCCGGCGAAGAGAAAGCCGATAGCCAAGTGGGAGTGCAAGTTCGAGCATCTTCCCACACTGTACAGCATCTGCAATTTCTCCACTTTCGTGGACAGGGAGAAGCTGTGGAACGTGTATGTTCCCATGGGTTATACGAATTTCAAGATAGAGGGGAGAATCACGGATATGCTGTCCGTGATGGATACCTACTGCTACTATATGGCTAAGCCCGAGCACCGGGATGCCGTCAGGATGCTGTGCCTTTTAAATCTGGAGAACAGCCGCATACTGACGATCAACAAGCCAAAGAGAGGTATTTTTTAGCAAAGGAGTCTGAATGAGATTAGCCATTTGTGACGACGATGAGAGAGAGATAGCTTCGCTTAAGGAGCAGCTGACCGAATATCAGAGAAGGCACGAGGAGGAGAGCATCTTCTTCGTGACGTACCAGAACCCCATGGAACTGCTCCGCGAGTGGGAGAGCAACCGTTTCGATGTGGCTGTTCTGGATATCGTCATGCCCATGATGAGCGGTATCGATCTTGCGGCAAGACTGAAGAACCGGTATCCGGATACGGTCATAATATTCCTGACCACCTCCACCGAGTTTGCACTTGAGGCGTACTCGCTCCATGCGGAGAGATATATCATAAAGCCTGTGGTCACTCAGAAGCTTTTCGAGGCTTTAGACTATGCGCTTAAGCTGAAGGGCAGGGGCTCGAGATACTACTCGGTGAAGACCGCGAAGGGCGTAAGCATAGTCAAGCACGAGAATATACTCTACATAGAGATGAGCTCGCGGAAGATGATCGTCCATCTCGTGGACGGACAGGAGATAGTGTCTATCTACCTGCGCGGCACATTCAATGAGGTGGTCGGGGAGCTCGTGGA
This sequence comes from Lachnospiraceae bacterium UBA4292, assembly GCA_002395865.1. Classification (GTDB taxonomy): domain Bacteria; phylum Bacillota; class Clostridia; order Lachnospirales; family Lachnospiraceae; genus UBA4292. The sequence goes on along the minus strand of DGVE01000200.1, from coordinate 23,467 downwards.
CACGGGTAATTTCCTCATGACCCATAAGTCGTTCCTTGTCAATATGGCCTATATAAAGACCTATTCATCCACCAGCCTGACAGTTCAGGCTGCCAATTCGACCAAAGAGGTGCTTATACCTGTAAGTCGCCAGCAGGCATCCTCGGTAAAACAGAGCTATCTTCAGTTCATGGCGACAGGAAGAGAGAACTAGGGGATGACGAATACCATTATCCTGAATTCGATAGCGCATCTGGCAGCCTGTGTGTTCATAGGTTCCCAGTACAGCTCGCAGTGCGGCAAAAAGAGGCTGGCCGGTCTGATGACTTTTCTTTTGGCTCTGCTTGTGGCTCCGGAGTTTTTAAATCTGCCGGGGCCTTTGGGTGTTGTCAGGATAGCGTTTCAGGCACTCTTCATGATCACCGTGAGCATGCTCATTCTGAAGGGCTTTGAGAGAAAGATACTCATCATCTGCTTCTCCGGCGCGGTATTCTCCACACCGGGCAATATCATCGGAAGCGTCATGTTCCAGTACATACCGGATAGCGTGGCGTATCAGGTGAGGCTTCCTCTGGTGATACTGGTGAGTCTTGCGATACATGCCATCATGCTCGTGGTCGCCATCATCTACTACGGCAACAGGATGAGGAAGCTCTACATGGACAGGACCTTTCCATGGATATCGCTTTTCCTGGTGCCCCTGGCTTTTTACTGCAGCATCTATTCACTTCGCGTATGGCCGCAGAATTTCTCCGACAGCCCGCTTAATATGGTCACGGCCGTGTTTGTAAGTCTTCTCTGCATATCATCGTATTATCTGGCTCTGAAGATAATGGACTATCAGACCAATAACCTGAACCTGTATTACAGCAATCAGGAGTACGAGCTGCTGATCGAGCAGATGAAGACAAGGGTGGATATCCTTGGACAAAAGGAGCAGGATTCGGCTATCATAAGGCATAACGAGAGACATCTCGTGAATCTTGTCAGACAGCTCATAGAGGATGGCGAGTATGATATCGCGACCAGTATACTCGATTCGCATCTGGACACTGTGGAACAGACCATAGCGAGGACCTTCTGCAAGAATGTCGTTATAAACTGTATCCTCGAGGCCTATGTTGCGGAATGCGAAAGAAGCAAGATAGCCGTCAGCGTTCAGGCGGATATACCGGAGAAGCTTCCCGTGCGCGAGATGGAGCTGGCGATGGTGCTCTCAAACCTGCTGGAGAATGCGGTTCTGGCTGCGAAGACAGTCAAAAAGGATCCGAAGGTGACATTTTTGGCTCTTAAAAAGGGCAACAAGCTCATATTCGAGATAACTAACTCTTTTCTCGGCGAGATAATATACGACGAGATACACCATATCCCTGTGTCCGCGAAGGGTGAGGGACACGGCCTCGGTATGCAGTCCATCATGATATTTGCCGAGAAGAACGGAGCTGTGTTCGACTGCAGCGACAAGGACGGCACCTTTATCGTGCGGCTCCTTCTGCAGGACGATGTTCTGGCACAGTTCGCGGAGGCTCCCAAGCCTGCTATGAAGAATCCTCCGGACGCGGAGATCACGGACAATTCCGAGCTCGACAAGACGCTGAAGGATTATGAGAACCAGAAGGAGATGGATGCATTCGATTCGATATTCAAGTAGTGCATCAGGAAGTGAAGCCGTGTGCAAGCCTCATAGACTGCTATGGGACTTTATGAATTTTTAATAAATACTTGAAGACCGGAACGAAAAGTGGTATTATAACAGAATCGAAACCTCTAAGGGTAAACAATATGGCAACGGAAGAACTTATAGAGCTCGGAGAGCTCGATGTGGATGTGGGCGAGTCTCCGACACAGGAGCCCCCGAAGATCCCGGAGTCACCTCCGAAAAAGAAAAAGAAGAAGAGAACTGCGTGGTACTACGCCCTGTCTTTTTTCATAAAGCTGGGGCTCACCGCGCTTGCGGTATTTCTGATATTACAATACGTCGCAGCCTTTCATGTCTGTCACACCAACATCGCGTACCCTTCCATAAGGGACGGTGACCTGTGCCTTGTGTACAGGCTGGCCGATTACCGGCAAGGCACCATGGTGGTCTATAAGCACGACGGCGAGGCCAGATACGGGCGCGTGATAGCCTTCGGAGGTGATAAAGTAAATATCACCAACGATTTCATATCGGTGAACGGCTACGGTATATCCGAAAATGTGGTATATCCCACGCCGACAGAAGGGTCGGCGATCAGCTTCCCCTACTCGGTCCCCGATAACTGCGTATTCGTCCTGAACGACTACCGCAGCGACATATCCGACAGCAGGACCTACGGCGGCATCCCGCAGACCGATGTCGAGGGAGCGGTGGTATTTACCATGCGAATGCGGGGTATTTAAAGGAATACGAATTAATAGTGATTCAGAAGCGAAAGCTCTGGATGACTTTAATAAATAAAACAAAAATCAACCGAATTATTAAAATATGGAGGAAAAACTATGAAAACAAGGAAATTAGCGGCTTCAGTTGCTTCTGCGATGATGCTCACGACAATGGTTATCGCGCCGCTTACGGCGGGGGCGGGCAACTATCCTGAGGAAAAGCAGGCTCAGGGAACAACAACTACATTTGACAAGTATCTGGTAATGGATAGTGACGCGACTGTTCCGAATGTGACTTCGGTTTTTTCTATCACCGCAGGAGAAGGAATTGCGACAGGGGTAAATAGTATAAACTGCTATGCTGGTATAGGTACGCCAACATTTAATCCTGATGAAACACAGGGTATTGCTGTAGTAGATGGAAAGGCTGTAGTATCGTTCTCGGCAACTGATACCACAACTCCGGAGAAGGATGTTAATACAAAGACTGTGGCATTTAGGACGACTGACAATGACAGTGACGAGAAATTTGCGACTAAGACGGTTACTGTGAATTTCGCTGAAATAAAGTTCCCTGAACCCGGACTATATCGATATATCATTACTGAAGAAGCACCTACAGACGGAGGCATAAGTGTCCCGACAGGGGACAGGGAGTACACACTCTTTGTGACTGTTAAGGATGATAATGGTACGCTGGTAGTTTCTCAGACTGAATATGTTCTTCAGGAGGGAACTGACACTCCAAGTATTATCGATAAAGTCATCAAGGATGATAGTGATACAGTTATCGGAACAACGAAAGTAAATGAGAATAAAAAAACGGGTATGACCAACTGGTATACTACTCATGATCTTATGTTTAACAAGAACGTTACAGGTAATCAGGGATCAAGGGATAAATACTTCAAATTTACAGTAAAACTTACTAATACGTCGGAAGAAGGCGTTCTGACAATGACTGACGCAAGAGCGAATGATAGGTTTATTGTTACGGGTTCTTTTGATGTGAATCCGGAAAAAAATGATGCAACCAAAACAGATTACACATCGGTTCCGGATGGCGAAAGTCTTAATGCCATGCAAAAGGCTAACGGATATGGTGAAGGTAAAGAACTTAATCAGATGAGCATAGGTACGACGACATATTGTTATGTAACCTACGCTCAGCTTGTTGAAGGCAAAGATTTTTATCTCCATAGCGGTCAGAATATAGAGATAAATGGCATTCCTGAAGGACTTGGATACATAGTTTCAGAAGAAAAAGAGGATTATACGTCGAACGTCACGGTTAACAATACAGATGGGCTCGATGCGGACGGCGTTAAGAATAGTGATAACAGTCAGGTTACCGATTCCCGTCTTACAGGTACCGCAAGACTCACCTTCACCAACTCTAAGGACGGCACCATTCCTACCGGCGTGCTCACGACTGTTGCAGCTTCCGTAGGTATCGTGGCTATCGGTCTTGCAGGTATCATCTTCGGTATCGTCAACAACAGAAAGAAGTCAGAGGAAGAGTAAGCCTTGATCAGGTTCTGGAAATGGCTGAACGGGCTGTACGGATGGCTGATGATAGCCGTGTTCGGCTTTGTGATGCTCATAGGCATTTGGCAGGTGTATGACAATTACTACCTGTTCAGCCATACCATCGATGAGAGCGTGCTGAAATACAAGCCCCATCCCCGCGAGGACGATGCCCCCGTTGAGGAGCAGGTCATGAAGGGGATGGTGGCCTGGATCACCATTGACGGCACGAATATCGATTATCCGGTCATGCAGGCGGATAACAACACGTATTATCTGAATATCGATCCCTTTGGGGATTATTCACTGTCCGGGAGCATATTTCTGGACTGCAGATGCAGTTCGGATCTTTCGGACTGGTATTCGATGATCTACGGACATCACATGGATTACGGCAAGATGTTCGGAGCGCTCGATGAATATCTGGATGAGGAGTATCTGAGGAGTCACAGCAGAGGTACACTCATCATCGGCGAAAGTGCCGAGGAGGTTTGTGAGCTGGAGATATTCGCCTCGATGAAGGTGAGCTCCAGAGAGAGGACGGTCTTTGATCTCGACCATGTAAATATCATGCGTTATATAAGAGATCACGCGGCTGTATTTACAGGCGAGGGCGAAGGCAGGATACTGGCGCTCTCTACCTGTCTGGATGCCGAGTCATCCGAAAGAATTGTAGTATTTTGTTATATAAAGGCGACGAAATAGTTGCACATTAAAGTAAGAAAGGAGGAGCGGACTATGCGATCATTACGGAAAATGTTAATAAACGCCATGCTGTGCATAGCGCTCCTTCTGGCTGCTTTTTCGGCACCTGTAGTGACCGACGCGTACCAGACGGTACAAGCCCGCATACCGATCAACTGTCTGAAGGTAAGGGGCGAGGGTACGCATGTCTACAAGATTCGTATTGAGACTGACAATAATTATGCGCCTGTTCCGGCCTCCGATCTAATAGAGATCTCTGAGGAGGGAGAGGGGTATTTTGAGATAGAGATAACCGAGCCCGGAACCTTCAGATATCGCATATTTGAGGAGAAGGGCGAGGACCCCGATATTGAATACGACAGCAATATTTATATACTCACAGTGTTTGTGGAGAACTCCGGCGATGATGAGCTGATCTATTCGGTTAGCGCTGCCATCGATGGCAAAGCCGGCAAGACCGAAAGGATACAGTTTCACAACGGCGTGATGGGGGATCAATCTGGCAGGGATCCGATAGTCCCCGAGACCGACGTGGATGATCCGATATCCATCACTGGCGATACCACGCCGCTGTCTGCGGTATCTTGCATCGCTGTCATTTCATTCGTGATCGGAATGTTCGCGTTCCTTTTTGGCCTGTTCGGCAGAGAGGAGGGCAGTGATGAGTGATGGATTAAGACGCATTTTATGCGTGCTCTGCGCCATAGCCCTTCTGCTTTCGAATATGTCGGGGGCATTCTATACCTTTACATCCTTTGCTGAAGAGGTGGAGGAGACTTCTGCAGAGGAGGAGACTTCCGAGGAGGAAACATCTGAAAATGATGAGGAGACCACCGGGGATACGGACAACTCCGAAAATGATGAGGAGACCACCGGGGATACCGAAACATCCGGTGATGAAACTTCTGAAGATAATGGGACTACAGTGGCGGATGATGAACTCTGCCACAGAAGCATAGAGCTCTACCCTAACGGCGAGGAGGCCGGTCAGGTCGTATCGGTCGACGGAATGATGCCCGGGGGCGCAGTGGTCGAGGCCGTGGACGTCTCCGGTGAGCACGACGGCATAGCCGCGTACGACATAACCATATTAAACGGCGAGGATGAGTACCAGCCGAACGAAGAGCATCCCCTTTATGTAGAGATAACCGACCCCGTGATCACGGAGGGCGCGGGTATCTCCCTTTGGCATATCAAAGACGACGGTACCCGCGAGCAGGTGACCGAGTTCACCGTTGAGGATGGGAAGATCAGTTTCTATGCTTATGGGCTGAGTGTGTATGAGATAGTGGAGGAAGTGGGTGAGTTCACATCCGGAAGCTTTGCAAAAGCAAATACTATACAGGAGCTCTATGAGGCTATAACTGCCGGCAAGGATATTTATCTGTCGACTAGAAATGATTATTTTGCAACAAACAAAATAATGACGATTAATAATGACGGACGTACCGGTATAACCAAGACCACTGACACATACAGTAACCCTAATTCCAACGCATCTCAATTGCTCAGCAAGGCGGCACCGTATTATTTTGATGTTATTTCATATAATCCTGACAGTAAAACTATTAGCTGTAAGATATACTGCTTGGATGATCATGGAAACAGACAATATGTGATCCAGTCGGGTACCAGCCTGAATTATGTTGATGCTTCTTCTGCATCTGTGTTCTCTATAGAGAGGTATGGAAATTCAGATAACAATGGCTTTTATATAGCGGGAAGCGGAACCGGAACCAGCAGGTACTGTTGGAACCAGCAGGGTAATGCGGGGGGAAAGAGCTTTGCCTCATGGTCTGGTACTGCTGTTGATAATGCACAGATCTGGATGTGGGTATACAATCCACCCCAAGGCGACTATACATATCTCAACGGTAAGACATATGGCCTTATGAATTACACCGGCGGGACGCACGGCTATGCCCTTATGGCGGATGATGACGTGCACTCGCTTGTTGAGCTCGTAACTCATCAGACTGCAACCTCTGGAGGCACAACTTATTTTGTGGACCAGGGTAGTGAGATAACCAGATGGACCTTCCACAGTACAGGCGGTGATAAGTATAAGCTTTCGGCATCTGTCGGTGGGACTGAGAAGTATCTCGGTGTAAGCGGAGATGATTTACTGATGACTTCTGCTGATGGAGCAGCGGAGTTTAAACTCACCCCCGGAACTCAGGGTAAGGTCAGCCTATCGTATGGCGGACGTCCCATAAGCTTCTCCATGACCGATGTGAATGGCGTGACGACAGTTTCGTTTGCACTTTCAGATGGCACAGGCGCCAATACCCTGCTCACTCTTCTTGATTTTGCTGCCCTCGGTGATGATGACCTTATAACCTATTCGGCGGACAGAATCAGTGATCTCGAAATAGAGAACGGCAAGAAGTATATTATTTACACCAGATTGTGGGATGATGACGACAAGAGATACGATATGTATGCCATAGACCACAAGGGTGGTCTTTACCCTTGCTATGCAAGCGGTGGTAAGCTCCTTTGGCTGGGAGATGGTACAGGTTCACTGGAGTGGGAGTTCACCGAATACTATGATTCTGTCACCAAGGAACCGAACTTTTACTATGAGCTGTATAATCCTTACTCGGAGAAGTATATTGCGCCTCAGATGGTGGGAGACCAGATTCTCTCGGATCATACCATAGGTGTTGGTCTGCCGGGAAGAAGGAACGGCGAATACTATACGGACATCGTAGCATGGGATAATACGTATTACGCGTACATAGGCATGAAGCCGAATGATGAGAAGACCATGCTGGTTCCGTGCGCTGAATCTGTCTCGGTACCTTTCTATTTTGCAACACTTGAGGAACTCAATCTAAGTGACAGACTTCATGAGGTGGTGACACTTGATAACAGCGAATATGGTATCACCATGAAGATGATCAACTTCGCAAACATTGGATCGAACACTGCCAAAGACAGTATCGTAACGAGGGATTATTTTGGTGGTGACTATGCTAATACGCGAGGACTGTTATCGACAAATCTGACATATGCAGGAACGGGAGATGTCGGCTACCCGACGGTCGTATTTAATAATCTCGGAGGATCCCTCCGCGATATGTATGAGGGAGCGGAGCTGGTCAACCACCTCTTCCTTCAAAGCGTGCATAATTCGAGTGGTTATTTCGAGTTCGACAGCTGCCAGAACTTTGCTACTCTGGTCGGCAATTCCGCCGGTGAAAATGGACGGAATTTTACTGTGTACCGCGAACTTGGAACTACAAATTCCGCGACAAAACCCACTCTTCAGCACGGACAGTTCTATCCGTACAACACGATATCGGCGGGATCATACTCAACTGCCAGCCCGAAGAATCTGTACGGTATGTACGCGCTTGCGTCAAATACTGCAGAGGGCAAGCTTGAAGAGGATGACCCCAGAAAATATGAGGCTTTGCATCTCATAAATAATCCTGATTATTTCTTTGGAATGGAGATGAGCGCCGGCTTTATTCAGACCGCCAGCGGCCTGGATGCATGGGGACATGATATAATATTCGACTTCATGGGTGACGATGACTTCTGGCTTTATGTAGACGGTGAGCTCGTGATAGATCTGGGCGGCTGCCACAGTGCCGAACAGGGAAGAGTTAACTTCCGAACAGGTGAAGTCATCTACAGCCTGGTAAACAGCGGTAATACCGCCAGAGTTGAGACAAAAACAACCCTTAAAGAGATCTTCAGAAAAAATTATGAGGACAGAGGCGTAGAGAATATCGAAGCAAAGCTGGATGAGATATTCGAAGACAATGGTAAGGGGCAGTATATCTTCAAGGATTACACTCCGCACACTATGCGTGCGTTCTATATGGAGAGGGGTGCGGGAGCGTCCAACCTTCACATGCGCTTTAACATAGCTTCAGTTACCCCCGGACACGTAGTGGTTGGCAAGACTGTAAGCGGCCCCGGTGCAGAGCTTCTGGATCTGGATTTTCTGGAGTATCCCTTCCAGATCTACTACACTCTTCCGGATGGACCGAATGGCGAACCCGGTGATGAGCATCTCCTTGCAAATGATGATCAGCATGTCAGGGTCACCTATCAGAACTCCAGCCAGCCGGTTACATATGTAAGAAAATATCGTCCTCCGGGCTTTTCTGATAATGATGCTTACCAAAGCATCTATTTCATCAACCCTACGAAGAATGTTGAGATCTCCTTCCCCGACGATACTATCACTTACAGGATAGTAGAGTGCGCTGTGGATACCTCGGTCTACGATGAAGTTACTATCAATGATCAGCAGGTTCCGAGCGACAGGATCGAGGTCAAGGGTGATCTGAAAAGCTATTCCTCTGAGTGGGGCTCTGCGGAGGTACGCCCGAGCATTGCTTTTGATAACCACGTAAATGCTGATGTTATAAAGGATTTGCTTATAACCAAGAAGCTTCTCGATGAGAATGATAACGAGATCCTTGATGATCCCGCGACATTCAGCTTTAGACTGTATCTCTCATCCAAGGGCGAGAGCGGACTTACCCTTGCGAATATGTACAGCTATCATGTCATATCTCGCAATAAGATGCTTTGCAGGTTCGATCCGGTAACACTTACCTTTGTCGAGACTTCTCTGCAATACAGCAGAGCTGTGCTTAATCAGCTCAAAGAAGGACCGGTGGATGGCGTCAAATATGATGATGTCACATTTAAGACATCGGGCTTCGGCGCCATTTCACAGATACCCGCAGGTTACTCTATAGTCGTTCCCGGACTCCCGATAGGCACCACGTTCAAAGTGACTGAGGATGTCAAGCCCGGCTATGGTCTCGTGGGCTATGAGCGCGTCATGGGTAGCAAGATCAATGCAGATAATACCCAGGAGGATATACCCTCATACTTTGTTGAGGATGGAAGTCCCGTGAATGTGGGACGTATCATCGCGGTTGATGGCAATCCTCAGGTAGAGGTCCACAACAAGAGGGGCTACGGCCTGAGTGTAAAGAAGAAGTGGAGCGATCTTGATTTAACTACAGGTCATTCTGCGATATATGTGGCTGTCTATGCGGATGGCGATCTTGTAGATGATTCTGTCAGAAAGATCGAGTCTCCGGATACATCGACATACTATTTCTGGACGACTCTTAAGCCTCTTGCCGGAGGTGGAGAGAGAACAAATCTTGACGGATATGTAGTCAAAGAAGTTCTTTTGACGGGCGATTCCATTACCGTTGATGCGGATGGACATGTGAGTGGTTATACAGGTATAACTGTTCTTGAAAGCGGTGACAGCGCGGGGTTTACAGCCGTTAGAACAGCGGATGCCACACCCGATAATGAGACGAATGAAAAGGTATACGAATACGTGGTCACCTACGAGCAGGGCACTTTCGATGGCTCATCGAGGACCGATACCGTGGTCAATACCAGAAAGGGCGGCCTTGCCATCAGACTCTTTGTCTGGGAAAGCACCATGCCTCTTAAGGGCGGTACATTCGTATTAAAGGACGCTACGGGCAATACCGTCGGAACATATACATCAAATGCCGAGGGTCTCGTGACCATGATGTATGGCTTTGAGAGAAATAAGCTGTATACTCTGACCCAGACCATGGCGCCGGCAGGATATGTGGGACTTCAGAAGACATTCCGTTTCATGGTTAATGCCGATGATTCAGTGACACTGTACTATGAGGACGGAACCACTGTTTGGGGCAACACAGATTCCAAAGATACAAAATGGGCAAACTACAAGCACGGATCTAACGGAATAACTGCTTATGTTGATGTATATAATAAAAAATTCAACCTGAAGATATCCAAATTCGATTCTGCGGATAATGACGAAGCACTCGGAGGGGCTCATTTCGCCCTCTATAAGCAGGCTAATACGACCATCAGCGGCTATGTGAAGAATAAAGACCCGATGACTGGTTTCGAGGATATGGTCACTGTGGACGGCGTGGTCTATATCTGCGGAGGTAGTAGCGGCAGAGTGATCAACCCCGGCAAGGATGGTGCGGTTTATTTCCTTACGGAGACTCAGGCGCCATTCGGCTATTTGACACCGGGTGAAGACGAGGACATTGTGTTCCGCATTTCACCTCTCGGCGTGCCTTCCATGATAAGCGGAACCGGTCAGCTGTTAGAGACAGATGACGGCTTCGTATTTACCATCAGTGCTCCCAATGAGGAGGATACCACGGTAGAAAATGTGCTCACCATCGAGAAGAAGGTGGAGGGCGCTTTCGGAAGCAGGTCGAAGGAATTTACATTTACCGTAACATTCTCGGGTGGAACGGGTACGCATGAGTACGTCTGGGCTAAGAATGGTCAGCAGCAGTCTAATATGCTTACTTCGGGCGATACATTTACGCTAAAGCACGGTGAAAAGGTGGAGATAGTTCTCCCTGCAGGCGTTAGCGTCTTGGTATCTGAGGACAACGAGGGATATACATCCACGTTCAAACTCGGAGATGGTGAAGCTCAACCCTGCGAAGCTATGGAATTCCCGTTCACCGTCTCCACGACCCTGACCGTCACCAACCGCCTCGACGGAGTAGTGCCCACGGGTGTATTTACACATCCCGCAAGGACAGCTCTGCTTGTCATTATCCCGTTGATAGTGATCGCGGGCGTCCTTCTCATCAAAAGAAAAAAGTCGGAATGTGCATAAAGAACAAATTTATCCTTGACAATTTGTTTTATTGCATATAGAATAGAAGCGTTGTAGTTTCGAACATTTTTCGTACAATGACAATTTAATAATGAGGAGGTAATCCGATGCCCGTAGAGTATGTGATCGCTATCGCGGCAGGCAGTGCTGTTATCTCCGCCATTCTGGGATTTGTTATTGCCAACCTGATCAACGCGAACCGCCGCAAGGTGGAGGAAGCCAAGATAGGCAGCGCGCAGGACAGGAGCAAGGAAATTCTCGAGGAAGCCGAAAAGTCGGCAGAGACCTTAAAGCGTGAGGCTCTTCTTGTAGCAAAAGAGGAGTCCATGAAAAAGCAGGCCGAGATCGATAAAGAGATCAAGGAGCGCCGCAACGAGCTGAACCGCTCGGAGAAGCGCGTGGCCAACAAGGAAGAGGCTCTGGACAAGAAGATGGATAATCTCGAGAAGAGAGAGAACAGTCTGGCGCAGCGGGAGAATGATCTCAACCGCAGAAAACAGGAAGTGGACAGCTTTGCCGAGAAGGCGAAGAAGGAGCTTGAAAGGATCTCGGGTCTGACCTCTGAACAGGCAAAAGAATTATTATTAAAATCCGTTGAAGACGAAATCAAACTTGACACTGCAAAGCTTATCAAAGAATTAGACGCTAAAGCTAAAGAGGAGGCCGACAAGAAGGCTAAGGAGTATGTCGTAAGCGCGATACAGCGTACCGCCGCGGACCATGTGGCTGAGACCACCATCTCCGTAGTACCTCTTCCCAACGATGAGATGAAGGGAAGAATCATCGGCCGCGAGGGCAGAAACATCCGTACACTTGAGACGATGACGGGTGTCGAGCTCATCATTGACGACACACCTGAGGCGGTAGTGCTTTCAGGCTTCGATCCGGTAAGGCGCGAGGTTGCGAGGATCGCACTCGAGAAGCTGATCGTGGACGGACGTATCCATCCCGCGAGGATCGAGGAGATGGTGGAGAAGGCCCAGAAAGAGGTCGAGAACATCATCAAGGAGGAAGGCGAATCCGCAGTTCTGGAGGTTGGCATCCACAGCATTCACCCCGAGCTTGTAAAGCTGCTCGGAAGGATGCGATACAGGACCAGCTACGGACAGAACGTTCTCAAACATTCCATTGAGGTTGCTCATCTGGCCGGTATACTCGCAGCCGAGCTCGGACTTGACGTCCGTCTCGCAAAGCGCGCCGGACTGCTTCATGATATAGGTAAGGCCGTTAATCATGAAATGGAGGGCTCACATGTTGAGCTCGGTGTTGAGTTGTGTAAAAAATACAAGGAATCACCCATCGTCATCAATGCCGTGGCGTCTCACCACGGAGATTGTGAGCCTACGAGCCTCATAGCATGCATCGTGCAGGCTGCGGATACCATATCCGCCGCAAGACCCGGTGCAAGGCGAGAGACACTCGAGACTTACACAAAGCGTCTAAAGCAGTTAGAGGAAATAGCTAATTCGTACAAGGGAGTAGACAAGTCTTTTGCTATTCAGGCAGGTCGCGAGATCAGGGTTATGGTGGTGCCCGAGCAGGTATCCGATGCGGATATGGTGCTTCTGGCTCACGATATCTCGAAGCAGATCGAAAGCGAGCTTCAGTATCCCGGCAACATAAAGGTAAATGTTATCAGGGAATCAAGAGCTATCGACTACGCGAAATAAAGGAAACACACAGGGAGGAGTCGCCGAAAGGCGGTTCCTCTTTTTTTACTTGCTTTTTCGGACGATATGTATTAAAATACACGAGCAAACACTGTCACAGGCGGCGGTGCATAATAAAGGATTATTCGGAGGCTTCCATGAAAACCTATCAGGAGATGAGCAGGAACGAGCTGCTGAAGGAGAGAAACAGACTCGAGGTGGAGTTTGAAAAGATAAAGGCCAAGGGCCTGAAGCTTGATATGTCGAGAGGTAAGCCCGGCGCTGCGCAGCTCAACCTCAGCATGGGGCTTATGGATGTGCTGTCGTCCGAGAGCGAGCTCGTGGGCGTGCAGGGTACGGATTGCAGAAACTACGGTGTGCTCGACGGCATTATAGAGGCTAAGCAGCTTCTTGCTGCCATGACCGAAGTCCCCGTGGACAATATAATCATTTTCGGAAATTCGAGCCTGAATATCATGTTCGACATGGTGGCGCACGCATATTCCAAGGGCGTGTGCGGTGCGAAGCCCTGGTGTAAATACGACGAGCCGGTGAAGTTCCTCTGCCCCGTGCCCGGCTACGACAGGCATTTCGCCATTACAGAGTACTTCGGCATAGAGATGATAAACATCCCGTTAAATGACGACGGCCCTGATATGGATCTCGTGGAGAAGTATGTTAATAACGATCCCCTGGTGAAGGGTATATGGTGCGTTCCGAAATACTCGAACCCTGACGGCATCGTGTACTCTGACGAGGTAGTCAAGAGGTTCGCGAACCTTAAGCCTGCTGCCGAGGATTTCAGAATCTTCTGGGACAACGCTTACTGCATCCATCACCTGTATCCGGATGATCAGGCGGAGATACTTGAGATACTTCACGAGTGCGAGAAGGCCGGACATCCGGACATGGTGTATAAGTTCTGCTCCACATCGAAGGTGACATTCCCCGGCTCCGGTATCGCGGCCATGGGAACCTCGAAGAGGAATATAGCTGATTTCAAGAAGCAGATGACCGTGCAGACCATCGGTCATGACAAGGTGAACCAGTTAAGACATGTGAAGTACTTCGGCGACATTGAGGGTATGAAGAAGCACATGGAGAAGCATGCGGAGATACTCCGCCCGAAGTTTGAGGCGGTCCTTAACATACTGGAGAGCGAGCTGGGTGAGCTAGGCATCGGTACGTGGAGAAAGCCGAAGGGAGGCTATTTCATATCCTTCTATGCGCTTGACGGCTGCGCAAAGGAGATCGTCGAGAAGGCCAAAGAGGCCGGGGTGGTCATGACAGGCGCAGGCGCCACCTATCCCTACGGGAAGGATCCGCACGATTCAAATATCCGCATTGCGCCTTCGTTCCCCACACCTGAGGAGCTTGAGGAGGCTGCGAAGATATTTGTTCTGAGTGTCAAGCTCGTGAGCGCTGACAAACTACTGGAGACAAAGGGCTGATATGGATAAGATCGGATTTATCGGCATGGGCAATATGGGCTCAGCCATGATGAGAGGCCTTCTCAAGAAGGCGGATGTCACGGATATGCTCTTTACCGTGGCTCACGAGGAGCACGCAAAGGAGATATTTAAAGAGACCGGTGTGATGTACTGCGATTCGAACGCAGAGCTTGCGAGCAAGTGCAAGTATATAGTTCTCGCGGTGAAGCCGGTAGTGTATCCCAAGGTTCTGAAGAATATCCAGGACATCGTTAAAAGGGACAATGTGATCATTTCCCTCGCTCCCGGCGTGAGCATCGATCAGCTGAAGGAGAAGCTGGGCATCGACCGCAGGATCGTGAGAGCCATGCCGAACACCCCTGCACTCGTAGGAGAGGGAATGACCGGTATAGCGTACGACGATAAGGAGTTCACGGACGACGAGAAGGCACTGATAGGTGAGATATTCGGCGCCTTCGGAAGGTGCGTGAAGGTGGACGAGAGTCTTATCCCCGCGGTCGTGTGCGCGAGCGGAAGCTCTCCCGCATACGCGTATATGTTTATCGAGGCTCTGGCCGACAGCGTGGTAAAGTGCGGAATGCCCAGAAAAATGGCATATGAATTCTGCGCGCAGTCACTTCTCGGAGCCGCCAAAATGGTTCTAGAGACGGGTGAACACCCCGGAAAGCTCAAGGATGATGTCTGCTCGCCCGGAGGAACCACTATCGCGGGAGTTTCGGCACTCGAGGAGAACGGCTTCAGGAAGGCGGTATTTGCGGCTACACAAAAGTGCTATGACAAGTGCCGCTGACTGATATGGAGCAGATCAAAAGAGTCGACAGGATAAAAAGATACCGGGGCAGCATCCTCACCGTGTATGAGGATGTGATGGAGTTCCCTGACGGAAGCAGGGCCTCGTGGGATTTTATAGGACACGGAGGCGGTGCGGGAGTCGTGGCGGTTCGCGGAGACGGTCGTATACTTATGGTGAGGCAGTACAGGCCGGCCATCGACGCATACAGTCTGGAGATACCGGCAGGCGCCAAGGATGACCCTGATGAGGACGGATGTTCGGCCGCGCTCAGGGAGCTTTCCGAGGAGACAGGCTACACTGCGGCGCGCGAGGATGTGCAGTTTGTTTTCAAGATAGTGACCGCGGTTGCCTTCTGCAACGAGACCACGGAAGTTTTTCTTGTGAAAAACCTGAAAAAGGGAGACGCACACCCTGATGACGAGGAATTTCTGGATATAGAGGCATACTCCGCGGAAGAATTAAAGGGTATGATATACGGCGGACAGATAACCGACGCGAAGACGGTGGCTGCCCTGCTCGCGTATTTCGACCTTCAAAAAGGACAAGGTAGGTAATGGAAGAAAAGAAGAAGGCCGTCAAAAAGTCGACCGTAAAAAGAAAAAAGAGATCTAAAGCCAACAGAGTGATGCGTGCGATACTCATCACACTTTGCGTGATCGCGGTGGTGTGCCTTATAGTGGCGGGAGCGGCATATTTCCTTATTCAGCATTACATCGGTAAGATGGATTATCAGGCCGATGAGGACCAGACGACACTTGCACGCGAGGTGGCCAGCTCCATTCTGGCCGAGATAGATAAGCAGGAGGCTCAGAGCCAACAGTATTTCACTCAAGTGGAAGTGACTGACGCGGCCGGAGTGGTCATCGGAACGGAGCAGGTCGAGATCGACCTCAGCAAGCTGACTCCCGATATAATAGCGTCCATAGAGGAGCAGGCCAAGGTCGTGGAGTCGAGCGTCATGCAGCAGCAGTCCTCGGTACAGCAGGCTACGCCCATAGCATCATCGTCGGATGTATACAACATCCTTCTGATAGGTGTCGATAACCGTGCGGGCTCGAACTGGAACGGCAACTCGGATACGATGATCCTGCTCACTATCAATACTGCGAAGCAGAGAATCTATATGACCTCCTTCATGAGGGATACCTATGTAAATATCCCCGGCTACGGCGCAAGAAAGCTGAATGCCGCGCATGCAGTAGGAGGAGGGCCGCTTCTTTGCCAGACGATAGAGCAGAACTTCCGTGTAAACGTGAACGCCTACGCGAGAGTGAACTTCTACAGCATGATCGAGATCATCGATGCCATCGGAGGCGTGGATCTTTCCATTTCGGCTGATGAAGCCAGAGTCGCCAACAATTATATCAACGAGATGTGCAGAGGCGTAGGCCTAAATCCGAATGAATACTATGTATCGGAAGGATCGCTGCATCTCAACGGTATGCAGGCTGTCGCTTACATGCGTATAAGGTATGTCGGCTCCGATTACGCCAGAACGCAGCGACAGAGAACGGTGCTCACGCTCATGTTCCAGAAACTGAAGGGCATGGATATAGGAAGCATCAACAGCTTCCTGAACACTGCACTTCCTCTGGTCACCCACAATATACCGGGCGACAAGATGACCTCGCTGATACTGAATGTGCTCACGTATCTCTCATATCCGCTGGAGCAGTACAGAGTGCCGTTTGACGGTCATTTCGTATCGCAGAACTACAACCTTCTGCCTGACTTCAACTACACCGTAAGTCTGCTTCAGCAGATACTGTACTAAAAAAGAACATAAATATGAGGCAGTCCCTTTTTGGGGGCTGCCTCTTTGTTATTATGGTATACGCGATCAGTTGTCGTTCTCGTCGTCCTCGTGCACCGAAAAGATCTGGCGTTTCATGGCCATCTCGTCGCTTGCGAGGTATTCGTCGTAGGTCGTGATCTTATCGATTATCTTGCCGCCGATGAATTCTATGATGCGGTTGGCCGTGGTCTGTACGATCTGGTGGTCACGCGATGAGAAGAGTATAACACCGGGGAACTTCATCATTCCGTTGTTGAGGGCGGTGATCGATTCCATGTCCAGGTGGTTGGTGGGCTCATCGAATACCAGACAGTTCGCTCCACTGATCATCATCTTTGAGAGCATGCAGCGGACCTTCTCGCCTCCGGAGAGGACTCTGACCTTTTTCACGCCGTCCTCGCCCGCAAAAAGCATTCTTCCGAGGAAGCCGCGAACATAGGTGATATCCTTCACGGGAGAGTACTGCTGAAGCCAGTCGGCTATAGTGAGGTCGTTGTCGAACTCTGAGGAGTTATCCTTAGGGAAATATGCCTGCGAAGTGGTGATGCCCCACTTCACCGTTCCCTCGTCCGGCTCTGTGATACCCATGATGATGTTGAAGAGAGTGGTCTTTGCGAGCTCGTCGCTTCCGACGAATGCCACCTTGTCGTCATGTCCCAGTGTAAATGACACGTCGTCGAGCACCTTCCTGCCGTCAATGGTCTTCGAGATGTTCTTTACGAAGAGCACCTCGTTGCCGATCTCGCGGTCGGGACGGAAGTCGATGTACGGATATTTTCGGCTGCTGGGCTTGATCTCCTCGAGCTCGATCTTTTCAAGGGCACGCTTTCTGGAGGTCGCCTGCTTGGATTTGGAGGCATTTGCGGAGAAACGCTGTATGAATTCCTGCAGCTCCTTGATCTTCTCCTCCTTCTTCTTGTTGGCCTCCTTCATCTGGCGGATCATCAGCTGGCTGGACTCATACCAGAAGTCGTAGTTTCCTGCGTAGAGCTGGATCTTGGAGTAGTCGATATCCGCGATCTGTGTGCAGACCTTGTTGAGGAAGTATCTGTCATGGCTGACCACGATGACGGTATTGTTGAAATTGATGAGGAACTCCTCCAGCCATGCGATGGCGGCCAGATCCAGGTGGTTCGTGGGCTCGTCCATCAGAAGGATGTCGGGGTTTCCAAAGAGGGCGCGCGCGAGAAGTACCTTCACCTTCTCGGGGCCGTTCAGGTCGCCCATGAGCTTGCAGTGGAGCTCGGTCTCGACGCCGAGACCGTTTAAGAGATCGGCGGCATCGGCCTCAGCCTCCCAGCCGTTCATATTGTTGAACTCCTCCTCGAGCTCAGCTGCTTTTATGCCGTCCTCCTCGGAGAACTCCTCCTTGGCGTAGATCTCGTCCTTGAGGCGCATGACTTCGAAGAGCCTTGCGTTGCCCATCATGACGGTGTTGAGGACAGTCTCCGCGTCATACTTGAAATGGTCCTGCTCCAGGACTGAAAGGCGCTGGCCGGGAGTGATGGATACGAAGCCGTTCGTGGGCTCGAGCTCGCCCGAGAGTATCTTTAAAAATGTGGATTTACCGGCACCGTTTGCGCCGATGAGACCGTAGCAGTTGCCCTCGGTAAATTTTATGTTCACATCCTCAAACAGTGCGCGCTTGCCGAGCCTGAGAGTGACACCGCTTGTACTTATCATAGCATTTCCTTTCCGCAGACAGACATTGTCCGCTGTGTAAAACAACATGACCCACGATATTGTAGCAGAGAATCCTGCTTTTGCAAGGTGTTTTTTTAAAATACACGATATTCATTGTGAAAAGCGGTCCGATAGTGTACTATAGAGACTAAAGTCAATGAAACGAAGCAGTTAGAAAGACAGGATAAGATGGCAGGAACAAATATGGAATTTCGTATGGCATTTCCCTCGCTTGAGCTTTCGCGTCAGGCGGCGGAAATGTTTGGCAACTCTTATATCAGCAGGATATACTATTCAGGTGATCATTCGCAGATAAATGTCTGCATGGTCAGCGATTACATAATCCCCAGGTACATGGTCAGACGTCTGGAGGAGGAGATAAAGAGACAGATCTTCCCGGATTCGGACGTAGCCATAGTGGTCCATGAGCATTTCAATCTGCCTGCGGGATACTCGGTGGAGCTGCTCATAAAGGAGTACAAGGACAGTATAATGGAGGAACTGTCCACCATATCGAGCCAGGAGTACGGTATGCTCATGTACTCGGACTGGACAGAGGTGGACGGTTCTCTTCATATCAAGGCCTACGATTCCCCCATTACCCGCATGAAGGAGAATGACATAAAGAAGGATCTCTTCAGAATCATGCTGGACAAATGCGGCTTCGATACGCCTGTGGTGATAGAGTACAAGGACAGCGAGGAGTTTGAAAAACGCTTCACCGAAAAGGAGAGCGCGCACCTCATCGCTCCCGAGGCGCAGGAGGATATACCCTTCGTGCTCACGGACGATGAGACCTCACAGGATAGTCAGCCCGAGAAGAGCGCACCCGCGCAGGATAAGCCGCAGGAAGGCAAGGGCGTCAGGAGCGGAAAGCTTTCACGCAGGGGCAAGGATAAGGGCGAGGACAATCAGGCTCCCATACACTATAAGAAGACGGATGAGCCGGGATACATCTACGGCAGAAAGTTCGACGAGAGGGAGTACACGCCCATCGAGGAGCTCAAGGGCGATTTCGGCTCAGTCGTGGTCCGCGGCCAGATATGCTCCATGGAGACACGAGAGCTCAGATCCGGAAGGGTCCTGGCCATATTTGCAGTCACAGACTACACCGATTCCATCATGTGCAAGCTGTTTATAGCGGGAGAGTACAAGGCCGAGTTCGAGGACGATTTCAAGATCGGTGAGTTCATAGAGCTTAAAGGTTCATGCCAGTTTGATTCGTATGACAAGGATTTCATCATCAATTCATGCGTGGGCATCAGAAAGGGAGAGGATTTCAGGGTAAAGCGCTCCGACAACGCACCCGTGAAGAGGGTCGAGCTTCACTGCCACACCAAGATGAGTGAGATGGATGCCGTGGGAGATACCGCAGATCTTATAATGACTGCCAAGCGTTGGGGTCATAAGGCTCTGGCTATCACCGACCACGGCGTAGTGCACGCTTTTACGGACGCGTTCCACCTCATGGAGGGCAAGTTAAAGGGCGATCCATTCAAGGTGATATACGGCTGCGAGGGATATCTGGTCGATGACCTGAAGAAGACCGTCACCAGAAGCGCGGGACAGAGCATTGCCGACACGACATTTGTGGCATTCGATATAGAGACCACCGGCTTCTCACCGGTCAATGACCGTGTGATCGAGATCGGTGCCGTTAAGATCAAAAACGGTGAGGTGGTGGATGATTTCGGATGCTTTGTGAATCCACAGATACCCATACCGCCCCACATAGAGAAGCTGACAGGAATAAATGATGGCATGGTGGCATCCGCGAGAACCATCGAGGAGGTGCTGCCTGAGTTTCTGCTCTTTTGCGAGGGCTGCGTGATGGTGGCGCATAACGCGGACTTCGATATGTCCTTCATGACTCAGAAGGCGGCTGTGATGGGCAAAGAGTTTCTGCCGACATATGTAGATACCTTAGGTATGGCCAGAGCGCAGCTAAAGCACCTGTCGCGCTATAAGCTCGATGTCGTGGCAAAGGACCTCGGCGTGGAGCTCGAGAGCCACCACAGGGCCGTGGACGACGCAAGATGCTGCGGCGGCATATTTATCGAGCTGGCCGCAAGGGCATCGCGGCAGGGCATAAACGATCTGGACGCGCTGGCGGAGTTCGCAAAGGTGGATGCGGAGACCATCAAAAAGCTCCGCAGCAACCATGTGATCATACTCGCGCAGAACACAGTCGGAAGGATCAATCTGTATAAGCTCATCTCCATGTCGCATCTGGACTATTTCGCAAAGACCCCTAGGATACCCAAGTCCATGCTGGTCAAGCACCGCGAGGGTCTTTTGGTAGGCAGCGCCTGCGCGAGCGGCGAGCTGATGGAGGCGATACTCAGGGGAGAGACAGAGGAGGAGATATCGCAGATAGCGCAGTTCTACGACTATCTCGAGATCCAGCCCACAGGCAACAATATGTACCTGTTAAAGGAGAAGGAGCCGGTGGTGTTCTCCGTAGGAGACCTTCAGGACCTTAACAGACGCGTGGTCGAGCTGGGCAGAAGTCTCAATAAGCCGGTCGTGGCCACGGGTGATGTGCATTTTCTCAACCCCGAGGACGAGGTCTACAGAAGGATACTTCAGGCCGGCAAGGGCTTCAAGGATGCCGACGACCAACCGCCGCTGTATCTTAAGACCACCGACGAGATGCTCGAGGAGTTCGAGTATCTGGGGCCGGAGAAGGCGTATGAGGTCGTGGTCACCAATACAAATATGATCGCGGACCGCATAGATTACATAACCCCTGTGCGCCCCGATAAATGTCCGCCCGTCATACCGAATTCGGACACGACGCTGCGTGAGCTGTGCTACAAGACGGCGAAGGCCAAGTACGGCGATCCTCTGCCGGAGATAGTGAGTGAGAGACTGGAGCGCGAGCTCAATTCCATAATAAGCAACGGCTACGCGGTCATGTATATCATTGCCCAGAAGCTGGTCAAAAAGTCCAATGAGGACGGCTACCTGGTCGGCTCGAGAGGCTCGGTAGGCTCTTCATTCGTGGCTACCATGTCAGGTATCACGGAGGTAAACCCGTTGAGCCCCCACTACTACTGCGAGAACTGCCGCTACAGCGATTTCGACTCTGAGGATGTGAAGAAGTACGCGGGAGCCGCGGGCTGCGATATGCCGGATAAGATATGTCCCGTGTGCGGGCAGCCGCTTAAAAAGGACGGCTTCGACATACCTTTTGAGACCTTCCTGGGCTTCAAGGGCGACAAGGAGCCCGATATAGACCTCAACTTCTCAGGTGAGTACCAGTCGAAGGCGCATGCGTATACCGAGGTTATCTTCGGTGCGGGACAGACCTTCAGGGCGGGCACCATAGCGACGCTGCAGGATAAGACCGCGTTCGGATATATAAAGAACTACTATGAGGAGAGGGGACAGTCGAAGAGAACAGCCGAGATCAACAGGATAGTTTTAGGATGCGTGGGAGTGAGGCGCTCGACCGGACAGCATCCGGGAGGCATCATAGTACTTCCACTGGGTGAGGATATAAATACCTTCACACCCGTACAGCACCCCGCAAACGATCAGACGACTGCGATAGTCACCACACATTTCGATTACCACTCGATCGACCAGAACCTTCTTAAGCTGGATATTCTGGGACATGATGATCCCACGATGATAAGGATGCTGCAGGATCTGACCGGGCTGGATCCGAGGACATTTCCTCTCGATTCCCCCGAGGTCATGAGTCTGTTCCAGAATACCTCAGCACTGAAGATCACACCGGACCAGCTGACGAACTGCAAGCTGGGATGTCTGGGAATACCGGAGTTCGGAACGGATTTCGCCATGCAGATGGTACTTGACTGTAAGCCGCAGCATTTTTCGGATCTGGTCAGGATATCGGGACTCTCGCACGGCACGGATGTATGGCTCGGAAACGCGCAGACGCTTATTCTCGAGGGAAAGGCTACGATCGCGACAGCCATCTGTACGCGTGACGATATCATGACATACCTGATCGGTATGGGAGTCGAGCCCGAGCAGTCCTTCAAGATAATGGAGGATGTAAGAAAGGGCAAGGTAGCGGGAGGAAAGAGCGCGAAATGGCCGCAGTGGAAGCAGGATCTCATCGACCATGAGGTACCCGACTGGTACATCTGGTCATGCGAGAAGATAAAATACATGTTCCCAAAGGCGCATGCGGCGGCATACGTCATGATGGCGTGGAGAATAGCATACTGCAAGGTGTTCTACCCGCTTGAGTACTACACAGCCTACTTCTCCATAAGAGCGACAGGCTTCTCATATGAGCTCATGTGCATGGGACATGACAAGCTGAACCGCACGCTGCTCGACTACTGGAACAGAAAGGACAGTCTTTCTGCCAAGGAGCAGGATACGCTCAAGGATATGCGCATCGTTCAGGAGATGTTCGCGAGAGGATACGATTTCATGCCCATAGACATCTACAGGGCGAAGGCTAACCGCTTCCAGATAATCGACGGGAAGATCATGCCGAGCTTCTCGTCCATAGACGGCATGGGTGACAAGGCCGCGGACAGCATGGAGCAGGCCGCAAAGGCAGGACCGTTCATCTCGAGGGAGGACATCCGCCAGAGGGCGAAGATTTCGCAGACGCTCTCGGACAAGATGGGCGAGCTTGGACTACTCGGAGACCTTCCGGAGAACAACCAGTTTACGTTTATGGATCTGGGACTGCTCTGATACAGGGGGGGGTTATGGAACAGAGAATATGCAGAAAATGCCTTTTGGCCGAAGCTGACCGCGGCATGTATGAGACTGTTCTGCGGGAGATAGGGAGGATGAAGCCGGAAATGCGAGCCGATGAGAGCCTTTACTCGCGCCGGCTTGCGATCTGCCGCGAATGCGACAGGTTATCGGGCGGTACCTGTCTGGCCTGCG